>DIZT01000003.1:14972-45302 GCA_002427975.1 Micrococcaceae bacterium UBA6021 | reverse complement strand
TGTTGAAGCGGTGGATCTCGTCAAGAAAAAGCACCGTGGTGGTTTTGTAGAGGTCCCGCGCTGTCAGGGCCTCGTCCATGACGCGCCGAACGTCCTTGACTCCTGCAGTGATGGCGGACAGTTCCACGAACTTCCGGCCCTTGCCCTTGGCGATCACGTGCGCGAGGGTGGTTTTCCCGGTCCCCGGCGGTCCCCACAGGATCAGCGAGCTTGGGCCGGCCGGCCCCACGGCGTCGGTGCCTGCCGCCAGCTGACGCAACGGCGACCCCTGCCCCAGCAGGTGCTGCTGGCCCACCACGTCATCCAGGGTGCGCGGCCGCATCCGGACGGCCAAGGGACTGCGGGGCGCGGTGGTACGGCCGGTCCCGGCAGGGCCGGCCGACGACGGTTCGTCACTGTCGTCGTCGTCATTGCCATGCCCTTGGGCGAAGAGATCATCCACATAGATAGGCTACTCATTAGTTCACCGCCCCACTTCCGCCCTCCACGCAAGGGATCCCGCCATGAGCGCACGCAGCACCCCCGGCGCCGCCCGTCCGGGGTCCGTCAGGACCGCGTTTGTGTCCGGAGAACGCCTCGCCGGGTGGGCGGAACGCTTCGGCGCCGCGCACGGCGGCTTCCGGCTCAGCGATGACGACGACGGCGTGCGGCTTGTCGCAGCCGACGGCACCAGCGCGCTGCTTCAGGCGCCGTGGCCTCCGGATGGGAGGCCCGGAAGGGGCACGGATCCCCTGGAACGGCTGGCTTCCGTTGCATCCCAGCCACGCACCGCGGGCATGCTGCTCGTGCGGCGCGGCGGCTTCGCCGTGGCTGTGACCAGGGAAGGCGCCGTGCTGGCGTCCAAGACAGGGTCCCGCTACGTGCAGTCCCGGTCCGCGGCCGGTGGCCAGTCCCAGCAGCGGTTTGCACGCCGTCGCGCCAACCAGGCAGATGACCTGGTGGAGAAGGTGGCGGCTCACGCAGCAGTGATCTTCGGCGGCCACTCCGTCGAGTACCTTGCTCCCGGCGGGGACCGGACCCTGGCCTGGCTGGTCATGGACCAGCCGGCGCTGAGGCTCTATTCCTCCGTCCCGCGGCTGGATTTCCTGGATGTGCCCGATCCCAACGGCGCAGTGATGAGGAAGGCAGCAGCGGATGTCTGTGCCGTGCGTATCCAGGTAGCGGACGCGCCGGATTAGGCCGCTGCAACCTGTCCGCCTAGGCCTCGTGTGCCAGAGTCACAGTGGCGGCGCGGTCCACACCCCGGCTTGCCAGTGCGCTACACCGGCATGACGATGGGCAACCAGCTCGGTCTGGTCCTTGCCGGCTTCGCCCCGTTGATCGCTGGCGTGCTGCTGGCCCCCGGTGTGACCGGCTGGATTCCCGTCGCAATCTTCGCCACGGTGTGCATGCTGATCGCGGCCGTCTCGGTGTTCTACTCCCGTGAGACGTACAAAACGCCGATCGAAGAACTGGGCGCCCCGTATCTGGAGGGTACCGACCGGCGCCGGGATCTACTGGCCGAACAACAGCTGGAGATGCAGCCACGAAATCCGCCGATTGCGGCGAAATGACCGCGTATCCGTGGATCGGGCCGCATTACGCACCGGAAGGCACCTAGCAGCCGGTCCGGTGCCGCTTTGATTCTCAGCGCCCCGGATTGACCCCGGCGTAATTTCTAGGTCAGCGTCCAGGAGCGCTTCGACAACCCGTACCAGAATCCTTCGATGGCAGTCTTCGCGTGCAGTTCACCGGAGCCATAGGCTGCGCCGAGCGCAACGTACAGCGGCGCCCAGTGCTCGCTGCGCGGGTGCGCCTGCCGGGCGGCCGGGGCCTTGTTCAGGAAGTCCAGGATGGCATCGACATCGCCGCGCGCCATGGCCTCTTCCGCCCAGTGGTCAAACTCGCTCGAGGCTGCCGGCGGAGTACTGTCCGGACCACCGGCCGGGTTGAACCAGCGGAGGTTGTGCGTGGTGAACCCGGAACCGACGATGAGGGTGCCCCGTTCGCGCAGCGGTGCCAGCGACATGCCGAGATTGAACAGGCCCCGCGGATCGAGGGTGGGCATGGACATCTGGACCACAGGAACATCTGCTTCGGGGAACAGTTCCTTGAGCGGTACATATGCACCGTGGTCCAGCCCACGGCTCTCATCGCTCTCAACGTGGTGGCCATGCCCGGCCACCAGCCGTTCCACCTCCGTGGCGAGCTCCGGAGCCTGCGGTGCGTCGTATTTGACGTCGTAGTACTTCTGCGCGAAGCCGCCAAAGTCATAAACAAGGCCTGGATCCCGCTGGGTGGCGCTGAGCGTCACGGGAGCGTTTTCCCAGTGCGCGGACACCATCAGGATGTCCTTGGGCTTACTGAAGGTGCCGGACCAGTCGTGAAGCTGCCGGGTCCAGGTAGCGTCGTCGGCAAGCGGCGGCGCGCCGTGGCTGAGGAAGAGAACCGGGGGCAGGCCGAGTGTTTGTATCATGCAACCATGCTACGCCTCTTTTATTGAAGCTTCAATCATTAACTTCGTGATGGTCCCGTGGCAGCCGGTCAGGCTGCGGTCTGAGTCTGCGGCGAAGTGAATCCATTGGCGGTCTGCTCGGCATAGTTATCCACAACCGGCCCTCAGTGACAAGCGCACGCGGCCCCTTCCTGCCTAGACTCCCCAGCAAGGGGCCGCTTCCGCGGCCTGGATCATCTGCCGGGGGAAGATATGACGTTATGAATGAGACTGGCTGCCGTTGTGGCAGCGCTGACACTGTTTTGCACCGGCTGCACGGACGGCAACTGGCTGGACCAGACCCGGCTCTCCTTCCATGCCGACGGTATCGACACCGCCCTGGCCAGCGAAGACCGGACTAACAGTGCGCTGCGGGACATGGCGAGTCGGGGGCATGAAGTCCTGGCCGTACTGGACATTGCCACGCCAGGCTTCGACGGCCATCGGGCTGCCTATTCCCCGGACAACGGTGTTTCCTGGCAGCCAGTGCTGTTTGACGGCCAGGCCGATCCAGCCATGGTGCTGTACAACCTGCCGGCTGTCCGCGATGGCCAATGGCTCCTGCTCGGGTACCGCAACGGGCAGGTCTTCGCCTTCACCAGCAGTAACGGCACAGACTTCAGCCTTCAGCCGGAACCAATTCTTGACACCACGGCCACCCGCCTGAACGCGGCCGTTGGCACGGCCCACGGCTGGCTTCTCGCCACAACACCCGACCGCGAGTCCGACGGCACGGCCATGACGCTCTACCAGAGCCGCGACGGTTCAGCCTGGACCGCCCGGGACGGGACAGCAGCCGGGCTGCCCCGCGCGCACGGCACCTTCCACCCGTTGAGCATGGCCGCGGGCCCGGCCGCCGTGCTTCTCGTGGGGCAGGAGGTCAATCCCAGCCGTCCGCCATTTTCACGGGCGTTCTCCTCTACCGACGGCGGGAACAGCTGGCAGGATGCCAGTCCGGATGCCTCGGGCATTGGGGTCCTTGGCAATGCCCTCTGGACCGCAGCCTGGTCGGGAACAGATTTCAGGGTGACTGGCCATGCGTGGCCCGGAGTTCACTTGCCGAAAGACTTTCCCCTGGGCATGTCCGGCAGTTGGACACCGGGAGGAGCATGGCAACTCGCCGCCGACCCTTCGTGGAGCACCCAAGCCCAGGAATTCCCTCAGCAGTCCGACGTTGCCTACGGTTCCGCAGGAGCGATCGCCACCCAGATGATCGGCGAGCTGAGTGTCGACATACCCAGGGTCCTGCTTCAGCGGCCTGGACAACCCTGGTCCGAACTGCAGATGCCTGAACCAGCCGGGGACGGGCTTCGACTCTATTCCGACGTGACAGCAGTGGCCGACGGCTTCCTGGTGGCCGGCACCGACTCCAACCATGGAAACGACCAGGTTCGCCTCTGGCACGTGGACGCCGGCGGAGCCGTGACCGAACGGCATGCTGCCCTGGAAGCCGCGGCGCCGTTGCTCACCGCCGGGAAGGAACCGCATATCACCGGGTTCAGCAGCGGCAGTGGCCAACCGCTGGCCTTCGGATCGGTCGGTTCCCAGCCCACGATCTGGGAGCTGGAGGGCGAAAGGAACTTCAGTAAGTACACCACTCTGGTCAGTGACGAGAACCAGACCTTGGACACCATGGCGGCCGGACCCCGCGGCCTGATGCTGTTGGGGAGCAGCAGGACAGCCAACAGCCGGCTGCCGGTCATCTGGTCACGGCCCGACGGCGGAGCATGGTCGGTGTACACCGGCAACATCTTCGGCGCCGGCACTGAGAACGGGGACTCTCCGGTGACAGCGGTGCTTCCCTCGAGCCACGGCTTCCTCGCGGCGGGATGGTTCACTGCCGATGGTGCCGACCATGCGGGAATCGCAGTGTCTGACGACGGGGCCAAGTGGAGCCATGTCCAGGGAAGCGAATTCCGGGGCAAGCCAGCCGCAGGCCGCTACATCGGTTCACTGGCCGAGACACCGGCCCGGACAGTGCTGGCCGGCGGATCCATCGACGAGGGGCAGCTACGTACAGCAACGGTGTGGGCATCCGCTGACGCCCGGACCTGGACGCCGGTGCTGCTCCCCCGAGCCGAGGGCTACACGGATGCCCATGTTGTGTCACTCACTGCCGGGCCATCGCGGACGGTCGCCGTGGTGAAACACAGCTCCACGGGGAAACCGAATCGCTATTCGACATTCTCCAGCGGCGACAACGGACTGACCTGGGAGCACGGAACCGACCTGGACGCTTCCTCAACCGATCAGGACGTGGCCCTCCCCCGGATCACTGTCAACGGCGAAGGGTTCGTGCTGCTCGCAACCCAGGGGCCGCCACGGCAACATACTCCTGTTCTTATGGTGAGCGGCGACGGGAGGCAGTTTGCGGCCCGGCCCGTGGACCACACTGCACTCGAACAGGAGGATCTCAGTGTTTCTGCCATCGGGATCACGGGGGAAAAATTGATGATCGCCGGCGCCACCGGGCCTGCTGACCGGCGCGAATCCTTTGGGATAAGCATTGACGTTCCTGAGCCTTGACGTGCCCGTGCCTTGGATCTGCCAGCGCTTTGCAGCCGTCCGGTGCTCCTGATGTCAGCAGCCGGTCAGGTGCCGCTTGGGCCGTTCCTGCCGGTACAGGTAGCGGCCGGCTTCCCGGAATCCCACCTTGGCGTAGAGCTGCTGGGCCCCGGAGTTCGCTGCCGTAACCAGCAGCCAGTAGCCGGCGAGGTTGCGGGCGTCCCCTTCGGACAGGAGCGCCTGCATGATCCGCAGGGCGTGTCCGCTCCGCCGGGCGTCCGGGCGCGTGGCCATGCAGTAAAGCCCGCCCCAACTGCTTGCTGCGTCCCCGGCAGGGAGAGCCAGCCTTCCGACGGCGGCGGGCACACCGTCGTCGGACCCCACCATGGCGTAGACCGACGGACAGCCCGTCAGGATGCTGCGTGCGGTCTCACGCTCGGCAGGGCCGCCACGGCCATCCACGCTCCACCACAGCTCCAGCCACTCATCGCTGGGGGCCATGGAGATCTCGACGTCGGGTTGAGCCACGGCAGGTTGGGCCATCGCCGGTTGGTCCGCCGCCTGCGTCCCGTTGCCCCGGCACATCACCAGTGTTTCGGATTGGCGGGTGAAGCCTTCCCCGTCGAGGATGGCATTCAGTCCGGTGGAGCGGGGATCATCGAAGACCTGGAAAATCAGCGGCAGGCGCCGGCCGCGGTACCACAGCCGGGCGGCACGAAGAGCCTCGTGCCGCTGGCCGGTGCCGCCATCCGGCTCGCGCGGCCACACCGAATTGGCGCGCTGCGTCACGCCGGAGGCCGCCCTCAGCACCCAACCGTTGGATTCCTCGCGGTCCGGGGCCGGCCATGCAGCGTCCATCAGCGCCTCCATGCCAGGCAGGGCTGGCGCTGGAGTTGGAGCTGTCATCACGTACCACCCTTCCGAAGCGAGAGGCCCCCCGGTTTCCCGGGGAGCCTCTCCACTGCGGTGTTCAGATTACTCGGCCTTCTTGGCTTCCGGCTTGAAGTCCACGCCGGCTTCCTTGCGCTGCTGCGCCGTGATCGGCGCGGGGGCCTGGGTCAGGGGGTCGTAACCGTTGCCCGTCTTCGGGAACGCAATCACGTCGCGGATGGACTCAACGCCCGCCAGCAATGCCACCACGCGGTCCCAGCCGAAGGCGATGCCGCCGTGCGGAGGGGCGCCGAACTTGAAGCCTTCCAGCAGGAAGCCAAACTTAGTCTGGGCATCTTCCCGGTCCAGGCCCATCAGTTCGAAGACCCGTTCCTGGACGTCCCGCTCGTGGATACGGATGGAACCGCCGCCGATTTCGTTGCCGTTGCACACGATGTCGTACGCGTAGGAAAGCGCCGATTCCGGGTCCTTGTCGAACGTGTCCATGAACTCGGGCTTGGGCGAGGTGAAGGCGTGGTGGACGGCCGTCCACTTGCCGGCGCCAACAGCAACATCGCCGGACGCCACCGCTGCGGCCGCCGGTTCGAACATAGGAGCGTCAACCACCCAGCAGAAGGCCCAGGCGCCGGGGTCGATCAGGCCGGTGCGGTGGCCGATCTCCACGCGGGCAGCACCCAGGAGGGCACGGGCCGCAGACTTCTCACCGGCGGCGAAGAAGATGCAGTCGCCCGGCTTCGCGCCCACGGCGTCCGCCAGGCCTGCACGCTCGGTATCGGTCAGGTTCTTGGCAACCGGGCCGGCCAGTTCGCCGTCTTCCTTGAAGAGGACGTACGCCAGGCCCTTGTGGCCGCGCTGCTTGGCGAATTCCTGCCAGCCATCGAGGGTGCGTCGCGGCTGGGAAGCACCACCGGGCATCACCACGGCGCCCACATACGGCGCCTTGAAGACGCCAAAGTTGGTGTCCTTGAAGAATTCGGTGAGCTCAGTCAGCTCCACGCCGAAACGGAGATCCGGCTTGTCCGAGCCAAAGCGCGCCATGGCGTCCGCGTAGGTGATGCGCGCGATGGGCGTGGGGATCTCGACGTCGATCAGATTCCACAGTGCCTTGACGATGTTTTCGCCCAGGGCAATGATGTCGTCCTGGTCCACGAAACTGGCTTCGATGTCCAGCTGGGTGAATTCCGGCTGGCGGTCGGCGCGGAAGTCCTCGTCGCGGTAGCAGCGCGCGATCTGGTAGTACTTCTCGAAGCCGCCCACCTGCAGGAGCTGCTTGAAAAGCTGCGGGGACTGCGGCAGCGCGTACCAGGAACCCGGCGCCAGGCGCGCCGGGACCACGAAGTCGCGGGCACCTTCCGGCGTCGAACGCGTCAGCGTGGGAGTCTCGATCTCGACAAAACCGTCCTGGTGGAGCAGTTCGCGGGCAATCCGGTTGGCTTCGGAGCGCAACCGGAGGTTGCGGGCGGGGCCGGGGCGGCGCAGGTCAAGGTAGCGATGCTTCAGGCGGGCTTCCTCACCCACCTCCACGTGCTCGTCGATCTGGAACGGCAGCGGATCGGAGGTATTGAGGATGACCACCTTGTCCGCCATGACCTCGATGGCACCGGTGGCCAGGGCGGGGTTCTCGTTGCCCTCGGGGCGCTGGGAGACGGTGCCGGTAATCTGCAGGACGTACTCGTTGCGCAGACCGTGGAAGACTTCTTCCTCACGGACCACAACCTGGGCCACGCCCGACGCATCGCGCAGATCCACGAATGCAACACCACCGTGATCACGACGACGGCCCACCCAGCCAGCCAGGGTTACGGTTTGTCCAATGTGCTCGGAGCGAAGGGATCCGAGGTCATGTGTGCGCAGCACAGCACGCCTTTCTGAAGACGACAGCAGGAAAACAAAAGATAAAAACTGCATAGGATCGTTCCGGGAACAATCCCGTCTGAGTTTACCCGCTGGAAAGGCCCGCCTCCCCCATGTCCGAACACCAGCAGCTTCAACGCAGGCTGGGCGTGTTTGACGCCACGTCCATCGGCCTGGGCTCCATGCTCGGGGCCGGCGTTTTTGTAGTCTTCGCCCCCGCGGCGGGCCTGGCCGGAAATTTCCTGGTCCTCGCTGTCCTGGTCGCGGGTGCCGTGGCCTACTGCAACGCAGTTGCCTCCGCAGAGTTGGCCGCACGGTATCCGGCCAGCGGCGGAACGTACGTGTACGGCCGGAAGCGGCTGGGGGAATGGCCGGGTTTCCTTGCCGGCTGGGGATTTGTCAGCGGCAAGACGGCGTCCTGCGCCGCCATGGCACTGACGTTCGCCCACTACGTGTCACCGGGCTACGCCGTGCCGGTTGCCATCGCTGCGGTGGTTGCGCTGACGGCCTTGAACCTGTTTGGCATTACGCGCACGGCGCTCCTGACCCGGGTCCTGCTGTGCGTTGTCCTGGCCACCCTGGTGTTTGTTGCCGCAGCCGCGATCGTGGGGCCGCATCCGGCCGGCGTGATGTCCGGCGGGACAGCCGGGGCGGGCGGCAGCGGCGGAATCGATGGGGTGCTGCCGGCCGCGGGCCTGATGTTCTTCGCCTTCGCAGGGTACGCGCGGATCGCCACCCTGGGCGAGGAAGTCAGGGACCCGGCCAGGACCATTCCCCGCGCGATCCTGGCTGCCCTTGCGGGCGCTTTCGTCATCTACCTGGCACTCGCGCTGCTGTTGCAGAACCATTTGTCAGGCGGCCGGTTGTCAGCAACCACGGCTCCGCTGCTGGACGCGGTGCTCAATTCGCGGCTTGCCGCCGGTGCGCCGCTGGTCCAGGCAGGCGCGGCAGCGGCGTGCCTTGGCGCCCTGCTGGCGCTCATCACCGGAGTCGGCCGGACTGCCCTCGCCATGGCGCGGGAACGCGACCTGCCAGCGCCCCTGGCCCGGGTAGGCGGCAAGCACACGGTGCCGTTCGTGGCAGAACTGGCGGTAGCCGCCGTCGTGATCTTCCTGCTCCTGACCACTGATGTGATGACTGTGGTGGGGTTCTCCAGCTTCGGTGTGCTTATCTACTACGCGGTGGCGAACGCCGCCGCCTACACGCTGCCGGAGCACCCGGCCCACGGGCCGAAGTGGCTCAATGTGGCCGGCTTCTTCAGCTGTCTGATGCTGGCTTTCACGCTGCCGCCCGCTTCGGTGCTGGGGATGGCGGCTGTCCTGGCCGCCGGAGCGGCTGTCCGGTTTGTGGTGCTTCGGCTGCGCCGCTAGCTGGCGCCGATCAGGCCGGCTGGGCAGCTGCCGCCGGCACCTGGACTGTAGTCACCTGAACATTGAGGTCTTCCGACGGCGGCGTCCACGTTGCGGGGTCGGCGTCGGCCTGCTCTCCTGAGCGGATGTCCTTGACCTGGTGCTTGCCGTCGTCGTCAGTGAACCAGACAAACGGGATGCCGCGGCGGTCCGCGAATTTGATCTGCTTGCCGAACTTCTCGGCTTTGGCCGCCACTTCGGTGGCGATGCCCCGGCTGCGGAGCTGGGCCGCAATATCCTGTGCGGCCCCCCAGCTGTCGTCATTGGTGAGCGCCACCAGCACGGCGGTGGGCACCGAACGGGAAGCCTTGGCCAGGTCCTGGCTCAGGATGCGCGACACCAGCCGGGTCACGCCGATGGAAAGGCCGACGCCGGGGAACTTGCGGTTCCCCTTGCTCGCCAAGGCGTCGTAGCGGCCGCCCGAGCAGATGGAACCGAGCTGCTCGTGGCCCACCAGCACGGTCTCAACTACGGTGCCGGTGTAGTAGTCCAGGCCGCGGGCGATGCTGAGGTCGGCAACAACCTTGCCCGGCGCGCGCTGCACGGCAGCTTCGATCACCTGTTCCAGTTCATTAAGGCCCTCCTCGAGGAGGTCATTGGTCACGCCCAGCGCGCGGACCCTGGCCACAAACGAGGTGTCTTCGGTGCGGATTCCGGCCAGCTTCAGCGCCGCCTGCGCCTGGTCGTCGGTTGCACCCAGTTCGGTCTTGAGCAGCTCTGCGACCTTGGCCGGCCCGATCTTTTCCAGCTTGTCGATGCTGCGGAGCACACCGGCGGTGTCGTCCAGGCCAATGCCGCGGTAGAAGCCCTCGGCGAGCTTGCGGTTGTTGATCCGCAGGCGGAAGTCCGGAATCGGAAGGGCGCTCAAGGCTTCGGCAATGACGAGGGCAATCTCCACGTCGTAGCGGAATGGCAGCTCGCCGTCGCCCACAACATCGATGTCCGCCTGGGTGAATTCCCGGGCCCGGCCTTCCTGCGGGCGTTCCCCGCGCCAGACCTTCTGGATCTGGTAGCGCCGGAACGGGAACGCAAGGTACCCGGCGTTCTCCACCACGTAGCGGGCAAAAGGCACCGTGAGGTCGAAGTGCAGCGCGAGGGCATTGGGGTCCGCTTTGCCGGCCTTGCCCGCGTCGGAGGTGTCGTCGTCGTCCTGGAGGCGGCTGAGGCCGTAGACCTCCTTGTCAATCTCGCCCTTGCGCAGCAGCTGGCCCACGGTTTCGACGGCACGGGTCTCGATGGACGCGAAGCCGTGCAGCTCGAAAACCTTACGGAGGGTGTCCAGCACGTGCAGCTCCACCAGCCGCTCCTCGGGAAGCCACTCGGGGAATCCGGACAGGGAGGCGGTGCGTGCCATGGTGGATGTTCTCCTCTTGATGAAGGTGCCTGGGACTTTGCCCGGCATTCCACCCGAAACGGGCGGGGAACGGCGGCAGTCGGGCAAGTCATGCATAAACTATGTGCGGCAGTCAGTTTATGCGTCATCCGCCGGCATCTCTAATACGGCGGCCGGCACCGCAAGGCTGCCGGCAGACAACCGCCTCCGGAGCCAGTACTGACCGGACGCGGCCCGACACACAGGAGGACCATTGGCGGCCAGTTCACGCAGCGCCCGCGAAGCCAAACGGCGCATCCAGCAGATGGAGGCAAAGCGCGAGCTGCGGCGGGACCAGGAAAAACGGCGCAAGCGCGACAACCTCATTGCCGCCGGTGCCGGTGCCGCCGCCGTGTTGCTCGCCGTCGTTCTTCAGCTCACGTCGTTTGCGGGCAACCCCACAGAAGACGAATTCGCCGCCGCCGAGGCTGGCCTGACCAGCCCGTCCGAGTCCCCCACGTCGTCGGCAGCCGCCACCAACGGCGCCAACATCCCGGCGCCCGACACTGCAGCCGGCAAGGTGTTCACCGGTGAACTAGCTCTGAACAAAGGTCCACTCGGCGTTGAAATTGACGGAACCAAGGCCCCGCAGGCCGCCGCAGTCTTCAAATCCCTCGGCGACGAGGGCTACTTCAGCGGCAAGACCTGCCACCGGCTGACCACCGCCGAAAACTTCGGTGTCCTGCAATGCGGTTCAGCGGACGGCCAGGGGGGCGGGCGGCCTGACTTCACCTGGGGCCCACTTGAAAACGTCCCGGCAGACAACATCTATCCGGCGGGCACCATAGCGGTGGCCAGGACGGGCAACAACGCCTACGGCAACGGCACGCAGTTCTTCATTGTGTATAAAGACACCATGATTCCCGCAGACTCAGCAGGCGGCTATACGGTGGTGGGCAAGGTGACGTCCGGGCTGGATGTCGTGTCCGCTATTGCGGCGGCGGGGATCACCCCCGGCAGCAGCGACACGGACGGCGCGCCCGTCGAAGCAGTCACGATAGACTCGTTTTCTCTGAAGTAGGAAGCCCGGCCAGACGGCTGCGGTGCGGTACGTGAGTATTTCCCTCCAAGCGAAAGACTTTTAGCGGTGACAGACAGTCAGAAATCCGACGAAACAGCAGCAGACCTGACCGAGGCAACGGCCCCCGTGGCCGCCCGGGCAGACGCTGACCAGGCAACCGCCGAACAGGCCACGGTTGGCGAAACCGTGGCTCAAGAGGATGTGGATCAAGAGGGCGTGGCCGCACAGGCCGAAGGTGACGAGGCAGTGGCCGTGGTTGAGGAGAGTGCGGCCGTAGAGGCTCCGGCTCCGGCGCCGGTGCCTGCTCCGGCACCTCGTCCGGCCCCGTCGCCAGCAGCCTTCGCCGCCCGGCCCAAGCCGGCAGCAGCCGCACCGGCCGCAGCCCCGGCACCTGTCGCCTCCGCGACTTCCCTGGCGGAAGCCGCACGGTGGGGCCGCGTCGAGGGTGACGGCCACGTGTTCCTGACGATCGACGGCGATGAGCACCCGGTGGGCCAGTACCCCGGTGTCAGCAATGACGAGGCCCTTGCCTACTTCGCGCGGAAGTATGACGACATTGTTGCGCAGGTTCTGCTCCTCGAGCAGCGCATCAGCTCCAAGGCTCCGAGCACTGACATGCAGAAAACCGTCTCGCACCTGCGCGAGCAGCTGGCAGAACGGAACATGGTGGGCGACCTCCGTTCCGCTGAGGCGCGGCTGGATGCCGTTTCCGCGCAGATCACGGAACTCGAAAAGGCAGAGAAGGCCGAACACGACGCCGTTCGTGCCTCCGAGCTCGCGGCCCGCGAGGCGATCGTGGCCGAAGCCGAAGAGATCTCGGGCCAGGATCCTGCACAGATTCAGTGGAAGACCTCCAGCGCCCGGATGAACGAACTTTTTGAAAGCTGGAAGACAGCCCAGAAGAGCGGCATCCGGCTCGGCCGCAGCAACGAGGACGCATTGTGGAAGCGGTTCCGTGCGGCCCGCACCGTCTTTGACCGTCACCGCCGTGCATACTTCTCCCAGCTGGACAGCACCAACTCGGCCGCAAAATCGGCCAAGGAGAAGCTCATCACCGAAGCCGAGGCCCTGTCCTCGTCCACCGACTGGGGCTTCGCCGCTGGCGAATACCGCCGGCTGATGGATGAATGGAAGGCTTCACCGCGCGCCAGCCGCAAGGACGACGACGCTCTCTGGGCCCGTTTCCGGGCGGCCCAGGATGTGTTCTTCACGCACCGGCAGTCAGCCAACGAGGAGATCGACCAGGAATATGCCGCCAACCTCACGGTGAAGGAAGCGCTCCTGGTCGAAGCGAACGCCATCCTGCCCGTAAAAGACCTGGCCGCGGCCAAGAAGGCGCTCCAGTCTGTCCGCGACCGCTGGGAAGAAGCCGGCAAGGTCCCCCGCGCTGACATGGGACGCATCGAAGCGGCCCTGCGCAAGGTGGAGGACGCTGTCAGCCACGCCGAAGAGGAAAACTGGCAGCGCTCCAACCCCGAGACAAAGGCCCGCACCAACAGCGCCCTGTCGCAGTTGGAAGCCGCCATCTCCGGCCTGCAGGACGATCTCGCCAAGGCAGAGAATGCCGGCGACGAGCGCAAGATCAAGGGGGCCCGCGAAGCCCTCGAGGCGAGGCAGGCCTGGCTTGACCAGATCCAGCGGTCGGCCAGCGAGCTTTCCTAGTCGCATTTTGGCAGGACGCAGTTTGTAGGAAGCATTTGCAGGACGCGGCCCGGTCCCGGTTATCCACATAGCCGGAACCGGGCCTGTGCGTGTTAAGGGAAGGCACGGCAGGATGAGGGCATGGCCACCTCCTCACCGCCCCAATACCCGGAGCTGTACTCGCCGGGGAAGCCTTTCGCATGGCCGGAGCTCCAGTCGCTGGCGGCGGACGGTGTACTTGCACAGTTCCACCAACACGGATTTACGCTGCCCGATGCACCAGCAACACCGCAGGTACGGGCGCGAACGGTGGCCAACTCGGTGCCCGCAACAGTCAGGCAACGCGTGGTCGCCGGAAGGATGACGGCGGCCTGGATCTACGGCTGCGCGGCCGAACCGGACCGGCTGGCTTTGCTCGTGGATGCGAAACGGCGGATTTCGAGCCTCCGCAACACCCGGGGGTGCACCCTTCATGAGGTCAGGCTTGGTCCGTTCGACGTTGTCAGCATGGGCGGGCTGATGGTGTCCAGTCCGCTGCGTACCGCCGTGGATATTGCCTTGCACGTCGACGCCCACCGGGCCTTGCCGGCATTGGCAGGATTGTTGGCCCGCCCGGAGAGGGACGTGCGTCTGCGCCTGCTGGTCCTGGCCATCGAGGCCAGTCCCCGGGTCCCGCACAAAAGGGCCGCCCTGGAAAAACTGGCCCTGCTAACTCCGGCGCTTGCTGCCGGTGGTCCGGTAGACGTCAAAGACGCCGTCGATGCGCCGGACAGCGCTGAGGACGTGGCTGAGGTACTTGGGGTCGCCCATCTCGAAGGCAAACCTGGAGATGGCCACGCGGTCGCTGGAGGTGTTCACGCTGGCCGCCAGAATGTTGACGTGGTTCTCGGACAGGACGCGCGTGACGTCCGAGAGCAGTGACTTGCGGTCCAGCGCCTCAACCTGGATTTCCACCAGGAAAACACTTGATTGGGTGGGCGCCCAGTCCACATCGACGATCCTGTCGGGCTGGTCCTTGAGATCGGAGACGTTGGTGCAGTCGGTGCGGTGTACCGACACACCGGAGCCGCGGGTGACGAATCCAAGAATCGGGTCCGGCGGAACGGGCGTACAGCAGCGGGCGAGCTTGACCCAGACATCGCCAACTCCGCGTACCACCACGCCGGAGTCGGAGAACTTGGTTTTGGTTACCTGCGTGGGGATGCTTACTTCAGTGATGTCGTCGTCGGTGCTCTCGTTGCCGCCCAGGCTTTCGACGAGTTTCTCCATGACGGACTGCGCTGACGTATGGCCGTCGCCAACGCCGGCGTAAAGCCCCGAGATGTCAACGTACTTGAACTCGGCGGCCACCGCAGCCAGGGCCTCGTGGGTCATCAGGCGCTGCAATGGCAGGTTCTGCTTCCGCATGGCCCGTGTCAGGAGTTCCTTGCCGCGGTCGATCGCTTCTTCGCGCCGCTCCTTGCTGAACCATTGACGGATCTTGTTCCGGGCGCGGGCACTCTTGACGAAATGCTGCCAGTCCTGGCTGGGCCCGGCCCCCTCGGCCTTGGAGGTAAAGATCTCAACCCAGTCGCCGTGGTTCAGTTCGCTGTTCAGGGGAACGAGCTTGCCGTTGACCCGGGCGCCGATGGTGCGGTGCCCCACTTCGGTGTGGACGGCGTAGGCAAAATCCACCGGAGTCGATCCGGCCGGGAGTGCCATGACCTCGCCCTTGGGGGTGAAGACAAACACTTCGCGGGCATTAATCTCGAACCGCAGCGAATCCAGGAACTCGCCCGGATCGGAGGTCTCCTGCTGCCAGTCAACCAGGGACCGCAGCCAGCCCATATCGCCGTCGCGGGGGCTCCCCGGGCCGACGGCCGTGCGGTTGGGCTGGTCTTTGTACTTCCAGTGCGCGGCCACACCGTACTCCGCACGGCGATGCATTTCGTGGGTCCGGATCTGGATCTCCACGGGCTTGCCGCCGGGACCGATCACTGTGGTGTGCAATGACTGGTACATGTTGAACTTGGGCATGGCGATGTAGTCTTTGAACCGCCCCGGCAACGGGTTCCAGCGTGAATGCATGGTGCCCAGGGCGGCATAACAGTCCCGGACCGAATCCACCAGCACCCGGACCCCCATGAGGTCGTTGATGTCGTCGAAATCCTTGTCCCGGACAACCATCTTCTGGTAGATCGAGTAATAGTGTTTCGGCCTGCCGGTAATGGTGGCCTTGATCCGGGCGGCCCTGAGGTCCTCCGTGATCTGGTCCCTGATGACGCCGAGACTCTTCTCCCGTTCCGGCGTGCGGTCCCCCACCATCCGGACGATTTCCTCGTAGACCTTCGGGTAAAGGGCCGCGAAGGAAAGATCCTCCAGCTCCCATTTGATGGTGTTCATGCCAAGACGGTGGGCCAGGGGGGAAAATATTTCCAGGGTTTCGCGGGCTTTTCGTGCCGAGGACTCTGCAGAGACGAACCGCCAGGTCCGGGCGTTGTGGAGCCTGTCCGCGAGCTTGATCATCAGGACCCGGATGTCCTTGGCCATGGCCACAACCATTTTGCGGACGGTCTCGGACTGCGCAGCTTCGCCAAAGCTGACCTTGTCCAGTTTGGTGACGCCGTCCACCAGCATGGCAACCTCTGGGCCGAATTCCTTTTTGAGGTCCACCAGTGTGTACGGGGTGTCCTCCACCGTGTCGTGGAGGAGGGCGGCGGCGAGGGTGGTTCCACTCAGGCCCAGCTCGGCGAGGATGGTGGCTACGGCCACAGGGTGGGTGATGTACGGATCACCGCTCTTGCGCTTCTGCCCGCGGTGGCTGCGCTCCGCAACTTCGAAGGCGCGCTGGATGAGATCGAAATCTTCCTTCGGGTTGTTGGCCCGGACGGTACGCAGAAGCGGTTCAAGAATCGGCGAATAGCTTGCTGCGCCGCGGCCGGTCAACCGGGCCAGCCGGGAGCGTGTGCGTTCACGGCGGCCAGGGAAGGTTGGGCGCGCGCCCGAATTGTCCACAGGAACAACCGGCGCGGGGCGTGCCGAAGCGGTCAGCCCGGTCTGAAGACCGTGGCCTGGAGTATCATCCGCGCCTGCCGTTGGCACCGACGCCGAACGTTCTTCCAATGAAGCACCCCTCACGACTGTTTAATTACCTCAGTCTATTCCCCCGCCAGTTCACTTATGTAACCGCCGCTTAAATGCGAACGGGCCGGAAGGCGTCGGAATTCCGACGCCTTCCCGCCCGTTGTGATGCGAAGGTTCAGGCCCCTGCGGACGCAGCCGACGCGTCGGCGCGGTCGGTGTTCCCGGCCCGCCGTTGCTCGACCCGTTTCGCCTGCTTCACCAGGCCAGGTTCGTTCTGGCGCAGCCAGGCATACATCGGGGCGGCAACAAAGATGGTGGCAGCCGTACCGATCAGAATTCCTACGAACAACGCAAGCGAGAGGTCACGGAGCGTTCCTGCACCCAGCAGCCCGGCACCGATGAACAGGATGGCGCCCACCGGGAGGATGGCCACCATCATGGTGTTGATCGAACGGACCAGCGTCTGGTTCACCGCGAGGTTGACTTCCTCTGCGAAAGTACGGCGTGTGGATGCGGAAACTTCCGCCGTGTTTTCGCGGATCTTGTCGAACACCACCACGGTGTCGTACAGCGAGTAGCTGAGGACAGTCAGGAAGCCGATAACGGCCGACGGCGTGACTTCAAAATCGCTCAGCGCGTACACACCGGCAGTGATGAACATCGTGACCAGCATGCCCGAAACGGCCGACAGCGACATCTTCCAGGTCCGGAAGTAGAGCGCCATGAGGACTGCGGCGAGGAGCACAAACACCACCAGGCCGATCAGGGCCTGCTTGGTGACATCCGCACCCCACGTGGGACCAACAAAGGTGGAGGTCACCTCGTTGTCGGTGACGCCGTAGGCAGATGTCAGCCCCGCCTTGATTTTGAGGGTCTCATCATCAGTGAGTTTGTCCGTCTGAATCCGCATCGTGGTGCCGGCCACGTTGGCCACGCGAGGAATAGCTCCCGGCACCACGTCCTGCACGGCCTGTTCGCCCGCGCCGGCATCGGTGGTCTTCACGTTGGACACTGTGAACTCGGACCCGCCGCGGAATTCGATGCCAAGGTTGAAACCGCCCTTGGCAACGGGGATGAGGATGGACAGTGCCACCGCCACCGCTGCGATCAGGAACCAGACTTTCTTGGCCCCGACAAAGTTGTAGGAGCGCTTGCCGGAGTAAAGCTCGTTGCCGAAATTGGCGAAGCTGCTGGACATTACTTGTTCTCCTTGGCTGCGCCGTTGGAGGAGCCCGTGAGCTGCTCCTGCTTTTCCGCGAGGCGGCGTTCGGCAATGGTCATCCTGCGGACTGCCTCGGCCGCCGCTCCCGTGTTCTTGGCACGGACCACGTCGGGCTTGGCCTCGGGCGTACGGAGGCGCCCGGCGCCGCGGTAGAGCGGCACAACGCCGAGGCGTTTGGGGTCAAGGCCGGAGAAGATGTGGCCTTCGCCGAAGAACTTGGTACGTGCGAGCAGCTGCAGGGTCGGGTGGGTGAACATAAAGACCACGATGAGGTCCGCGATGGCCGTCAGGCCGAGGGTGAATGCGAAGCCTCGGACGTTGCCTACGGCGACGAAGTAGAGGACAAGAGCGGCCAGCAGGTTCACGGCCTTGGAGGCCAGGACGGTGCGCTTGGCACGCTTCCAGCCGTTTTCGACGGCGGAGACCAGGCCCCGGCCCTCGCGCAGCTCGTCTCGGATGCGTTCAAAGTAAACAATGAACGAGTCAGCGGTCTGACCGATCGCCACGATGAGGCCGGCGACGCCCGCAAGGGAGAGCCGGTAGTTTTCGGTCCACCCCAGAATCGCGATGGCGAGATAGGTAAGGGCACCGGCCACCACCAGCGACGCAATAGTGACGAACCCCAGGGCGCGGTACTGGAACAGTGAGTAGACCACCACCAGCATCAGGCCGATCAGACCGGCCAGCAGGCCCATGCGCAGCTGTTCGCCACCGAGGGTGGCGGAAATCTGCTGCTCGCTCTGGATATCGAAGCTGATGGGAAGCGCACCGAACCGCAGCTGGTCAGAAAGGGCTTTGGCGCTCTGCTCGGTGAAGTTACCGGTGATCTGGGGCCGTCCGTCAGTAATCACAGCCAGCGACCGCGGTGCCGAGATGACCTGGTCATCGAGGACAATCGCGAACTGGGCCTTGGGATCGTTGCCCGACTCGCCGCCGGCAGCCACGTAGAACTGGTTCAGGCGCTGGGTGACTTCTTTGAACTTGGCCGTGCCTTCGCCATCGAACTGGATGTTCACGGCCCACTGGTTCGTGACAGCACCCTGGGATCCCCGCTGAAGCTGGAACGAGGACGTGACAATGTTGGTGCCTTTGACTTCGACGGGGCCCAGGATGTACTTCAGGGCCGGCGTTTTGGCCGTGGCAGGTTCGCAGGTGACCAGCGGTTTGGTGGGATCTGACCGTTTCTGCTTGTCCTGGGACGGGTTGTCGCAGTCGAGGGTTTCGAAGGCGCCGTAAACCTCGGGAGTGATCCAGTTGACGTCGCTGCTGTTGGCCGGTTCCGCGGTGGGCTTCGGCAACTGGTCAACAGGCGTGAGGGACTCGGCCGGGACAGCTGCGCCGGCTCCGTTCAGAAGGACCGGGCGGAAGTTCATGTCGGCGGACGCCTGGATCAAAGCCCTGGTCTGGGTGGAAGGCGTACCCGGAAGACTGACCACAACGTTGCGGCCGGACTGGGTGCTGATTTCCGCTTCGGCAACACCTGAGCCATCCACACGCTGGCGGATGATGGCCACGGCCTGGTTGAGCTGCTGTTCATTGATGTCCGAACCGCCCTCAACCTTCGGCGCCAGGATCATCTGGGTGCCGCCTTCAAGGTCCAGCGCCAGCTTGGGTGACCAGCTCGCCTGTCCGGCGATGGTGCCGGCAGCCAGGACGGCGGTCAGCGCTGCCAGGACTACACCGAGCCAGACCAGTACCCGGAGGCCTGCTTTCTTGGGGCCAGTTCGTGCCATTGTCGATCTTTCTCTTATTTACGGAGGAACCACCGGCGGGGAGCTACAGGTCCCGCCGGCAGTTGTCCCCAGCCGTAGAGGTGTTGGAACGCAGGTTGCCTTGCGGCGCGGACTAGCTGTCCTTCTTGCCCTCGTCGTTGAGGCGCTTCAGGGCTTCGTCGGAACTCTCGGCGGCGGCCGTCGGGATGCCAGCTTCGTCGGCGGTCAGGGAAGAAGCGTCATCCGGGACTGCCGAAGCGTCGGCTTCGACGGGCGGCTCCACGATCTTGGTCACGGACTGGCGGTGCACGGTGGCCAGATTCCCGGGCGAGAGTTCCAGGACAACCTTGTTCTCGGCGTCGTCCATGGAGACGATCCGGCCAAACAGTCCAAAGCTCGTCATGACCTCGACACCGGGCTCGAACTGGGACTGCAGCGTTGCCTGCTGATCCTTGGTCTTCTTGTTCCGGCGGAACATCATGAAGACAAAGATTCCTAGCATGGCGAACAAGACGATGTTCATTGGATCCACAGGAAAGATTCCGTTCTGTACTGGCGTATCAGGTGTTTAGCAACATTCGCGTCGTTCCCCGAAGCAGAAAATCGTGCCTGGCAGGCAACGGCTCCTCAGAGCCGCCGGCGGGAACAAAGACCCGAACGTGCCGAGTGTCATACCAGTCTAAAGGGAAAAGCTGGGAGGACGGTCCTATTGGCTGTTCGGCGCCCATTCGGCCGCGGTCCCGCTGCTGTCCGGGTCCGGATCGAACAGATCCAGCGGCTCTTGGCCAAAAACTCCCGCCGGAACGGCGAAGCCCAGATGTGTCCAGGCCGGGGCCATGGCAATGCGGCCCCGGGGTGTCCGGCCAAGGAGTCCCTCCCGGACCAGGAACGGCTCCGCCACGGTTTCGACGGTCTCGGTCTCCTCCCCTACTGCAATGGCCAGGGTTGAAAGTCCCACGGGTCCGCCGCCGAATTTCGTGATCAGCGCTTCGAGTACGGCACGGTCCAGCCGGTCCAGGCCTCGCTTGTCCACTTCATACATGTCCAGGGCCGCTGACGCGGCCCGCGCATCGATCTGCTCAATCCCGTGCACGAGCGCCCAGTCCCGGACCCTGCGGAGCAGACGGTTGGCGATGCGCGGCGTCCCCCTGGACCGGCCGGCAATTTCACTGAAGCCCGCAGAGTTGACCTTGAGGTCCAACAGGCCCGCGGAGCGCCTGAGCACCATTTCGAGCTCGGCCACGCTGTAGAACTCCAGATGCCCGGTGAACCCGAACCTGTCCCTGAGCGGCCCGGGCAGCAGACCGGCGCGGGTGGTGGCTCCGACGAGCGTGAACGGCGGGAGGTCCAGCGGGATGGCGGTGGCGCCAGCGCCCTTGCCCACCACAATGTCCACACGGAAATCTTCCATGGCCATGTACAGCATTTCCTCGGCGGGCCTGGACATCCGGTGGATTTCGTCCAGGAACAGGACCTCACCTTCGGATAGGGAGGACAGAATAGCGGCGAGGTCACCGGCATGCTGGATGGCGGGACCGCTGCTGATCCGCAGGGGCGCGTTCATTTCGGCGGCCACGATCATGGCCAGGGTGGTTTTGCCCAGGCCGGGAGGGCCGGAAAACAGCACGTGGTCCGCGCTGCGTCCGCGCATCCGGGAGGCTTGCAGGACCAGTGAGAGTTGCCTGCGGACCCGGTGCTGGCCTACGAAGTCATCCAGGTTCTTCGGCCGGAGGGCGGCTTCGATCGCCCGCTCCTCGGGCTCCTCCCCCGCCGCCACTACCGACGGCTCAGCCACGGCTGCCTACGCGGTTGCCGGCGCGCGCGCCATCCTGGCCCAGCCAGCGCAGCGTGGTCCGCAGGATCTCGGCCACATTTCCCCGGAAGGAAACCTCGGGATCGTCGGCAAGGGCCTTCTCGATACTGGCTGTTGCATCCTTTTCCGACCAGCCAAGGCTGGTCATGGCCGCCACCACCTGCGGCTTCCAGGCCGCCTCGGCCGGGGTGGACGCGCCAGCGGCACCGGCCGTGCCGTGCGGCACCAGCTTGCCGGCCAGTTCCAGCACGATCCGGCCGGCCACCTTCGGCCCGATGCCGGGCACCTTGGTGAACGTTTTGCTGTCACCCGTGTGGGCGGCAACCCGGATCGCTTCAGGCTCGTGCACGGCCAGCACCGCCAGCGCGAGCCGCGGACCCACGCCGCTGACGCTGAGCAGGACATCGAAGACTTCACGTTCGTCGTCGGAGGCAAAGCCAAACAGGGTGAGGGAATCCTCACGGACGATCAGCGAGGTGAAGAGCTTGCCTTCCTCGCCGGTGCGGAGGCGGCTGAGGGTCTGCGGCGTGGCGTTGACGCTCATGCCCGCCCCGTTGAGGTCGATCACGGCGGTGGAAAGGCCAACGTGCGCTACGGTTCCGCGAAGGAAACTGATCAAAGCCGGGCTCCTGGTGTACTGCCGGGCTCATGGGGGTAGGACCGGCTATCCGAACATATCTACGAATACCCTAGCAAGGGCTGCGGACATTCAGCGTGCGCGGCGCGCTTTCGCCTCGGCATCGGCCCAGGCGCGCTGGGCCGGCGTCAGCGACTGGCTGCCCGGACCGGTGGTGACCACGGAGGCGCCGCTGCCCGCCCGCCAGGCATGGGTGATGGCCAGGGCCAGGGCATCTGCGGCGTCCGCCGGCCGCGGCGGCGCATCCAGCCTGAGGATCTTGGTGACGAGTTTGGTCACGGCATCCTTGTTGGAGGTGCCGCTGCCTGTGACGGCGGCTTTCACTTCCGACGGCGTGTGCAGCGCCACCGGGATCCCGCGCCGGGCCGCGGCGGCGATGACCACGCCGGAGGCCTGAGCCACCCCCATCACCGTGCTGACGTTGAGTTGGGAAAATACACGTTCGACGGCGAGGACGTGCGGCTCGTAACGGTCTAGCCACTCGTCGATAGCCAGGGCGATCACCAGCAGCCGCTGGTCCAGGGTCTCCTCGGGAGAGGTGCCCACCACCCCGACGGCCACCATTGTGGCCCGCCTGTTCCGCTCGACGTCGACCACGCCGATGCCGCAGCGGGTGAGGCCCGGGTCAACGCCCAACACGCGCAGGGTCACCCTGGGACAACCGCCCTAGGCCGCACAGCGGAAGGTCACTCAGCTTCCAGGGCGGCCTGGACTTCGTCGCTGAGGTCGGCGTTGCTGTAGACGTTCTGGACGTCGTCGAGTTCTTCCAGAGCGTCAACGAGCTTCATGAACTTCTTGGCAGCCTCCAGGTCAAGCGGCACTTCCATCGAAGGAACGAATTCGGCCTCGTCGGTGTCGTACTCGATGCCGGCGTCCTTGAGGGCGTCACGGATGGCCTGGAGGTCGGTCGGCTCGGAATGGATCTCGAAGCTGTCGCCGTTGTCCTTGACTTCCTCGGCACCGGCCTCGAGAACTGCCATCAGGACGTCGTCCTCGGTCAGGTCCTTCTTGGGCAGGGATACCACGCCCTTGCGGCTGAAGAGGTAGCTGACCGAACCGGGATCGGCGATGGTTCCGCCGTTGCGGGAGATAGCGAGCCGGACCTCGGAGGCGGCGCGGTTCTTGTTGTCCGTGAGGCACTCGATCAGCAGCGCCGAACCCTGCGGGCCGCGGCACTCGTACATGATCTCGCTGTAGTCAACCACTTCACCGGTCAGGCCGGCGCCACGCTTGATGGCACGGTCGATGTTGTCGGCAGGAACGGAGGTCTTCTTGGCTTTGGTGACGGCAAGTTCCAGGCCCGGGTTGCCGGCGAGGTCCGGTCCGCCCATGCGGGCAGCGACTTCGATGTTCTTGATCAGCTTGGCGAACGATTTTGCGCGTCGGCTATCGAGGATGGCCTTCTTGTGCTTGGTTGTTGCCCATTTGGAGTGTCCTGACATGCTTTACGCGTCTCCTCTGATCATGCGGATAAAAAGTTCATGTACGCGTTTCTCCCCAGTCACTTCCGGGTGGAAGGAGGTGGCCAGAAGGTGGCCGGAACGCACTGCAACAATTCTAGCTGTCCCCGGGAGGCCTGCAGCGTGGGACGCGTACTCGAGGTCCGCCGGCTCCACCTGGGCCAGGATCTCCACGCCGGCTCCGACGCGTTCCACCCAGGGGCCCCGTATGAACACAGCATGTACGGGCGCAATGCCGGATTCGGTAGCGCTGAAGTCCAGGCCCTTGAAGTCCAGGTCCGTTTCGAACGACTCGCGCTGGCGGCCGAAGGCGTTGCGCCGCACCGTGATGTCCAGGCCGCCGAAAGTCTGCTGCGGGTTGCCGGCCAGGTCTGTGGCGGGATCGGCGATGTCGTCGGCCAGGAGGATCATGCCGGCGCAGGAACCGTAGACCGGCAGTCCGTTGCGGATCCGGTCCTTCAATGGCCCGGCCAGCTCAAAGGCGCGGGCCAGCTTGTCGATGGCTGTTGATTCGCCGCCTGGAATGATGAGGCCGTCCAGGCCGTCCAGTTCTGAAGGCCTGCGGATTCCGACGCCGGCCGCACCGGCGGCTTCCACGGCCCGGAGGTGTTCGCGGAAGTCGCCCTGAAGGGCCAGGACGCCGATCCGCAGGCCTGCGCCCACGCGTGCAGAAGCAGCCGAAAGGGGGTTTGTCATCCATTCAGCATAATGTGCGTGCGGTCCGCGGCGGCGCGGGAGGCCCCTCCCCGGGGGGAGTTCTATGCCGTTGCTGGGATATATTACAGAGCATGCTTTATTTCAGTGTTCCGCTCGGCAAGCTGGTCCGCCGGGTGTCCCGGCTCAGGGGCGGCGGGTCTGCCCTGCCCGGGCTGGTGGTCGAGAAAATCGATCCCGGCTTTATGCAGCGGACGCTCGCCACGCTCCCCCACGGCGTTGCCGTGGTGAGCGGAACCAACGGCAAGACCACCACCACCAAGATGGTGGTGGAACTCCTGGAAAGCCAGGGCCTGAAGGTCTTCACCAACCGCACCGGCAGCAACTTCACCCGCGGGGTGGCTGCCGCCCTGCTGGGCGAGGTGGACTGGCGCGGCCGGCTCACGGCCGACGTCGCCGTCCTGGAGCTCGACGAAGCCCACGCCGTGCATTTTGTGAACCGCGTTCCGCCCCGGTACAGCCTCCTGCTCAACGTCCTGCGTGACCAGCTGGACCGGTTCGGCGAGATCGACAAGACGGCCCAGCTCCTGGAGCAAATCGCCGCAAAAACCACCGGAACGGTGGTCCTCAACCGGGAAGATCCCCGGGTTGCCCGCATCGCGGACACCCTCACCGGCCAGGATGTCCAGTACTTCGGCCTGGACGAGTCCCTCCTCAGCACGTTCCCCAACGACGACGACATGCGGGCGGCGCCCGGAAGCCCCGCTCCCGCGACGCTCCCCCACAAGCCGCCCGCCGACGTCGTACTCCGAAAAGTGGGGCCGGACACCGCTGATTTTGAGTACGACGGCGTCACGGTCACCACTGCGATGAAGCTCCGCGGTGTGTACAACATCTTTAATGCGGCGGCGGCGCTGACCCTGGCCCGCAGCATCTGTGGTGGCGGTGCCGCCACAGCCGACCACGCCACCCTGCTCACCGCGCTGTCCCGGGTGGAGCCCGCGTTCGGCCGCGGCGAAAGCCTCACGGTGGACGGCCAGCCGCTGGACCTCGTGCTGGTCAAGAACCCCAGCGGTTTCCGGCTGGGACTGAAGTCCTTCCCGGCGGGCGGCTACGCCACCATGATCGCCATCAACGACAACTACGCCGACGGCCGGGACATGTCCTGGCTCTGGGACGTGGAATTCGATTCCCTCCGCGACGGCGGCGTGGACCAGCTGACAGGGTCCCGGGCCTACGATATGGCGCTGCGGCTGCAGTATGACGACGTCCGGATCGGCGGGGTCCAGCCGGAGATCGCGCCCGCGCTGGCCGCCTTCATCCGAGAGGCCAAGGGCAAGCCGAAACGGATCTTCTGCACCTACACAGCCATGCTGGCCATCCGCCGCGAACTGTCCAAAATCACCACAGTGGAGGTGGTCTCTTGACCGCTGAATCAACCGGCGGCCCGCAGGAATCCAAGGGCACCATCCGGGTCCTGCAGCTCTACCCGCGGGACATGAACATCTACGGCGACTGGGGCAATGCCCTGGTGCTCAAACAACGGATCAGCTGGCACGGCTACACGCCGGAGCTCCTGGAGTACAACGTCGGTGACGGGTTTCCGGTCGATGTGGATCTCATTGTGGGAGGCGGCGGGCAGGACAGCGGACAGCTGGTCATCCAGGACGATCTGCAGTTGCGGGCCGGCGTCCTTACGGAGCTGGCAGAGGACGGCGCACCCATGCTGGTCATCTGCGGGCTGTACCAGCTGTTCGGGCGCTTCTTTAAGACCCGCTCGGGCTCTGTCATTCCGGGCATCGGCGTCCTGGATGTGGAAACCCACGGCACGGACGAACGCCTGATCGGCAACGTCAAGGTGGCCACGTCGGAGTTCGGCGAGGTCCTGGGCTACGAGAACCACAGCGGGCAGACCACCTTGGGACCGGGCGTGCGTCCCCTCGGAACCGCGGCCAAGGGAACCGGCAACAACAGCAGCGACGGCCACGAAGGCGCCCGGTACCGGAATGTAGTGGCCAGTTACCTGCACGGCTCACTGCTGCCGAAGAACCCGGCGATTGCCGATTTCCTGATCCGGACCGCCGTCGAACGCAAGTACGGGACGTTTGTCCCGGGCGCCCCTGATGACCGCTACGTTGTGCTGGCACGGGAGCACGCAGCGCGCCGTCCGCGCTAATTCTGCCCCGCCTCCAACCCCGTGAGTTTTTGTCCAGATAAAGGGTGTTAAGCATCCCCTGGACCGTATTATCTGCTCAAAAACTCAGGGGAAGGGCAGTACGACGCCGGCCGGTCACCTCATGAGGTGACCGGCCGGCGTCGTTTGTTGAGGCTGCGGAGGTGTTACCAGCCGCGCTCGGAGAGGCGGTGCGGCTGCGGGATCTCGTCCACGTTGATGCCCACCATGGCTTCGCCGAGACCGCGGGAGGCCTTGGCGATGACGTCGGGGTCATCGAAGAAGGTGGTGGCCTTGACCACGGCAGCGGCACGCTGGGCCGGGTTGCCGGACTTGAAGATGCCGGAACCAACGAACACGCCGTCGGCGCCGAGCTGCATCATCATGGCAGCGTCGGCCGGGGTGGCGATGCCGCCCGCGGTGAACAGCACCACGGGGAGCTTGCCGGCGGCGGCAACTTCCTTGACCAGTTCGTACGGGGCCTGCAGTTCCTTGGCCGCGACGTACAGCTCGTCCTCGGGCAGGGCGGCAAGCTTGGCGATCGCGGCACGGATCTGGCGCATGTGCCCGGTGGCGTTGGAGACGTCGCCGGTACCGGCCTCGCCCTTGGACCGGATCATGGCCGCGCCCTCGTTGATGCGGCGCAGCGCCTCACCGAGGTTGGTGGCGCCACAGACGAAGGGAACCTTGAAGTTCCACTTGTCGATGTGGTGGACGTAGTCGGCCGGGGTCAGGACCTCGGACTCGTCAATGTAGTCCACGCCCAACGACTGCAGGACCTGGGCCTCCACGAAGTGGCCGATCCGGGCCTTGGCCATAACCGGGACGGAAACGGCTTCGATGATCTTGTCGATCATGTCCGGATCGGACATGCGGGACACGCCGCCCTGGGCACGGATATCAGCCGGAACGCGCTCCAGAGCCATGACTGCAACGGCACCGGCGTCTTCGGCGATGCGGGCCTGTTCGACATTGACGACGTCCATAATGACGCCGCCCTTGAGCATCTCAGCCATGCCGCGCTTGACGCGGTTGCTTCCCGTGACGCTGTTCGCGGACGAACCGGCTTCGCTGCTTACATCAGGTGTAGACACAAAAACCCCTATGGGTAGATAGATGATCTTCGCCGGGCGTGAGGGCGGCAAGAAGCCGAAAGTACACGCACCGGGTTGCCGGATCCATTGACCGGGCAGTCACAATACTAGTCCCACGGCAGGCGGCAGGCTTAATCACCCTTAATCAGAAGCCGCGGACTCCGCAAAGGCCTGCCGGTGGACGGTTGCTACGCGCTGGATGATCGTGATCAGGCTGGCCAGGGCCAGCAGTGCAAGCGTCACCAGAAGGACCACCGGGGGCAGCCCGAGGCCGGTAAATCCGGTGACAACCAGCACTGAAACCAGTCTCTCAGCCCGCTCGGCGATGCCAATATTCGCCGTGAAGCCGAGGGACTCGGCCTTGGACCGCGCGTACGAGACCACCATGCCCAAAACAAGGCAGAGAATGGCTGCGACGGCGATCGCGTAGTTGGCGCCGCCGGTGAAGAACCAGATGGCCAGGCCGGCGAACAGTGCGCCGTCTGCGACCCTGTCCAGCGTGGAGTCCAGGAAGTTTCCCCAGCGGCCGCCGGTGTCCCGCAGCCGGGCCATGATGCCGTCGAGCACGTCGGAGAAGATGAACGCGGTAATGAACAGGGTTCCCCACCAGAGCTGGCCGAGGGGGTAGAAGACCAACGCACCCGCCACCACACCGGCGGTTCCGAGGACCGTCACAGCGTCAGGGGAAACACCGATCTTCAGGAGCCAGCGCGCAAGCGGAGTGAACAGTGCGGTAAAAAACCCGCGGGCATGCCTATTCAGCATCCGTCTCCCCGGGCCAGGCCTCTGCGACCTGCTGGCGGACTTCGTCCAGGGTCTGTGTGATGGCCTTGGTCTGGGCAATGATGGGGAAGAAGTTTCCGTCCCCGCCCCAGCGCGGAACGATGTGCTGGTGCAGGTGCGCGGCGATTCCCGCCCCGCCCACTACGCCTTGGTTCATCCCGAGGTTAAAGCCGCCCGGGTTCGCCACCTTGCGCAGGACCCTCATGGCTGTTTGGGTAATCTCCGCAAACTCCGCGGTCTCTTCCACGGTGAGGTCCGTGTAGTCCGGGACGTGCCGGTAGGGGCAGACCAGGAGGTGGCCCGGATTGTAGGGGAACAGGTTGAGGACCACGTAACAGGTCTTCCCCCGGTAGACGATCAGGGCCTCCTCGTCAGTCCGGCCCGGACCCACGCAGAAGGGGCAGTCGTTTTCGTTCTTGAACTGGTGCTGGCCGCCTTTAATATAGGCCATCCGGTGCGGAGTCCACAGGCGCTGGAAAGCATCCGGTACGCCCGCGAGTTCAAAGTCGTCGGTCACGCCGGCATCCCCTGGATATCCTGCGCCTGTGTTCTCCTGCACCGTGTTCTTATCCGTTCCCGCTAGCTGGTCCGGTTACGGACGGCTTCTGTGATCCGCTTGACGGCCTCAGCCACCGGCACGCCGTTGTCCTGGCTTCCGTCACGGAAGCGGAAGGACACCGCGCCCGCCTCGGCGTCGTCGCCGCCGGCGATCAGGACAAACGGGATCTTGTCCTTGCTGGCGGTGCGGATCTTCTTGGGGAACCTGTCCGACGACGTATCCACCTCGGCGCGGATGCCCGCCGCCTTGAGCTGGTCAACGACGTCGAACATGTACTCGTTGAACGTTTCGGCCACGGGGATACCCACCACCTGGACAGGGGAAAGCCATGCGGGGAATGCGCCGGCGTAATGCTCGGTGAGCACCCCCATGAACCGCTCGATGGAACCGAAGAGCGCACGGTGGATCATGACCGGACGCTGGCGGGTGCCGTCGGCAGCCTGGAATTCCAGCTCAAAGCGTTCGGGGAGGTTGAAGTCCAGCTGGATGGTGGACATCTGCCAGGTTCGGCCGAGTGCGTCCTTGGCCTGGACGGAGATCTTCGGACCGTAGAAGGCAGCGCCGCCCGGATCCGCGACCAGTTCCAGGCCGGATTCCTCTGCCACCTCGGCGAGGGTCCGGGTGGCTTCCTCCCAGGCTGCATCCTCGCCGACGTACTTCTCCGGGTCCTTGGTGGACAGCTCCAGGTAGAAGTCGTTCAGGCCGTAATCCTTCAGCAGGCCCAGCACGAACTGCAGGGTCTTGGTGAGTTCGTCCTTCATCTGCTCGCGGGTGCAGTAGATGTGGGCGTCGTCCTGTGTCATGCCACGGACCCGGGTCAGCCCGTGAACCACACCGGACTTTTCGTACCGGTAGACAGCGCCGAATTCGAACAGCCGCAGCGGGAGCTCGCGGTACGAGCGTCCCCGCGAGCGGAAGATCAGGTTGTGCATGGGGCAGTTCATCGGCTTCAGGTAGTAGTCCTGGCCGGGCTTGCGCACGGTGCCGTCCTCGTTGAGTTCCGCGTCCACGTGCATGGCCGGGAACATGCCCTCCTTGTACCAGTCCAGGTGTCCGGAGACTTCGTACAGGTGGCCCTTGGTGATGTGGGGCGTGTAGACGAACTCGTAGCCTTCGTCGACGTGGCGCTGGCGGGAGTAGTCCTCCATCTCCTTGCGGATGATGCCGCCCTTGGGGTGGAACACCGGCAGGCCAGAGCCGAGCTCGTCCGGGAAGGAGAACAGGTCAAGTTCGACGCCGAGCTTGCGGTGGTCGCGGCGCTCGGCCTCAGCGATGCGCTCCTGGTAGGCCTTGAGCGCGTCCTTGGTGGGCCAGGCGGTGCCGTAGATGCGCTGCAGCTGCTGGTTCTTCTGGTTGCCCAGCCAGTACGCGGAGGAGGACCGGGTCAGGGCGAAGGCGTTGGAGATGAGCTTGGTGTTGGGCAAGTGCGGGCCGCGGCAGAGGTCGCACCAGACTGTGGTCCCCTCTTTGCGCTCCACGTTGTCGTAGATGGTGATGTCGCCGGCGCCGACTTCGACGTTGACGCCTTCGCCGGCTTCGGCGGCTTCGTTCTTCTTGCCCAGAAGTTCCAGCTTGTAGGGCTCGTTCTTCATGGCTTCGCGGGCTTCATCTTCGCTGACCACGCGGCGGACGAACTTCTGGTTCTGGTTGATGATCTTGAGCATCATCTTTTCGAGGGTCTTGAGGTCCTCGGGGGTGAACGGTTCGGCGACGTCGAAGTCGAAGTAGAAGCCGTCGGTGATGTACGGGCCGATGCCCAGCTTGGCGTCCGGGCGCAGCTGCTGCACGGCCTGGGCCATCACGTGGGCGGTGGAGTGGCGGAGGACGTTCAGGCCGTCCGGGGAGTCGACGGTGACGCCCTCGACGTCGGCGCCTTCCGGCAGCTCCTGGTCCAGGTCCTTCAGCTCGCCATTGACGCGGGCTACAACAACTTCGCGGCGCTCAAAGAAGAGTTCCGCACCGGTTGTCCCGGTAGTCACCTTGGTCTCTTCGCC
>DIZT01000003.1:6199-14801 GCA_002427975.1 Micrococcaceae bacterium UBA6021 | reverse complement strand
GCAAGGCTTCGGCTGATTCCGTCCAGGGGATGCGGCACATCGGTTCTCTCCACCCGGTCCGCCGGGAACGGCAGGCTTTCCACCCGGCTCAGGTCCCAGGCCATACTGGCGCTCAGGCTGATTCCCCGGGGACCTGTCCGCCGGGTGGTGCCCCGGATCAGCAGCAACCGGGTGCCAAACAGCAGCAGCCCTGCCTGCTCCTGGGCTTCATGGAAGAACACGGAGTCGATACAGCCGGTGCCGTCATCGATGCTGATGAACACCACCCGCCGGCCGCCACGCATGGGCGGTGTCTGGGTGGCGATGCGCACCCCCGCCACCAGAACCTCGGTACCGTTGCGCAGGCCCAGCAGTTTGTCGGCAGTGGTGACACCCAGCCTGTCCAGCATGGGCCGGTGGCTGTCCATCAGGTGCCCGCTGACATCCATGGCCATCAGGTCCAGTTCCGCCCGGACGTTTTCCACCAGGGTTGGCGCGGGTAGCCCTGGTTTAACATTCCGCAGTTCCACATCCCCCAGCGGCAGGGACAACTGCCCGTCCATGACGTCGATGCCTTTACGGGTGCCGCCCGCGGACTGGAGCTTTTGCAGGTGCTGGACGAGGTCCGCGCGGTTGGCGGCACCGCCCGATTCACGGTGCAGGGAATCGAAAGCACCCAACTGGGCGAGCCTTTTGATGCTTGGCCTGCTCAGCCTGGACCGTGCCCGAAGGTCAGCCAAGGAGTCATAGGGCTGGCCGGCGACAATCCGTTTGAGCTCGGCCCCGGACAGGCCATAGATGCCGTTAAGGCTCAGCCTGATCCCCAGCTTGCCGGCATCCGGCCCGTCCGCGACCCGTTCCACCCGGTATTCGGCCTGGCTGCGGTTGATGTCCAGGGGCAGGATGGGGATGCCCAGCCTGCGGGCTTCGGCCACCAGCAGCCGTTTGGGGTACATGCCGGGATCGTGTTCCCACAGCCCGGCCAGGAAAGCCTCGGGGTGGTGCGTCTTGAGCCAGGCGGACTGGTAGGTGGGGACGGCAAATGCCGCACCGTGCGCCTTGCAGAAGCCGAAGCTGCCAAAGGCTTTCAGGGTCCCCCAGACCTTGTCCACCACCTCCGGGGAGTACCCCTTGACCCGGGCCTCCTTGCGGAAGAACTCTTCCACCGTCAGCTCGAGGACCTCGTTGCCGAGCGCCCGGCGGAACTCATCCGCCCGCGCCAGGCCGCAGCCGGTCATCACGTTGAAGGTTTTCAGGATCTGTTCATGGAAGACAGTGACTCCATGCGTTTCCTGCAGCACGGGTTTCAGGTCAGGGTGCGGGTAGACCTCCGGCGCGAAGCCGTGCCTGTGCTCCAGGAAGGGCCGCACCATGTCAGATTTCATCGGGCCCGGCCGGAACAGCGAAATGTCGATGATGAGGTCATTAAACTCACGCGGCGCCAGCTTGCCGATCAGTTCCCGCTGTCCGGGCGACTCGATCTGGAAACAGCCCAGGGTGTGGGTGCTGCGGATCAGTTCGTAGGTTGGTTCATCATCCAGCGGCACGGCGTTGAGGTCGATATGGCCGTTCTCGGCGATATAGTCCGGCCCGGTTCCGTCAGGCCCTGCAGGGTGTGCCCCTGCCGCCACCACTTCGGCCTTGGAGGGATGGATCCGGATGACTTCCCGGACGGCAAACGCCATGGCGCTCTGCATCCTGACCCCCAGGACATCAAGCTTGAGCATGCCCATGGGATCCATGTCATGTTTATCGAACTGGCTCATGGGCAGCCCCAGTCCGCTGGGCTGTACAGGGGTCCGGTCAAGCAGCGTGGCATCGCCCAGGATCACCCCGCAGGGATGCATGGAAATATGGCGGGGCAGGCGGTCCAGCCGTTCCGTGAGGTCCACCAGCAGGTCAAGCTGCTGGTTTTCGGCGAAGTCCCGCTGTTCCACCCGCCCGGCGAACTCGCGCAGTTCAGGTTTCTCCACCAGCGCCTCACGGAATTTCCGGGCCGAAAAACGCCACAGCTGCTTGGCGATCTCACCGACGTCGTCGCCGTCCATGCCCAGGGCCATTCCGGCGTCGCGGACTGCACCGCGGGCGCGGTACCCGTTCTGCATGCTCATCAGTGTGACGCGCTCGGAACCGAAACGGTCAAAGATCCGCCGGTACACGTTGTGCCGCTCGGCGCTTTCGACGTCGATGTCGATGTCCGGCAACGTGGCCCGGTCCCGGGACAGGAAGCGCTCGAAGATCAGGTCGTGCTGCAGGGGGTCCACCTGGCTGACACCGATCAGGTAGTTGACCAGGCTGGAAGCCCCGGAACCGCGGGCGGCTGCCCTGACCCCCATGTCCTGGATCATCCGGGAGACCTCCGCGACAGTGAGGAAGTAGGAGGAGAATCCGAGGTTCCTGATGATCCCCAGCTCGTGCTCCAGCCGCGAGCGCATGTCCTGGTGGGCTGAACCTGATATTCCTGGGAACCGCCTGCTGATCCCGGCTTCACAGCGCTGCACCAGTTCAACGTGCGGGTCCTGGGTGATACCAAGGACCGATGCCTCTGGGACCACCGGCTGTTTCCATCCCATGTCAGCCACCGGGTCAATCCGGCAGAAGTCGGCGAGCGCCTCGGTCTGCGCCATCAGCTGTTTGAGGTCCGCTGTGCCATACCCTGCGGCGCGGATGATTTCCTTGCCGAGCTGAAGCATCTGCGCTGATGATTTGAGCCATGCCTGCCCGTTGGGCTGGAGCAGTGGTTCGGCTGCGAGTTCGGGGAGGGACTTCAGCGTCCGGGCGGAGTCGAGTACGTCCGCCGTGGCTGCACCGTCCTCGGCGCAATAGCGGACAGCGTTGGTGAGCACGGCCGGCACCTGGTGTTCTTCGGCAAGTTTGAGCATGCGCACTGCGTGGGCAGTGCTCAGGGGCGCCCCGGGGGCAGTGAGCTGGGAAACCACCTCCGCCACCAGGGTTCCTGCGGGCATGGCGTCCAGCCAGCCCTTGAAAAGGGTGCGCGGACGGAGGTAGCGCCGGCCGCCCATGGCCCGTCCGACGTCGGAATCCGGGCCGATCAGGACTGTCAGGACCGGCTTCAGGGTTTTTGGGTCGATTGTGCGGGAGGCGAGTTCGGCGCGGGTGACCGCCACGGGCACCGCTCCCCCGGCTTTGCCGGAGGTGCGGGCATGGGCATCGGACACCAGGCGGCACAGGGCACGGTAGCCTGCCCCGTTGTTGTGGCCACGGGCGAGGACCACCACCCTGCCGGCGAGCTGGGTACGGTTATCGCCGCCGTCGTCGAAGACCGCAAGGTCCACTCCCACGATGGGGTCGATGCCGGCGGCCATGCAGGCTTTGAGGTGTTTGATGGTGCCGTACAGGCCGTCCCGGTCCGTGCAGGCGAGCGCTGTGGCACCGTCCGCGGCGGCAACCTGGGCCAGTTCGTCGGGCCACGCCACGCCAAAGTGTGCACTGAAGGCGGTGGAAACGTGAAGGTGGGAGAAGCTCATGCTGTTTGGGGCCGGAGTGCGTCGTGGATCCGCAGGAGCCTCCAGCGGCCGCTGCCGATGTGCCGGGTCAGGTCCAGGGTGAGCGGCTCTCCCGCACTCCGCGGGTCCGCCCGTACCTGGATGCGCCAGATCTCGTGGTCCACCAGCCCCGGCCCGGTGCCGAGGGGCGCACGGCGTTCCTCGGCCCACCACTGCCGGCGTTCGTACCACCGGACAGGTTCGGCGCACACCGTGTAGTGCTGCCCGGCCCACTGGAGTTTCAGCGGCTGGCCGGCAGCGGTGCAGACGACGTCCACGGACTCGCTGAACATGCCCATGGGCGCCTCCCGGAACTGACTAAGCTGATGCAAAATGCTGACGCAAAAAGCAAGGTATTCGAATATATGTTCGAATAAATCCAGTCTACGCCGGTGCCCTGACAAAACCTAGACAGGGGTGGACGGACGGGCAGCAGGGGGGCAGGATTGTGCCATGAGCACCCATGACGCACTCCTCAAGCACGTAAGCATCAAGGCCCAGGACGCAACACTCGTGGCAACCTTTGATATCGACGGCAACATACCGGGGGCAGGTGCGTACGTAGTGGGGCTTGTGGCGGCCAGCCCTGATTACTCATCACAAAGACGGCTGGGCATTGAATTCATGAACGGGGAGGCAATCTCCTTCTACTCGTTCAGCCACGACCAGAGCGCCGAGGAAAACTATGATCTTGGCGGCGTGACGCACTCCGGCAACACCATCAAAGGAAACTTCCCCATCGCGGCCATCCATGGCCTGGGCAAGGGACACGTCATCTCGGCCTTCAGTGAGGCTGACGGCCGGGAATTCCAGTCGGGCGTCGCCGTCGACGAAGCGCTGTAAGAAAGCGCAGCGAGGCAGGTGCTGCCGGAACCATGCCCGGACAGCACCCGAGGTAGCGTCAACTGCTTTCTTTGTGGACCTTCAGCTCGAGTTCGATGAACCCCGAGATCATGGCCCGGTAGGTTGATTCCACGATGTCCGGATCAATGTCCTTCTTTTCCGCGGCGGACCGGACATGCTCAATCACCCGTTCCACCCGGCCGGGGGCGCGGACTTCAGCGTCGTCCCCCTTCAGGGTTCCGGCGATCCGGATCAGGCGTTCACGACGCGCAATGAGGGTGACAATCTGGTCGTCAACTTCGTCGACCGCAATCCGCACGGCAGCGAGCTGTTCTTTGTCGGCCAAAGCGTCCCTATCGTTTCCTTGAATTGTTGCCATCGTATGACAGTATCGAAGCATGCAGCCCAGAGTCGACTTCATCTCACTAGGCGTTCGCAGTGTTGACGCCTCCCGACAGTTCTACGCGGAAGGCCTCGGGTGGCCCGTCCACCGCGAGTTTCCCGGCGACATGGTGTTCATCCAGGTCAACCACGGCCTCATCCTTTCCCTGTGGGACGCCGCGCAGATGCACGCCGAGGCGGGGGTAGGTGTTCCCGGCCCGGTCCCCTGCATCACGCTCAGCCACAACTTGCCCAGCACCGAGGCGGTGGACCGGGTCATGGCGGAGGCCATCTCGGCCGGGGCCACCCTCGTCACAGAGCCCGTCACCCAACCCTGGGGCGGGTACAGCGGCTATTTCGCCGATCCGGACGGCTTCCGCTGGGAAATTGCCTACAACCCCACCTGGACAGTGGACGACGGCGGCAAGGTCACCGTCTAGAGGCACGTCGCCTTAGAACAGCGCCTCCACCGGCCGGATGAGTTCGGGAGAGTTGTTGCGCACGTTGCCTACCGCCGTACCAACGGACTCCACGTGCCAGCCGGAAGCGGCGTCCTTCACCCCGGCCCGCACAAGGTCCACCAGTCCCGCGGCGTCATCGGCGTCCGGGTCCAGCCACGCCGCCATCGTGGCCCGGTCCATGGGCAGCGGCACGCGGTCATGCAGGGCGGTGAGCCTGCCGAAAATTGTGGACTCAGCACCGGGTGGCGGGGTGTCTGCCGTCAGGATGGACGTGGAGAGCATCCACCGTCCGGGATCGCCGTCGGCCTTGGACGGATCCTTCCACCACTCATACAGGCCCGCGAACACCAGTCCGCTGCCTTTGCCTGGATGGACGTAGTACGGCTGCTTGGCCTTGCCTGTCCCCTGCTTCCATTCGTAGTACCCGTCTGCCGGGACAGCGCAGCGCCGCGACTTCACCGCCTTGCGGAAAGCCGGCTTCTCCAGCACCGTCTCGCTCCGCGCGTTGATCATCTTGGCGCCGATGCCCGGATCCTTCGCCCAGGACGGCACCAGGCCCCAACGGGCCACATGCAGTTGCCGCACAGGACCGTCGTCGATCAGCCGCTCCAGGACGATGGGAACATCGTCCGTGGGCGCCACATTCCACGACGGGGGGAGGTGCACTTCCTCCTCAAGCTGGGCATCAAAGTCGGCCAGCAGGTCACCCACGGCCCGTGCCATCACATAGCGTCCACACATGGCTCCAGCATGCCATCAGCGTTATGCACTGTCATCCGGCACCGTCAACCGCCGGGCCGGCTCAGGGAATAGCCCGCCCCGGGTTACCGTTGATAGGAACGAACCCCCTCAACGATTTCAGGAGAGCTCCGTGGACTTTACCCCCGAGAACGGCACCGTCACCATGTTTTCCACCACCTGGTGCGGCTACTGCAACCGGCTGAAGAAGCAGCTGGACGCGCAGGGCATCGGCTACAAGGAAGTCAACATCGAAGAGGTGGACGGCACAGCCGAACTCGTGGAGCAGCTCAACGGCGGCAACCGCACGGTCCCCACCGTGCTCTTCCCGGACGGCACCGCCGCCACCAACCCGTCCGCTGCGGAAGTAAAGAGCCGCCTCGCAGCCTGAACACGGCAGCTCATGTGGTAGACAGAACGGGACCAACATCCGTGTTGGTCCCGTTCTGTCTATCTGCATTGAGGGAGCCTTTCGTGGTCCATAAAGTCAAAGGTGTCGTAGCCCGCTCCAAGGGCGCCCCGGTCACTCTGGAGACCATCCTGGTCCCGGATCCGGGTCCGGGCGAGGCCCTGGTGGACATCATCACCAGCGGCGTCTGCCACACCGACCTGCACTACAAGCTGGGCGGCATCAGCGATGACTTCCCGTTCCTGCTTGGCCACGAGGCCACCGGAGTGGTCAGCGCCGTGGGCCCCGACGTCACTGACGTCGCCCCGGGCGACCGGGTGGTGCTGAACTGGCGGGCCGTCTGCGGCAACTGCCGTGCCTGCAACCGCGGTGAAGCCCAGTACTGCTTCAACACCCACAACGCCACCCAGAAGATGACGCTCGAGGACGGCACCGAACTGTCGGCCGCCCTTGGCATCGGCGCCTTCATCGAAAAGACCCTGGTGGCCGCCGGCCAGTGCACCAAGGTGGATCCCGACGCCGATGCTGCCGCCATCGGCCTGCTCGGCTGCGGCGTAATGGCCGGGCTCGGTGCCGCCATCAACACCGGCGGCGTCAAACGCGGCGATTCCGTCGCCGTCATCGGCTGCGGCGGCGTGGGCGTTGCCGCCATCGCGGGAGCCGCGCTCGCCGGCGCAACCACCATCGTCGCTGTCGACATCGATGCAAAAAAGCTGGAGCGTGCCAAGGAGCTCGGCGCCACCCACACCGTGGACTCTTCGGCATCCGACCCCGTGGAGAAAATCCGGGAACTCACCGGTGGCTTCGGCGCTGACGTGGTAATTGACGCCGTCGGCCGTCCCGAAACATACAAGCAGGCGTTCTACGCGCGCGATCTCGCCGGCACCGTAGTGCTGGTGGGCGTCCCGACGCCAGACATGACCCTGGAACTGCCCCTCCTGGACGTCTTCGGCCGCGGCGGATCTCTGAAGTCCTCCTGGTACGGTGACTGCCTGCCGTCCCGGGACTTCCCCATGCTGATCAGCCTCTACAAGCAGGGCAAACTGGATCTGGATGCCTTCGTGACCGAGCGGATCACCATCGACCAGGTGGAGGAAGCGTTCGGGAAGATGCACTCCGGTTCTGTGCTGCGTTCGGTGGTGGAGCTGTGACCGCCGCTCCTGAGACCGCCGGCCCGCTCCGGATCGAGCGCCTCGTCACGTCCGGGACATTCTCGCTCGACGGCGGCACCTGGGACGTGGACAACAACGTCTGGATCGTGGGCAACGATGCGGAATGCGTGGTGATCGATCCCGCGCACGACGCCAAGGCCGTTGCCGCCGCCGTCGGTGGACGGGAGCTCAAAGCGATCCTGCTGACGCACGGCCATGACGACCATATCCGGTCGGTGGCCGACTTCTGGGACCTCGTCCAGGCCCCGATCCACCTTCACGAGGATGACTGGATGCTGTGGCGCAGCGTGTATCCGCAGGTGGACCCGGACGTCGCCATCAAGCACGGCGACGTCATTGAGGTGGCGGGGGCCAGCCTGAAGGCGCTGCACACCCCCGGGCACTCGCCGGGCTCAGTGTCCTTCCACCTGGCTGACGGGCCCGACGGCGAGGGCTCGGTCTTCAGCGGTGACACCCTGTTCCAAGGCGGCCCCGGAGCCACGGGCAGGTCCTACAGTGACTTCCCCACCATCATCGAATCGATCCGGACGTGGCTGCTGCCCCTCCCGGCCGAAACGGTGGTCAGGACCGGCCACGGCGACAGCACCACCATCGGAGCCGAAGCCCCGCACCTGGACGAGTGGATCGCCCGGGGCCACTAAGGACCCCGACCAGGCCCGCAAGCGCGGGCTACGGCTCCCGGGTATCCACACCGGCATAGCTGCCGAAGTCGGCATGCCGGAGGGAGGCGTGGCCCGCGTACGCGGCAATGACGGCATCCTGGACATCCTGGACCGTCAGGCCTGGCACGAGGTCGTTGGCGGCACCGGCCGTGGCCGGGTCCCAGTCCAGCCCCAGGGCTGCATAACTGTCCGTCAGGACGCTGCGGATGGGGGCGGAATTTTCCACCACGATCACGGAACTGAACAGCCAGCCGCCGCTCACCACGCGCTGCGCCGTGCCGATAAGTTTGATCCGGCGCGCCGCATCCGCCGGGTCCGTGCCGTAAACACTGAACTCCCCCGGGCAGTACTCCCCCGGAATTTCGCCGACTGCGGCCTGCACACCCACGGTCCGCAAGGCTTGGGCCAGCAGTTCACCAAAGAAACTGAACCGGTCCTTGGAACCGGCAAT
>DIZT01000003.1:2410-6184 GCA_002427975.1 Micrococcaceae bacterium UBA6021 | reverse complement strand
ACGGTGAGCGTCCGGAGTCCGGCTTCGGCGTCCTGCATGTTGCTAAGCTCCCTTATGGTCATATTGCATTTCCTTGTCGTCGCGGCTGCGTTCGCGGTCATCGACGCCGTCTGGCTCAAGACCATGAACCCGTTCTACCGCAACCGCATCGGTGACCTGCTCGCAGACAAGCCACACTTAGGTTACGCCGTGGCTTTCTATGTCATGTACATCGCGGGGATTGTCTTCTTTGCGCTGCGGCCGGCGTTCGACGGCGGCAGCTGGCTCACCGCCGTCGGCTATGGGACGGCGCTGGGCGCCTTTGCCTACGCGACGTATGACCTCACGAATGCCGCCACCCTCAAGACGTGGCCGCTGCAGCTTATTGTCGTGGACATCCTCTGGGGGTGCCGCGCTGACGGGACTGTCCACCCTCGCCGGCTGGCTGGTGTTCCGCTCACCCTGACATGCAGCGGAGTATTACGGCACCGTCCCCCATCGGGTGGCTAAACTCAGGAACTGGGTCCACCCGCCACTCCTCAGAAGAGGTAATCCACTGATACGCGTCATTAGCTACAACCTCCGTAAGCACCAGGCCAGCGGGGAACTGGTTGGCCTGGCCCAGGATTTCGGCGTCGACGCCCTGTGCCTGCAGGAGTGTGATGTCTCCGACCTGCCGGAGACACTGGGACCGCTGCAGCTCGCCGACTCGACCAAGGGCAACCGGCTGGGGCTGGCCATCTACTACCGGCCTGACCGTTTCACGGCACACGGCACCAAGACCTTTGCGCTTAAGAAATCCCTGCACGACATGGTCCTGGCGCCCGCGCATGAGCGCCTCATCGGCACGCGCGTGCGGGACATTGAGACCGATCACGAACTGGTCATTGCCTCGTTCCACGCCGCCCCGCTGACCGCCACCAACTCGCTGCGGCGCAACCAGATCCACGCAGCCCACGCGGAACTGCTGGGCATGGGCACCGGCCTCATGACCCTGATGGTGGGGGATTTCAACTACCCGTTCTTCACGAAGAACCTCACCGAGCACATGAAGAACGCCGGCTACGAACTCTCACTCAGTGACCGCAGGACCTACACGCGCTACAAAGTATTCAAGGGCCACTTCGACTTTGCCACGTCCCTGGGACTGAACATCGAGAACGTGGAAACCCTGCCCCGCGGCGCCTCCGACCACCTGCCCATCCTGGTGACTGCCGAATATGGCCAGGAATCGACGCCGGCCCGGGAGCCCCCGGCTTCCTGAGGCCGTCAGGAAGGGCCCGTCAGGACCTGCGCAGAGTCAGGATCTGTTCAGCGCGGCCGAAGGGCCCCTGGAGATCGTGCAGGACGGTGGACGTGAGGCCGATTCCGTCGGTTCCGAAGGAGACGGCGTTGTCCAGGCCCAGCCATTCGCCCCCGGCCCTGCGGTACATATGGATCTGCAGGTCCAGGTTGGGGAAGGCATAGCTGTCCTTGCCCGGCGGGACCCTGGCCGCGATCCCGTTGGCCGTGTCAACGAGGCCCACCAGGCGGGCCAGGTCACCGCTGTCTGCTTTATCCGTCAGGGGGTGCGCAGTGCGGAGCCAGACGATGCCCGCGCCGGGCCGGTGTCCCTCGGCCACCCGCATCTCCAGGGACCGGATGTATCCGCCCGGCCAGACGGCGGCGCCGTCGAACGGTTTACATTCATCCGGCGCAGGAATGGCGTTGTCCTCGACGGCGGCAACCGCGGCCGTATCGCTGGTGATCATCCGCCACGCGGTGGCGCGGATGGCCACCCGGCCGTCGGCAACCAGTTCTGCCTGCAGAAGCTCGATGGTCCGGCCCGGACGGAGTGTTGTGGTTTCGATGTGGAACCCGCCACCCGGGATCAGGCCCAGGATCTCGTAGCTCAGCCGCGCCATGCGCATGTCGGCGCGTGGCTCGTGGCGCTCCAGGCAGTCCGCCATCAGGCCGGAGGCCGGCGCCATATGCTGTTCGTGCTCGTTCCACGCCCCCTGGGCATGGATGGTGGAGCGGAATCGGCCGCCGCCCAGCGTCTGGTAGTAGAAATCGCCTTCGGCAAGTTCTGGCAGTTCCTTGGTCAACGTTGGCCCTTCCGACGATTCTGGGTGAATGCTCATTAACTCTAACCGGTGCGGCGGACGCGTGTGCCGAACGCGGCAAAATGTATGCGCTCACGGATCGGTATCTGGGTAGACTCGGAAATTGGTCCTGTCAGCCACCCTCGAAACGAGGTAGTCCATCCATGCGCGTCATCAGCTACAATCTTCGCAAGCACACAGCCAGCGGCGAGCTCCTCGCACTCGCACGCAATTTTGGGATCGATGCGCTCTGCCTGCAGGAGGTGGATTCAAGCGATCTGCCGGAAACGCTCGGTCCGCTGCACCTCGCGGACACCACGAAGGACAACCGGCTGGGCCTTGCCATCTACTACCGGACCAGCCGGTTCACGGCCGTGGATACAAAGTCCTTCGCCCTTAAAAAGTCCGTCCACGACAGGGTCCTGGCTCCGGCCCATGAACGGCTCATCGGCACGCGCGTGGTAGACAACGAGACCAAGCACGAGCTGGTGATCGGCTCGTTCCATGCCGCGCCCCTGACCGCGTCCAATTCGCTGCGCCGGAAGCAGATCCACGCCGCTCACGCGGAGCTGCTGACCATGGGCAGCGGTCTCATGACGCTGATGGTGGGTGATTTCAACTATCCGTTCTTCACCAAGAACCTGGATGCCCACATGAAAAATTCCGGCTACGCGTTGTCACTGAGCAACCGCCGCACCTACACCCGCTACAAGGTGTTCAAGGGCCACTTCGACTTCGCCACATCGCTGGGCCTGGACATCGAAAGTGTCGAGACCCTGCCGCGGGGCAAGTCCGACCACCTGCCCATCCTGGTCAGCGCCGAGTATGGCGGGGACTACTGACGGCGCTTATTGGCGTGGGCTCTACTGACTCCGCTGGGCGGAAAGCTCCTGCATGCGGGCCCGCAGGTCCGGCCACGATTTTGCGAAGCCGGGGTGAAGCTCCAACAGGACCACATCCTCTAGTGGAACCCACTGTAGTTCGAGGCTTTCCGGATCGCTGATCACGGGCTCAAATGGCGCTGTCACCAGCACGACAACCGTGGTGTAGGACCAGTAGCCAACGTCCAGCACCGAGGTGAAGAGGACGCTCACGGCAGCGTCCGGGACCGCAGCTTCCTCGTGCGCCTCACGGAGGGCGCCGGTGACGGCGTCCTCCCCCTGGTGCAGGGCCCCACCGGGGAGTCCCCACGTTCCACCGTTGTGGCTCCACAGGGCGCGGTGCTGCAGGAGAACGCCCTTGCCGGGGTCATAGGCCAGAACTCCGGCGGCGCCGAACCTGCCCCAGAACTTGCCGTGGTCGCCCTCCACCCAGGCGTCACCGGGATCCCGTGGGCCCGTCCGGGCCGGCGGAAACGTGAGATTCGCATCAGGGGATGTGGCAGCCAAGGAGTGATCCATTCCTCCAGTCTGACAGGTGCCCGGCGGCCCTGATGCTCAGGCGCCGGGCGCGCGTCAGCCTGTTTGGGCCCCATGGCCGCGTTCGACGGCGAAATCACCGCCGGGGTACATGACGGTTTCGTGTCCGTCGTCGAAGCGGACCAGATACGGCGGATGGCCTTCCTGACCGCGGACTTCAACGATCACCCCGTGCCGGTCCGACGATCCGACAGTCCTCCCCCGAACGATGATCCTGTCGCCCTGTATTGCCTCCATGGCAATCACCTCCAGCCCCAGAGTACGACTGACGGGGGCCCTGGAACAGGGGTCAA
>DIZT01000003.1:0-2274 GCA_002427975.1 Micrococcaceae bacterium UBA6021 | reverse complement strand
GATGAGCCGGGCAGCATGGCGGAGCGCGTCGTCCGGGTCCTGGTGCCAGCGGGTGGTGACGACGCCGGCGCGCTGGCGGTCGCTGCCGTTCAGGCCCTTCAACAGCGGCACCACAACGTCGGCAATCAGGGGGTCCACCAGCCCTGCCGAGTGCGCTGATCTGATGAAGCCCTCCAGCCTGGTGAGGTCAGAGTGGCGGAGGAGCGCCACCCGGGACTGCAGCAGCACAACGGCGGCGAGCCGGCGTTCATAGACGGGCCGCTTGCCGGGACCGGGCCGGCCCCAGAGGAGCGATGCCAAAGCGGTCACCTCATCATGGCCAAGGTCCTTGAACTTCCTGGCGGCGTCGCGGACGGTGCCACGTATGGCTCCTACGGACGATCCATAGGATCCCATGGCGCCGCCCACCCGTGACTCCACATCTTCGGCCCGGTACCAGGTTCCCTCGTTCTGCAGGGTGGCGTCGATGAAGCCCGCCGCCTCCTGCACCATCTCGTTCACGGTGCTTTGCTCCAGGGCGCCTTGGTTCACGGCGCCGCTACCGTCCCTGCCGGCCGGCCGCGGCATGGAGGATGCAGAATGGCGTCGACGGGCGGGCTTCGAGCCGCCCTGCCGCGATGGGATCCCCGCACACGGCACACATACCGTAGGTGCCGGCCGCAATCCGCGCCAGGGCCGCGTCCACCTGTACAAGGCCAGCACTGCTCTGCTGCAGGAGCGCCGATGCCTGGGACAGCTCAAAGGCAATGGTGGAGCCTTCGGGGTCGTGCTCGTCATCCACGTTGGAATCCTGGCGTGCTGCGTTGGCTGAGGAGATGTCCGCACGCAGGGCGGGAAGAAGTGCGAGTTTCCGCGCTCGTTCTTCCTCCAGCAGGACCCGGAACCGTTCAAAATCGGGCATGGGAACAGCCTAATGGTTTGGGTCTCGACAAGGGCGGCCAAGCGGAGGAAGGTGGCAATCGTAAGCGCCTCAGATGCCGTCTGGCAGCCAGGGACAGACTGCTGATGGACACAAACTCCACAGAGAAAGTCTGCGTGCCATGCCCACAAACGTCGTCACCCAGCTGGAAGTCAAATCCCACAACACACCGGATGAGAAGCGCCGCCCGGACAAGACCGAAGTGGACATCGTCAAGGTGGGTGACTACACGATCGGCCGGATGACGTTCAGTCCCGGCTGGCGCTGGTCGGACTCCATCAAGCCGGTGGTCCAGACCGAGTCATGCCAGAACAACCACGTGGGATTCTGCGTTTCCGGCGCCCTCAGCGTCGAAACCACGGACGGCAACCGGATCAGCATCAGCGGCGGCGACTCCTACACCATTCCGCCAGGACATGACGCGTGGGTGGAGGGAGATCAGCCCTTCGTGGGCATTGAGTTCCTCAGCGCCGCGGAATTCGCCAAAGCCCCGGGAACGTGACCCGGCTGCCGGCCCGAACGGGTCAGTACCAGTTGTTGGCCACGGAATGGTTCCATGCGCCGCATGGTGACCCGTAGCGGTCCGCAATATAGGACAGCCCCCAATTGACCTGGGTCCGGTAACTGGTGAGCCAGTCGCTGCCGGCCGTCGCGTACTTACTGGCCGGCAGCGCTTGGGCGATGCCGTATGCGCCCGAGTAGGCGTTGGTGGCGGTGGTCAGCCAGTTGGACTCCTTGGTCCACAATGACGCCAGGCATTGAAACTGGTCCTGGCCCCAGCCGTAGGCTGCCAGCTGCCCGGCCGCGTAGATTTTTGCGCCAGCGGGGTCGTTCACGGCGCCGCCGGGCACAGAAGGCACGACGACGACGGGCGGCGGGGGCGGCGGGGGCTGCGCGTCGCGTGGTGGTGGCGCGGGGGCCGCGCGCCGCGGCGGCCCGGTGGGGCCCGGCACGATCGCGGTGTCGTGCGCTCCGGCGGCGCGGTGGGGCAACAGGTCAGTGGTCGCGACGTCGGCGACGTGGGCGTCCGCCCGTGCGGAAGCGTCCGACGTCCGGGCGCGGGTGCGCGGTGGCGCCGGTACTGCGACGACGGGCAGCGCGAGATCGGTGCGTACGTCGGCGAGTTCGGCGAGGAACGCCCCGGCGTCGATCGGCCGGCCGGTCGGGTCGCTGTCGGTCGCGCTCACGACGAGCTCGTCGATCTCGGATGGGATGCCCTTGACGCGCGAGGACGGCGCGGGCACGCGGCTGTGCACGTGCTGGTAGGCGACGTTCATTGCCGACTCGCCCTGGTAGGGCGGCTTGCCGGTGAGCAGCTCGAACAGCACGATCCCCGCGGAGTAGACGTCCGAGCG
>DIZT01000004.1:9883-10676 GCA_002427975.1 Micrococcaceae bacterium UBA6021 | reverse complement strand
GGTGGCTTCGTCTCCTGCATGTGTGAGAGCTTACCCGGGAGGTGCCCTGCACGGCCGGCGAATTCATGCCGGCTCCCTGGCCTCAGTTCATACCGCCCATCTGCTGGTGCAACAGGACGAAAACGTCTTCGCGTCGCCGGTCCAGCAGCTGCCCGTTGAATTCCCGGCGGTCAACCCGGACAGGCTGCCGCAGGAAGAATAGTGCTTTCTTGATTCTCTTGATCATGGTGGTCACCTCCTTTCGGTATGAAATTGGGCATGACAAATAGAGCCAATTAATGTCGGAGCAATAACGGCATAATTAGGCAGGGAAATGCCCGGAGTTTATGAATAGATCGCAAATGCGACAATGGGCCCTTGTTGCAGCGTCGCGGATCCCAACAAAGAAGCTGCGTTCCGAACTATGGGATGTTGCGTCGCCGCGCGGATCAGCCTTGAAGGGTACCCCGACAGGAGTCCCCCAACACGAGTCGCCTGAGGCGAGTCGTCCGAACGTGGATGGGCCTGGAGTTACCTTGGTGCCGGTGACGCCGCCGCGGGGGCGGGATCAGTCGCAGGAAGGTTAGGAGGCAGGCATTCCGTTAAGACGGCGCGCAAAAGCAGCAGAGGCCGGGGTGGCGGTGATGGTCATCTTCCATCCGCTAGTCAAAGTAATCATTTTCCCAACCTCCTTTTCTGTTCTGCCGCTGCACAGGCTGAGCGGCCTGGCGACGAGCGCCGTGACCCCGGCAAGGACGCTCTGGGGTCACGAATAAAATTACCCTACGAATACAGCAATGCGCCACTTAATTCG
>DIZT01000004.1:3684-9765 GCA_002427975.1 Micrococcaceae bacterium UBA6021 | reverse complement strand
AAAGTTTTTCAAGAAAGTTTATCAATGCGCCTTTAGAGTCCCCAGCGGACAATGGCCGGAGTCTTCTTATCCCAGCCGAGCGTGCAGACTTTCGCCGTTCCCAGGATGAAATGGCGGCCCTCGGCGGGCGGGAGTTCCAGCCAGCGTGCGGTGAGGATCCGGGAGAAGTGTCCGTGGGCCACGATCAGCACGTTGTCCAGGCCGGATTCCAGGACCCTGGCCACAATCTTGTCCGCGCGTGCTGCCACTTCGTCCAGGGTTTCGCCGTTGGGCACACCGTGCGTCCAGATCAGGTAGTCGGGGTTGTCCTTGCGGATCAGGTCCGAGCTGATGCCCTCATAGTCGCCGTAGTTCCATTCCACGGCCAGCGGCTCATGCTGCGCGTCCGGGAATCCTGCCAGCTCGGCCGTCCGCCGGGCGCGGCGCAGCGGGGAGGTCAGGACCAGGTCGAAGTCCACCTGGTCCAGCACCTTGCGGGCTTCCACAGCCTGTTGCTCGCCCTCCACGGTCAGCGGCAGGTCGGTGAGCCCTGTGTACTGCCCGCTCTTGGACCATTCGGTCTCACCGTGGCGCAGGATCCAGAGCTGGGGGCGGGCTGCAATCATCGGAACAGTCATTTGGACTCCTCATTCGGGGAAAGTTCGACGGCGGCGGGAGGCTCGTGTGCTCCCGGAACCACGGGTGCTGCCTCGGGCTGCCCGGCCCACCAGGCGAGCAGCCTGGCCTCGGCGTCCTCCGGTTTCAGCGGTCCGTGCTCCATGCGTTCCTCCAGGAGGAATTTGTAGGCACGGCCCACCACGGGCCCTGGTTTGAGGTTCAGGACGGCCATGATTTTGGCGCCGTCCAGATCGGGCCGGACCGCGTCCAGGGACTCCTGCTCGCGCAGTGCGGCGATCCGGTCCTCCAGGTCGTCGTAGGCGAAGGCGAGACGTTCAGCCTTCCGCTGGTTGCGTGTGGTGACGTCCGAGCGCGTCAGCCGGTGCAGCCGCTCCAGCAGCGGGCCGGCGTCGGTGACGTAGCGACGGACAGCGGAGTCGCTCCAGCCGGCATCGCCGTAGCCGTAGAAACGCATGTGCAGTTCCACCAGCCGGGCCACGGCCTTGATGGTGTCGTTGTCGAAACGGAGGGTCTTCATCCGCTTTGCGGTGAGCTTGGATCCCACCATGTCGTGGTGGCGGAAGCTGACCGCGCCGCCCGGTTCGAAGCGCCGCGTAGCCGGCTTGCCGACGTCGTGCATCAGCGCTGCGAACCGCAGCACAAAATCGGGGGCCGGCACGGCGCCGTCGGCATCGGTTTCCAGGGCAGCGGCCTGTTCCAGGACCTGTAACGAGTGCTGGTAGACGTCCTTGTGGCGGTGATGCTCGTCAGATTCAAGCCGCAAGGCGGAAACTTCGGGCAGCACGAACTCGGCGAGGCCGGTTTCCACCAGCAGGTCCACACCAATCCGGGGGTGGGCGCCGCAGATGAGCTTGACCAGCTCATCGCGGATACGCTCGGCGGAAATGATGGTGATCCGCTCGGCCATCTGGCTCATGGCCAGGCGGACGTCGTCGTGCACGGAGATGCCCAGCTGCGAGGCAAACCGGGCGGCGCGCATCATGCGGAGGGGATCATCGGAGAAGGAGGACTCGGGTGAACCGGGCGTGGCCAGTACGGAGGCGTCGAGATCGCGGACGCCGCCGAACGGGTCAATAAGTTCAAGGGACGGCAGGCGCAGCGCCATGGCGTTGATGGTGAAGTCCCGGCGCAGCAGGTCATCAGTGAGCGAGGACCCGAAAGCCACCACTGGCTTGCGTGACTCCGGATCGTAAGCCTCGGCGCGATAGGTGGTGATCTCGATCTGGAAGCCGGCCTTCCGCATGCCGATTGTCCCGAAAGCCCGGCCGATTTCCCAGAAGTTGTCCGCCCATTTCTTGATGAGGGCAACAGTCTGGCCCGGCGTGGCGTCCGTGGTGAAGTCCAGGTCCGGCGACGTCCGTCCCAGGAAAAGATCCCGCACCGGGCCACCCACCAGCGACAGCTCATGGCCCGCGTCGACAAAGCGCTGCCCGAGCTCCAGGACCACCGGGTCCACCTGGAAATCGACGGTGTGGGAATCAGTCTTGTGATGTGGGTGCGCCATAGTTACTTAAGCTTGTCAGAAACCAGCGGCTCGGCAGGCCAAAATCTCCTCAAGATCGCGCCTTATTGCCCGCAGGCCCTCAAAGTGCGTCATATGCAGTCCATCTTGATGTCATGTTCCGGTCATCAAGAACGGGCAAGAGTCGTTAGAGTGGACTCCATGGCCCATCCCGTACCGAGCGCTCCCGGCAGGAGGACAAACGCACCGTTGCCGTCGGCAATTGGTGCCCACGTCGCGCCTGCCCAGCATTCGGCGCCGGCCTCGCTGCCTACGGTTGAGGAAATTTCCGCCGGAGGCGTGGTGGTGGACACGTCCGACGGCGAACTCAAGGTTGCGATCATCGCCCGCCTTAACAGGGGCGGTCGTTTGGAGTGGTGCCTGCCCAAGGGCCATCCGGAAGGCAAAGAAGACAACCAGCAGGCTGCAGTCCGCGAGATCGCCGAGGAAACCGGTATCGAAGGCGACATCCTGGCGCCGTTGGGGAGCATCGACTACTGGTTCACTGTCAGCGGGCACCGTGTGCACAAGACCGTGCACCACTACCTGCTGCGAGCCACCGGCGGTGAACTCACCATCGAAAACGATCCTGACCACGAGGCTGTGGACGTTGCATGGGTCCCCATCAAGGAACTGGCACGGAAACTTTCGTTCCCCAATGAACGCCGTATTGCGGACCTGGCCCGGGACGTCCTGCCCGAACACCTCTGAGGCTGCCGCCGGCAGGGCTGCTTTTATGCCTGTACGGGCATACAGCCTCTCCGTTGCGGAACAAACAGGGTCCGGGTGAGACGATGAACTCGATGTCAGCTACCAACTTCCCCTCCGATAAAGCAGGCCGCACCGGTCGCACCGGGCCTGCCGCCGAACCCACGGTCCCAGCGGGCTCGGGCGGAACCTCGAGCGAATCACGGTCCAGCGCCATCATGGCTGCCGGCACCTTGGTTTCCCGGTTCCTGGGCTTCGCCAAGACGTGGATGCTCGGTGCTGCCCTGGGCCTCGGCTCCACGGTCAACGACACGTTCATCAACGCCAACAACCTGCCCAACCTGATCTTCCTGCTGGTGGCCGGCGGTGTCTTCAACGCGGTGCTGGTCCCGCAGATCATCAAGGCGAGCAAGGCTCCGGACAGGGGAGCGGACTTTGTCAGCCGGCTCCTGACGCTGGCCGTGCTCCTGCTGCTGGGCCTCACCGCGCTGGTCACGCTTGCTGCACCGTGGGTCATTGAGCTGACCACCCAGGGGTATTCGCCGCAGCAGAAATCGTTGGCCGTTGCGTTCGCTTTCTGGTGCCTGCCGCAGATTTTCTTCTACGGCCTGTACGCCCTGCTAACGCAGGTACTGAACGCCAACGGCGCGTTCGGCCCCGCCATGTGGGCTCCCATCATGAACAACGTTGTGGCCATTGCCGGCTTGGGCATGTTCATCGGGATCTTCGGCGCCAACGTGGCCAATCCCCACACACTGGACACCTGGGGTCCGTCCCAGACCCTGCTCGTGGCCGGATTCTCCACGATCGGCGTGGTGGCCCAGACAGCCATTTTGTTGGTCCCGGTGTTCCGCCTGAAACTGGGACTCCGGCCGCGGTTCGGGTGGCGGGGAGTGGGGCTGGGCCAGGCTGCGAAACTGAGCGTCTGGACGCTCCTGACCGCCGCCGTCGGGCAGTTGGCTTTCCTGTATGTCATGCGCATCGCCACCATTCCCGGTGCCGAGCGCCTCCGGCTGAAGGAAGCAGGGGATCCGGCCGCAGAAATGCTGCCCGGCAACGCGGTCCTGGAGGTGGCCAGCCAGCTGTACCTGCTGCCGCACTCGATCATTGCGCTGTCCCTGGCCACCGTCCTTTTTAACCGGATGACCCGCGCTTCGCAGGATGGCAACCGCGCGGAACTCCGCGATGCACTCTCGCACGGGCTGCGCACCATGGCGGTGGCCACCGTATTTGGCGCGCTGGCACTTTTTGCGCTGGCCGGGCCGCTGGGCATGTTCTTCTCGGGCGGCGCGCGCCAGGACGGCGTCATGCTGGCCCAGACGCTCACCATCCTGGCGCTGAGCACGCCGTTCATGAGCGCCAACTTCATGATGTCGCGGGTCTTTTATGCCAACGAGGACGCCCGCACGCCCTTCTATGTCCAGCTTCTTCTCGCCGTCGTCTACGTGGCCGGGGCTTTTGCCATCCAGTTCCTGCCGGTGGGTCACATCATCTATGCCATCGCCATTTTGTACATGGCGGGCAACATCCTTTCGGTGGTCATCAGCGCCTACTTCCTGCGCCGGCTCCTGGGCCACCTCGACGGCCCCCGGATCGCCAACTCCTATATCCGGATGGGCTATGCCGCGCTCGGTTCCGCGGTCGCGGGCGCCGGGGCCTTGTGGCTGATGGGCAGCTACAGCCCGGATGGCTTCGCCTGGAGCGACCGGCTCGCCGCCCTGGTGACCGTTGTCGTCGTCGGGCCCATCATGATGGTTGCCTACCTGTTCCTGCTCAGGATCTTCCACGTCACCGAGCTCCGCGACCTCCTGCGCCCCCTGCTGGGCCGGCTGCGGCGCGGCACCGGACCGTCGGACGGATCCGGGGGGACGCCGTCGTCGTCTGCGTCTGCCGGAGACTCCGGAATGGAACATCCGACGCCGGAACGCGCCACGGTCTCGGTGGACACCGGCCTGATTCCCCGGATTTCCGGCGAGTTCGACGCCGTATCCTTCCGCGCGGGTCCGGTCCCGGAACGCCAGGCGGCGCCTTTGGCGGCGGAAACGCCTCCGGCCGGTCCGGGTGAAGGGTCCGGAGTGAGCCCCGGGGCGGGCGTTGACGATGGTCCTGGAGCCGCCGGTGAATACCTTCCTGCCGAGGACCTTCCCGGCACTTCGCGTGGTGGACTGCTGCGCGACGAAATCCCGCTTCCCGGCCGGCGGACGTTCCAGGGGCGGGCCGGACAGAACCCACATTTCAAGCCCCGACGGCCCCGGAAAAAGTGATCTTTGCGCGGTTTTTGGGTGCCTGTCGCCCACGGCGGCCATGGCCCATCGGCTAGGATCGACAGTGAACAGGGGTAGTTGCACGCAAGCGTAAACCGGCCCGCCGGCCGGCTTTTGACCGGTATCTGCCCGGCGGGGGATCATTTACGCCGGCAATCCCGGACAGTCTAGGAGGAACACGTGTCCCACCCGATCGACGTTGGATCAGTACTCGGCGGCCGCTACAAGGTCACAGCCACGGTATTGACCTCACACGACCAGGATCTGGTGCTGGACGGGGTGGACCAGGTTCTCAACCGTCCGGTCAGCATTCTGGTCGCAGGCCCGGACAACACCGAGCAGGTGGCCCAGAGCGCCCGCGAGGTGGCCACCGGTGAGCGCCCGGGCAACGTCCAGGTCCTGGACCTTGGGGTCACCGAGGCCACCACGTACCTCATCACCAACCACGCGTCCGCGGCGGACCTGCTGGACCTCGTGGTTGCCTCCAATGCACCCTATGTTGAGCCGTTCTTCACGGACACCCTGGGCAGCGACATTTTCGGCCAGGCGCGGTCCCACGAACCGGAACCCTACGACGACGAAGAGAACGTCGACGCCGGGTACATCAGCTATGCGGACAATCACCCCGGTCAGGTTGACCCGCACCAGTCCGCGGCGCCGATCGCTCCGCCGGTTGTTCCCCGTGTTCCGCCCGTGGTTCCTGCCCGCCCACCGGTCCGCCCGGCGTCGGCTGCCGCTGTGGGTGCGGCAAGTGCCGGAGTTGCTGCCGGTGACGCCGTGGCCGGGTCCGCCGTGCGTCAGCATGAAACTGCGCCGCAACCGGTGCAGCCGGCAGATCACCGGCCAGCCTCCGGCCCCGGCACTGCGTCCGCAGGGCCGGCAGACCGGGCAGGCTCCGATGCACCGAAGGTGTCCCTGTGGTCCGAGGATGACTACTCCTACGACGATTCGGGCAATGACGAAGCGGCGGACGCTGCGCCAGCCACGCGG
>DIZT01000004.1:2416-3619 GCA_002427975.1 Micrococcaceae bacterium UBA6021 | reverse complement strand
ACGACGACGAGCCTGAGCGTGAGCCCCGGTCCATGCGCTGGCTGGTGGGCGGCCTGCTTGCCGTGGTGCTGATTGCCGGGCTGGTCTTCGCGGTCACCAACCTTGGCAGCTTGTTCAAGAGCGGTCCGGAGGCCAACCCGTCGCCCAATTCCGCCGTCACCACTGGACCCAACACGGGAACGCCCACGCAGAACCAGAGCTCAGCACCCCCTGCCGCACCGCCGGTCATCGAGAACATCACCCGTCAGGGCGACTTCGACTTCGCAGCCACCTACGACGTCGACCTTGTGAAGGCGTTTGACGGCAATGCCGCCAGCTACTGGTCGGACATGGAGTTTGCCACCGAGGGTTGGGGCGGTCTCGCAAAGGACGGTGTGCCGCTGTTCGTCAAGCTGAAGTCCCCTTCCACGGTTTCCTCCATTACCCTGACTCAGCTCGGGGCCTCCGGCGGCAACATCAGCGTGTTCACCAACGATCGCCCGTCCCTGGACGGCGCCAAGCTAGTGGGGACCAACAGCTTCACGTCAACGGACCTGACCATGCCGCTGGCCGAGCCTGTCCAGGCCCAGTATGTGATTGTCTCCATCAAGACTCTTCCCAAGCTGGCCGCCCCGAAGACCCGCTATGGCTACGGCATCCGCCTGGCGGAGATCAAGGTACAGTAGCGGCCGCAGTCGTCGTTGCAGCTGAGCCGCGTCTGTTCTGCCCGGAGTATTGCTCCGCGGTAACAGACGCGGCTCAGCTGTCTTCAGACGGTAATCTGGTAGGGCGTCCTGTCTGGATGACTCTGTCATGACCACCTATGGTTCTTCCGTTCGCTCGGCGCCCGGAATATTCACCACCAGGATTCAGTTGTGCCATGTGGCCGGCCGCAAAAGCCGGCGCATCGATCAAGGAAGAGGTTCACCGTTCAGTGAGCAACGCAGAAAACACCGCGTCCGAAGTACGTGATGTCATCATCGTCGGCTCGGGCCCGGCCGGGTACACGGCCGCTGTCTATACGGCACGCGCCAACCTGAAGCCCTTGCTTCTGGCAGGTTCCGTCACCGCCGGCGGCGAACTGATGAACACCACCGATGTCGAAAACTACCCAGGATTTCCCGAGGGCATCATGGGGCCGGACCTCATGGAGAACTTCGAGAAGCAGGCAGCCCGGTTTGGAACCGAAATCCAGTTCGAGGATGTGACCGCGCTGGATCTCGA
>DIZT01000004.1:1253-2310 GCA_002427975.1 Micrococcaceae bacterium UBA6021 | reverse complement strand
CTTTCCGGCCACGGCGTCAGCTGGTGTGCAACCTGCGACGGTTTCTTTTTCAAGGGCCAGGACATTGCGGTGATCGGCGGGGGAGACTCCGCAATGGAGGAAGCACTCTTCCTGACGAAGTTCGCTAAGTCCGTCACCGTCGTCCACCGCCGCGACACGCTCAAGGCTTCCAAGATCATGGCCGACCGCGCCCTGGCCCACGAGAAGATTTCCTTCATCTGGAACAGCGCCGTTGAAGACGTCATCGGGGATGCCAAGGTCACCGGACTCACGATCAGGAATCTGCAGGACGGCATCGTCTCCGACCTCGCTGTCACCGGCGTCTTTGTAGCCATCGGCAACGACCCCCGCACGGACCTGGTCAAGGACGCCTTGGAGATCACGGCCGCCGGCACTATCGCTGTCGAGGGCCGGAGTTCCAAGACCGGCATCCCGGGCGTGTTCGCCGCTGGCGATGTCGTTGATCCAACCTACCGGCAGGCCATCACTGCCTCCGGCTCCGGCTGTGTAGCGGCAATCGATGTGGAACACTACCTCGCAGACCTTCACGCGTAATCCGCGTAACCGCCATTCGAACAGAGAGACAAGGTTATGAGCAACGCTAAAGACGTAACAGATGCAAGCTTTGGCACGGACGTTTTGTCCGCCGACAAGCCAGTGATTGTGGACTTCTGGGCCGAATGGTGTGGCCCCTGCCGCAAGCTGGGACCCATCCTCGACGAGATCTCCGTTGAGTACGGCGAAAAGGTTGATGTCGTCAAGGTCAACGTGGACGACAACCCCGCCATCGCAGCCGAGTACGGTATCACGTCGATTCCTGCCGTCTACCTCTTCCAGGACGGCCAGGTGAAGAGCACTGTTATCGGAGCCCGGCCGAAGCAGTTCTTCGAAAAGGAATTTGCTGACGTCCTGTCCTAAGAGCAGACGGGCTCCGGTCCGGCACTGCTGATGACCGGCCTCCTGTGGCCACTGCTTCCCTGAAGCGGTGGCCACAGCCATTTAAGGCTCATCATCAGTCGCAGAATGCAAACGTACCGCGTTACGGCAGCACCCCGAA
>DIZT01000004.1:0-1117 GCA_002427975.1 Micrococcaceae bacterium UBA6021 | reverse complement strand
GTGGCCATACATTCTGTTTCACGTGAAACATGGCGGAGGGGCATCTGACGATTTTCTTTCGACTGCTGCTACCAGGCGAGCCGGCCGCAGTCCGAAGACGGCATCTACCGACCACGGGTTGGATTACGCGTGCCGGACGTTTCACGTGAAACATCAGGACGTGGCACCAACGGTTCCGCCAAGACTGTGGGGTTCGGGAAGAGCACTGGCCATCAATCCCCGAAACCCGCCATTTGCTATCGGCTACCCCCTCTCACTGTTGGAATCGTAATATAGCCCCCATCGCTAATGGAGGTCTCCTGCCCCTCGCAGGGTGAGAGCCAAAATCGCACCCCAGCGGTGCTTGTTATGGACCTGGAGTACATCAGGGGCTCCCGCTCCGAGCCTAGTAGGCCGTCGAATTCATCCAAATACCTGCCGCAAATAGACGCAAAATCTCAGCAAGGCACGACGTCGCAATCCAAATGGATCGCGCTTCAGAACTGCACGCGCAGAACGCCTCGCGTCGAGTCCCCTCGACATCCACGTGTGTACCAAAAACGAGAACAAGCACGGGGTCAGCCCCCTGAATCGGCAGGTCAGACCACGTCTAACATCGGTCATGCAGGGCGAGCAGCGACTGCCTTGCCCCGGCTCCGGAGCTATACAGCAGATCTAGGGCGCAGGGCAGTCGCTTCTCTCGTGTCTGCAAATGCAGGAGGTCCGGTGTTTGTCCTGATATTCCGAATCCTTCAAGGACGCAGCAGGATCCCATCAAGTATCGGGGTCTTCTCGCGGGTAGGGTTTCTCAGGATGCGCTGAGGATTGCGTCTAAAGCAGGCCCCCATCGCAGCCAGCCACGTCTAGTGCGTGCTATCCCGCACGGTTCCCCTATGGGTGGCATATCGGAGGTCGCCCAGAGTCGCTCCAGCACAGGCCCCGGGTCCGCTCAGGACCACGCCTGCCGGGAGCCTGGGATGATGACCCCGCCCGTCCAGACGTGGCCGCAGGAAGAACGCGGCTCCGGTATCTGTCGGCCAAGGACAATTGCCTCGAACAGCCATGCCACCTAATGACCATTCCGTCTTGGGTTGCAGCCCTCGAAGATCCGGGACTTGTTTCACGTGAAACACATAGG
>DIZT01000011.1:398-8223 GCA_002427975.1 Micrococcaceae bacterium UBA6021 | reverse complement strand
CCTTCGCGTCGCGTTTGGAGATGTCCATCCCCGCGGCGCGTTCGTGCACTATTTCCATCATCAACTCCCTTGTCGACCACTCCAGTAGCACCACCGGGCGGTAGTGCCTGGTGCCGCGGGAAGGGCGGGGCAATGATTCAGGAGTCTGCTAAACGGGCTCATCAAGTCCCATACTGCTGGGCTTGCGGCACCAATCCACGGTTCCCGTGGAAGCCCTCCACCCCCATGCTGACCTACAGGCTCTCAGGCACTACAGAGGATTCGGGGTCGACCGCGACGAACACGACCAGTCTCACACCGCTGGTCACCGCGTGACCACAGCAGAACGCGACGCCCCCGGATCTTCGCTCACCATGGTGAGTCGGAGGCGCCGCGTTGCTGACCTGCGGAAACGTTTCAAGTGCAGAAGTGTAGGGCGAACGATCGTTACCGTTGGCCGACCGGGGACGGCTTAGCGCCAGTTTTCCGCGCAGTGGTCCCCGACCCCCGTGTTGCACGGCGCCCCCGCGAAAGCGCCGGCTCAACCTTCCCCCCCAAACGGGACAGCTGTGTAACAAATCGTTTGACTGGATTTGGCCCTCAGCTTGTGCCTGTAGCATCGCGCCCATGGGGAACAACATAGCCGGGCAATTGGCCCGGGATGCACGGCGGGAACAGCGACGACGGCGTCTTCACACGCTCTCGTATCTGGGGTTGGCGGTGCTGGCCGTGGCCACAATCGCGGTGGTTGCCATGGCACTGCGCCGCTGAAACGGCAACCACCCGGATCTGCGGGATCCGGCCGCGCCGGCTCTGACGGCGCCGTGCTGTTGGGGCTGACAAACCCGTCCTTGCGTGCGGCTGGTCGGGGACTCCGCTGGCCTCCCGGGGTTATGGTTCGTTGATGCGACACCTCTCGTACCTTCGCGTAGGACGGAAGGCTGCCGCCTGGCGGGTTGCGGCACCCGTGCTGGCGGCTCTTCTTCTGGTCATCGGCGGGGACCAAAGCCCGACCATTCCAGGGGAATCGTTCATCGGCGCGCCGACCGGCCCCGCCACACCGGCAGCTTCGCCGGTTCCGCCGTCTTGGGAATTCGGGACCGTACCCAACGCATATTCCATGTCCCTGACCGCCGACGCCGGAACCGGGCGTCAGCCCGTGACGGCCTCGTGGACGTATATCGACGGGCTGCCGGGGCTGAACGCGCAGATAGATTCCTGGCTGCTGGACATCCTGGATGCCAAGACAGCCCCCGCCGGCGGGCGCTACCGCCCCGCGATGGCACTGAGCACGCCACCGGGCCGGGCCCCTGGCCCGGGAACCACGCTGACGGCACAGCCGGTCCAGGCCTCCGGAACGGTGATCGTGTTCCGCGAAACCGAGAAAGACACAGCCCCGGACGGCACGAGCACCCTCACGGCCGGCACTGTCTACGCCGATACCGGCACCGGGGAAGTCCACCGCGCCGCGGATCTCTTTCGTCCCGAGTCCCTCTCCGGAATCCGTTCACTTGCCGCCGAGGCTGTGAACCACAACGCCGGACCGACCCCTGCCGAGACTACCCTTTCCGATGTTCTCCTGAACGACGATGGGGCCATACAGGTCAGCACGGCCAGACCCGGAATCAAGAACCTGGAATCCGCAGCGGTGACGGTCACCGTCGGGGCGACCGACGCCGGGAGTGCGCTGAGCGACTTCGGCCTCCACGTCCTTAGCCAGATCCGCTCCCGCGCCCCCGTGGCCGCTGCGCCGGCCTCACCCCCGGGCCTCAGACACATCAACTGCGATATTATCCCCTGCGCGTCCCTGACCTACGATGACGGGCCGGACCCTAAAACGACCCCTCAACTGCTCGGCATCCTAAAAGAGAAGAACGTGTCGGCGACCTTCTTCATGCAGGGCACCAACGCCTCCGCCAACCCCGGCACCGCCAAACAAGTCACCGACGCCGGCCACACCGTAGGCAACCACACCTTCAGCCACCCCAACCTGACCAAGCTGTCCGCGGCCGGGGTCAGGAGCGAAATAGACCGGGCCGGCGCCGCGATCCGGGCCGCCACCGGCACGCTGCCGACGTTCATGCGCCCGCCCTACGGGGCCGCCAACGCCGCCGTGCAGGGGGCCGTGGGCATGCCTCTGATCCTCTGGTCGGTCGATTCGCTGGACTGGCTGAGCAAGAACCCGGCCGTTTTCGTGCCCAAAGTGCTCAAAGAAATCACACCCGGCGGGGTCGTGATCATGCACGACGTTCACGCCACGACCATCGCCGGCCAGGACGAACTGATCACAACCCTCCAGACCCGCGGGTATCACCTGGTGACCGTTCAGGAACTCTTCGAAGGGACCCCGCTCACCCCCGGGCGGATCTACCGCTCCCGCCCCGAACGGCAGTGACCCCGAGGGGCGGTGCCAAAGCGGCCAGCAGGAAGCGGATGAGTCCGCGTCCTGAGGACGGCGGCGCGGAGCCGGGAGGCGCCCGGCGGGTCTTCGCCTTCGCGTGTCTGCCAGAGGGGAAGGTGCGGCTGATGTCGACGGCACCGGACGCGGGGCCGTGTTTCGGCCCATCACGAACAATGGAACAGGATCCGGCGCTAACGGGCTCGGGCTTGTTGACCTGGGCGTAAAGACGGCGGCGCCGAAACCTCGCCGGGCAGGCTGCCACCTGTCTACCCTGGTGACGTCGTAAGAAATCCGACCAAGGAGTAAAGAAAACGACCTATTCCGGGTCGCTACAGAAAAGGGATCAAATCGTACGTTAGTGATGAAGGATCGTTGATTTCTAGCGTACTTTGCGGCCCGTTCTTCGCTGGACCGCCTTGGTTCTCTTGAAAACCCTCATTTTCGAGTACTTCAGACCGCCCGATACGAAATCCCGGAAACAAGCGGATTTGTCGTTCTCAAAACTGGTCCTCGAAACCGATTCTCAACAGTTGGCCTTGGCCTCGGGTATCGAGGAGTCTCTTAGCGCACTCTGACGTCCGAATTCTGTAGCTACCCCATAGAGAGTCGCTCCCAAGGATGCCATGCAACCCTCCGGCCGCGGTGTAGTGCCAGACGTCACCGGTCGAAATGCCCAACGGAAGCAGCGGGTTAGGACCGGAGCCCTGATGCATTCCGCCCTCGAGGTTTCCCAGGCGGATGTTGCGATTCGATAGCCTGCTTAGAGCCACTGACGCTGCCGGGTAGGTATTCATGCTCTGGCCTACCAGACCTTGATACCGAACCGTTTTGCGACGGTCTCGAGCGCCGAGTTGTTGGTGTGAATCTGTGCACCGTCGTCGTCCGTCATATCGATCTCGTCGAGGCCGTCGTCCCTGCGCCGCAGCCAGTAGGCCCAGCAGCCCCCGCCGCCGTGCTTACTCTTGAACCGGAGGCCCAACGGCTGGCTGCCATCGTCCAGGACCTGCTGGCGGATCCAGGCGGACACCATGGTTGTCGCCACCCGGTGTTCTCCGTGGAGGACGCCAAGGGTTAGTTGCTGGAGGCCGAGCCGGGTGTGCAGTTGCTCACCGATGCCGGCGCTGATGGCAGCGATCGAATCCGGGTGCTCGACATCGACCCACCAAGCAGTACTGCTGAGGGTGAGCTTGTAGATGCTGCGTAAATCCCGCCATTGCTTGGTCAGAAATCCGGGCCCGATGTGATTCCCCCACTCGGCGGCGATGGAACGCATGTAGACGTCGAGTGTCATGCCTTGGAAGTCCGCGTCCTTCTGCATAGGGTGCTTGGTGCCGAGTTTCAGGGCATAGCCAGACAGGACCTCCGCGAACGCGATCTCCTCGGTATCCGAAATGTACACCGTGGAACCCCGAGTGTCGTAGCGGCTCCAGTCGGCTGGATCGTCACCAACCAGACGCTCTGGCGGATCCAGGGGCCGCGGATTGTGGTGGCGATGCGGAAGCCGCTCCGGAAGTCATCCAGGATCCAAAGGCCCGTCTTAGTGCACTGCTGCCCGCTCAAACGTCCTGTCGATCCTCGAGGAACGCGGTGAGGCGCCTGAGCGACTTCCTTGTGCCGGTCTTCTCGGATTGCTGTAATCGGAGTGTCTTCACCCAGGAAAGGGTTTCCGCCCAAGAACCAGGCGCGCGCGATCGCGTCGCTCTCCGCGTCGGCTATGGCGATCCAAACACGGTGCGCCAGCAGCAGTCGCTTCTGGAAAGCCGGGCCGGGCATAGAGCCACCTACCGGCTTTGCCCACTTGTGGGGCAGCTTGGGATCCTTGGACCGGTCCAGCGTTGCCACCAGGAGCGGGCCGAGGTGATTGTTCAAACGCCTGACCACCTCGTGAATATCAAGGCGCGCGGTCGCGCTGTGCCCTGCAGTTATCGTTGTTGAGATGCTCATAACCACCCCAATAACACCAAAATGACACCCGAACTACACTGCCGGGCGCAGGATGCAGCGGTGCAGACTGCCAGCGCACAGTGACCGGCGTGCCGTCGGGGACGATGGCCACCAGTCGGGGGATGTCACCCTCACTGAGGATGATGCAGCCTGGTGTCGCCTGGGTGTAGCCGGAGCTGGTCCGGCATTGGTTGGAGAAGGCATGGATCGCCTGCACCGCCGTGTCCTCGTTGTGAAGTAGCCGTCCGCGCCTTCAATCTGCGCAGAGAGAATCAGCATGGGCTGCGCGCTCCACCGCTGTGAAATGGAAGTTGCATACCGGCCCATGACGAAGGACCTTCCGCGCGCGGTTTCCCCTCCCCCGCTGATCGACACTGGATATATACAGCCATCGTTTCCGTCTGGGTGCTCTGGCTATCCCTGGGCGGCGTCGTAGGCTTGTTTGATGACCTGGCTGATGCGTCCACGGGGGCTGGGGTTGTACCCGTTCTCCGTGGCCCAGTTGCGGATCTTCTGAGTCTCTTCACGACTCATCGACACGGCACGGCCGGCACTTGGACCGGACGGACCACGCAGACGCCGGCCCTTAGCGGCGTACCGTTCCGCGCAGGTCAGCAGCATTGTGTGCTGAGAGATCGATTTCGTAGTCGGTGCCCTCGACGGAGAACCGAATGGTTTCCTGGGCATCCTCTCCGGAAAGATCATCGATCAGCTGGACATGGATTTTACGGGCCAACAGGGGTCCTTCGTTTCGCGGTTCATGCTGTCGTTTCCTCCCAAAGCCAACGCCAGCCTTTGCCCTCAACACCATTTCACTTCCAATCACCCTCGAGACCGCAGACCATTGGCCAGGGTGCAAGGGGCGGGCTCGTCGGCGGAGAGTGTCAGGGTGACCCCATAGATCCTCACGTCAAGGAGTCAGGAAATGGCACAGCAGATACCAACCTGCCGCAAGTGCCGGTAGTCACCTGACGTCAGTCGGGGTATACCCCAAGCTGACACCTGCTTGGAGCGAAGCGTGATTCCCAAAACGGCATGTACCGAACCGGCGAGGATGGCGGCCGGCTTTGGCACCGCAGGGAGTGACCAAGCTGGTTGCGGCTCGTGACAGCACCGTTACCAACACCCCGGGTTGGCGCGCGTCCCGGCCGCTGCCGTGGTTCGGGGGAACCCCGGCCACTGCGGAATGGCTGTGGCCGGACCGGAGATTGTGGGTTGCGGAAGGCGCCGCGCAGACGTTTTTGGACGGCAGTCGTTAGCGCGGCGGCAGCCTGCGATCCGTCCGCCGCACTTTCGTCCTGCTGTTTGTCTCAGTGCTTCTTGAAGGCGTCTTTGACTTTCTCGCCGGCCTGCTTGAGATCGGCTTTGACCTGATGGCCTTTACCCTCGGCCTTCAGCCGGTCGTTGCCGGTGGCGTCACCGGCGGCTTCCTTGCCCTTGCCGTGGAGTTTCTCGGCAGCGTTGTGGATCTTATCTCCCAAACCCATGGCGGTTCTCCTTATGTGGCCGCTCCCGCGACGTGAATGCCGCGGAGGCCGACAATTAATTGTAGGGACGAAACCGTCACCGATGGGTGCCTCGGACACCCCGAATATCCGCTTGGCCAGGCCGCACGGGGGTCGCTGTCGGTCGGAGGACCCTTGCGGAGATTTCGGTACCGGATAGTCGCCGCAGGCCTGAGGGCACTAGGCGATCAGGGTGTGCAGATCGACCCCGAAGATGGCCACGAGCGGCCAGAGCACTATCGCGGCCAGGCCTTCGAGAATGTTGCCGGGAATGTTCCAGGCCACCAGATAGCCGTGGGTGGCGGCGACGACTACTCCGATGGCCAGATACACGAACCCGACCAGGCCAACTCCGCGCCTGCCTGTTTGACGCCTGCCGAATCCTCGCATCATCGCTCATCTCCCGCCGCGGGGTGTGAACAAATTATAGTAGCGCCAGACTCATTCCGGGAGATCGGGTGCACGGTGCATCTCAAATACAATCGATATCTTTAGTCCTTCAGCTGCCGTCCGTTATGTAGTTCACGCGGGTTTGGGGCTCTGGTTGCTTCGTTGTGGATGGGTTAGCGTCTTGTCCGTCCACGAGGCAGCTGACGGGAGCGGCGATGCAGGTATCGAAAGTGTTGGATCCGGTAAGTAATGCGGTGTCGTTCACGCTGATCGGCGCGACCGGCGTGGTGGACCCGGCGGAGCGGTATCTGCGGTATTTGGCCGAAACCGAGCGGTCACCGAATACGATCAAGGCCCACGCCCACGATTTGAAGGATTGGTTCGTTTTCCTTGATGAATACGGACATGACTGGCAGTCAGTGACGCTGGAAGACGTGGGGGCGTTTATCCGGTGGCTACGGCGTCCGCCGGGCATGCGTGGCCAGGTCTTCTCGGTGCTTCCGGCGATCGGGCACCATTGCAGTGAGGCAACGGTGAACCGCAAGCTTTCCACCGTGTCGATCTTCTATCAGCATGCCGCCCGCTATGGCCTTGACCTGGGTGAGCTCATCACGTGCTGGGACCCCGGCGCACGCCAGGGAGGGTGGAAACCCTTCCTGCACCACATCAGCAAGGGCGCCGCAAAGCAGCGCCGGGTGGTGAAGCTTCCCGTGACGGCAAGGATTCCCCGACTGCTGGCCCCCGACGAGGTCCAAAGCATCCTGGATTCATGCGAACACCTCCGGGACCGGCTGCTCTTCGCACTGCTCCATGACGCTGGTATCCGGGTCGGTGAAGCCTTGGGGCTCCGACATGAGGACGTCGCCGTCGCCGAACGGGAAATCACGGTCCGCCGGCGCGACAACACCAATGGTGCGCGCGCTAAATCGCCCCATTCCCGCACCATCCCGGTCACCGCCGCACTGATCCGGTTGTATGCCGACTACCTCGACGTCGAATACGGCGACCTGGATTCCGACTACGTCTTCGTTAACCTGTGGGGCCGCCCCCACGGGCAGGCAATGACATATGCCGCCGTCCATGATCTCGTGCGGCGGCTCCGGCGGCAGACGAACATCGGGTTTGAACCGCACTGGTTCCGGCACACCTATGCCACCCGGATGCTCCGGGAGAACGTCCCGGTCGAGGTGGTCTCCAAACTGCTGGGACATGCAAGCCTGACGACGACGATCAAAACCTATGCCCATATCTCCAGCGATGATGCCCGCCGCGCACTGACCGATGCAGGCTGGTTCGAAACCAGCACGGTGACGATATGACCAACTTGTATTCCGTGCCCTCCCGAAACGACCCGGCAGCGACCCCCGGCGCGGACAGCAGCATCGACGCGTCGCCGCTCCGGACGGGGACCAGGGGGAAGGCCCGCCTGGGCGCCGCGCCGTGGGAGACCGAGTTCCCCAAGGATGTCTGGGATGCGAGAGCGCTCGGTATCACCGCCCGTAGCCATGTCACGGTCCACTTCGAAAACATTACGCGGCCCTGGCTGAAGCAACTGGCCAAACGCTGGGCCCGCTGGCGGCTGACGACCGGTTTGACGGTAGAATCC
>DIZT01000011.1:0-190 GCA_002427975.1 Micrococcaceae bacterium UBA6021 | reverse complement strand
GCACCCATACGGCCGGGACGACGACGCACCGGATGCGGATCGGCCAGTTCAACACGTTTCTCCTCACCATGCGCCGTCACGGATGGGTGACCGATCTGCCCAGCACGGCCCAGATCTACACCGAGGACTATCCCAAAGAGACGGTCCGGCACCCCCGGGCACTGAGTGAACACGTCATGGCCCAGCTGGA
>DIZT01000155.1:1117-3166 GCA_002427975.1 Micrococcaceae bacterium UBA6021 | reverse complement strand
GGCACGGCGGGCCGCCTGATGGCCGGCTACGTGTACCGGGGCAGGGACTTCGACGTGTTCGAGCCGTTGAAACCCCTGGCCACCCGACGTTACGCCGGGGCCGTGTGCGGGACCCGGCCAGGGTATATGCGGCACCGCGCCAACAGTGAGGACCCCTGCACGGACTGTTCGGAGGCGAACGCCTCCTATAACCGGGACTACCGGGAGCGGGTAAAGGCCCGGCTGATCAAGAAGGGTTGGACGGCGGCGAAGTGCGGGACGGTCCCCGGGTATAGGGCGCACGACCGTCACGCCGTACCCCTGTGTGATCCGTGCCGGGCCGCGAACGCCGCCGCCTGCAAGGACCGCCGCGACGCAAAGAGGGCCGCCTGATGGCTACAGACAGGCTGTTCTTCAAGCTGCACAACGGGTTCCCGGAACACCCCAAAGCCATCGAGCTTTCCGACAAAGCATTCCGGCAACTCATTGAGGCGTGGTGCTACTGCTCCAGGAACCTCAATGACGGAAAGCTCTCAAAAGCACAGTTTTTCAAGCTTTTTTCGGCAAAATCCCGAAAAGAACTGCTGACAGTAGGGTTCGTGGTGGAGTCCGAAAATGGTTACGAAATGCACGACTATTTGGAGCACCAGCAGTCGGCTGAACAGGTCGAAACCCGCAGAAACAAGCGGGCTGCGGCCGGTTCGATGGGTGGCCGGGCGAAAGCAAATGGTCTAGCAAGTGCTAACTCACATGCTAAGCAAATGGCTAGCAAATCTGTAGCAGATACAGATACAGATACAGATGAAGAAGCTAAAGCTTCTTCTATCCCCGCCAAGCGGGGCACGAGAATCCCCCCCGACTTCGCCGTTGCCCCGGCGATGGTGGCCTGGGCCCGTGCGAACACCCCGACCGTGGACGGCCAGCGCGAGACGCTGAAGTTCATCAACTACTACCAGGCTCTCGCTGGCACCAAGGGCGTGAAGCTCGACTGGCCGGCGACGTGGCGCAACTGGATGCTGAACGCTGCCGAACGCGCACCCCAAGGCAAACCCACCACTGGCGACAAGATGCGGAACACCCTCGAGCGGTCACAGGCACTCCAGGCACGCATGGATCAGCAAAAACAAGACCAACTTCAGATAGGCGCATAACCCATGGACATCATCGATACCGGCAAGGTCCTTGCCAAGATCCAGGCTTTCGACAACCGCAACGTGGATGATCCGACACAGATCGCGTGGCAGGAAATCCTTGAGCCGTACATGCTCCAGGACGCACTGGACGCCGTGACGCATTACTTCAAGGCAAACACCGGCTGGATTATGCCGGCGCATGTGGTGGAGCGGGTACGGGATACGGAGCAGGCCCGGGTGCGGATGTTCAAGAACGGTTGCCACCTGAACCGTGCCGATGAGGAACGTACACTGGAGGCGTCCGGGTTCGATTCATGGTCGGATGCGATGAAGGCCCTGAACCGGGCGGCCGCTACCGGCCAGCTCACCCCGGACGCTTACGAGGCGTACCAGGAAAGTGAGCAGACGCTCGCGTCGGTCCTCGGCTCCCAGAAGGCGATCAAGTGACCCCGGCGGAGAAGGCGGTCCTTGAAGCGCTGCTGGTTTCGGATGGCGGGTGTCTGCATGAGATTAGCCTCGAGCCGCGGGATTTCTCCACGGTTCAGGGCGAGATCCTGTATGGGCTGATTCAGGAAATTGTCGGCTCCGGGCGTCCTGCTGATCCGCTCACGCTGGATGATGAGACATCGCGGCTGGATGAGGCCGGGCGCCGGGCCGTCCCCCAGGGCTTTGTGTGGACGCTGACAAGCCCCACAGCATCCGAGGCTTCAGTGACGTACCATGCGGCCATTGTGGCGCGTGAGGCGGCCCGCAGGCGGTTCGTCGCGGTAACGGCCGGGCTGCACCAGCGGGCACAGCAAGGCGTGGACGTTCAAGCCCTCACGGAGGAAGGGCTCGAGGCGCTCACGGCCGCGACGTCGGGGCTCGGCTCGAGCACCCGGCCGGTGTCCGAAACGATCGACGGGACACTCGACTCACTCGACTCCCCCGTGACCTA
>DIZT01000155.1:706-984 GCA_002427975.1 Micrococcaceae bacterium UBA6021 | reverse complement strand
GTGATCGGCGCCCGGCCGTCCGTGGGCAAGACCGTGGCCGGGTTCCAGGCGGCGCTGTCGTTGTGCAACCGTGGCCCGGTAGCGTTCACGTCCCTCGAGATGGGCCATGAGGAGCTCGAGCTGCGCATGGTCTCACAGGAGGCGCGGGTGGACATGGGCCGGATCACCCGCCGGCAACTCACCAACGCAGACTGGGAACGGGTATCCCGGGCCCGGGAACGGTGGGAACACCTGCCCCTGTTCATTGACCCCTCGAGGGATGCGTCGATGGCGCAGGT
>DIZT01000155.1:0-439 GCA_002427975.1 Micrococcaceae bacterium UBA6021 | reverse complement strand
GACGTGGTGATCCTGATGCACCGCGACCTGATGGAGTCCCCGCATGAGGCGGACATGATTGTGGCGAAGAACCGGCACGGGATCACGGGCACGGCGGAGATGGACTTCATCGGCCATAACTCGATGCTCCGGGACCGCGGCAAGCCGTCAGGGTTCTACGCATGAGGGTCTGGACCGTGACCGTGCCGGCGCCGCTGGTGAAGCCGGTGCGGAAGCGGAAGACAGGGAAGATGTTCCAGCGCGGCCCGTTTCTCAACAGCAACGACCGGGACCACTGGCGGGTGGTGCATCCAATCACGGCGGGCTGGCGGGCCAACGCGAGGGACGCTGCCGAGTTGGCCGGACTCCCCCAAGGGTTGGTCAAGGTCCGGATTGATGGGCTGGTGGTGAAGGAACGCGCCGGGAAGTATGACGCGATGAACTTCTATCCGACGTCGAA
>DIZT01000297.1 GCA_002427975.1 Micrococcaceae bacterium UBA6021 | reverse complement strand
GAGAGCGTCCGCTGTGGGCGCAATTCCCGCGGAAATCCCCGGAAAACCGGTGATTTTAGTCAAAAAGTCGCGGAAACACGCGGAATTTGCGGTCCTCGCGGGCCCAAGCTGGTAAGTTTTCGAACAGTGGCTTGATCGCATGCCGCGTTCAGGCTCCAGAAATCGTGACCGTCCAGGAGGACATCAATGGCTAAGAACCGTAGTGAACTTGTTTCAGAGGTAGCAGGCAAGGCCGGCACCAGCCAGGCAGCCGTCAACTCGGTCCTCGATGCACTGTTCGAGGTTTTCGAGACTTCCGTCGCCGCCGGCGAGAAGATCACCATCCCCGGCTGGCTCGCAGTCGAGCGCACCGACCGTGCAGCCCGCACCGGCCGGAACCCGCAGACCGGCGAGACCATCCAGATCGCAGCAGGCCACAGCGTCAAGCTGACCGCCGGCTCGAAGCTGAAGGCTGCAGTCGCCAAGAAGAAGTAATCTGCTAAAAGCAGCATGAGTGGAGCGGTGACCAAGGGTTGCCGCTCCACTGCTTTAAGCCGATTCGCCGCGTTGGCACCAGTAGCGGACAATGGATAGGTGCCGTCTGCAGCAAAGTCCCGTCCCGCAACTTCCCAGCCAGGCCCTGACAGGGGCCCCTCGGCCCGCGGCGGTGGCGCCCTGGGGATTTCCCGGCCGTGGCAGCTTACCGGCCTTGCAGCCCTCTTCGTGGGACTTACTGCGGCACTTCTCTTCTCCGGTGCCGCCGCAGCGCGTGAGGTCTCGGACCCCGGCGCCTTGGTCCGCTGGGGACTGCCCGTCAGCATGGCCATCCATAACGTGTCATTGGCGACGGTGATCGGCGGACTGATCTTCGCGGTGGCCATCCTCCCCAGAACTGCGGGTCTCAGGTCCCGGACACACAACGGCGACGCACCGGAACATCCGGCGTTCGCCCGGGCCCTGGCCGTAGCAGCCGTTGCGGGTGCCGTGTGGACGCTGTCAGCGGTCGCCGTGCTGGTGCTGACCTACACGGATGTCGCGGGCCAGGCCATCGCCGGGGACGCTGAATTCACCCGCGCCCTGGTGTACTTCATGACTGACATCGACACAGGGCGGGCCTGGCTGACAGTAACGGTCATCGCGGCCGTGGTGACCACCGCGCTGTTCGGCGTCAGATCCCTGGGGGGCCTCGCGCTCACGCTGATCCTGGCGCTGGCAGGGCTGGTTCCCGCCGCGCTGATCGGCCACTCGTCAAGCTCGTCGGACCACGAAGGTGCCATCAACTCCCTGGGCCTGCACCTCGTGGGCGTCAGCGCCTGGGTTGGCGGCATCATCCTCCTGGCTCTGCTGTCCGGAATCCTGACTGGCCCGAAGCCCGGAGCCGGTACAGACATCACGGAGCCAACGCTGCGACGCTTCTCGACCCTGGCCGGCTTCGCCTTTGTCCTGGTCTTCGCCTCGGGCGTGATCAACGCCAGCATCCGTGTCACCAACTGGAACGACCTCTTTGGTTCCCCGTACGGCCAGCTGATCCTCGCGAAAGCGGCGGCGACCCTGGTCCTTGGCGGGATCGGCCTGATGCACCGGCGCTGGGTCATTCCCCAGCTGGGCCGCAAAGGCTCGGCGATGTCCTCCCGCCGGGTGCTCTGGCAGCTGGTGCTCGTGGAACTCCTCATCATGGGAGCCACCTCGGGCATCGCCGTGGCCCTCAGCCGTTCGGCCCCGCCGCAGCCCACCACCTTTGCGCCGGACGCATCGCCGGCGTTCATCCTCTCCGGCTACGAGCTGCCGCCTGAACTGACCCCGGAGCGCTGGCTGACGGAGTGGCGCTTTGACTGGCTCTGGGTGGCAGTGGTGCTTTTCGGGCTGGTCACGTACTTCCTGGGCGTCGCCAAGGTCCGCCGCCGCGGTGACAAGTGGCAGTGGTTCCGGTCCGTGAACTGGGTGATCGGCCTCCTTGTGCTGACCTACATCACCTCAGGGCCGCCGTCGGTCTATGGCAGGGTCCTCTTCTCCGCGCACATGGTGGACCACATGGCACTGACCATGGTGGCCCCCATCTTCCTGGTGCTCGGAGCCCCCGTGACGCTGGCCCTTCGGGCGTTGCCGGCCCGCGGCGACGGCACCCGGGGAATTCGGGAATGGGTTCTTGTGTTTGTGCAGTCCAGGTTCTCCCAACTGGTCACACACCCCCTCTTCGCCGCAGCCAACTTCGCGGGCTCGATCGTGCTGTTCTACTTCTCGGATGCCGTCGGCTTCGCCATGCGGGATCACGTGGGCCACGAGCTGATGATCCTGCACTTCTCCCTCACGGGATACATCTTCGTGCTGAGCATGATCGGCACGGACCCGCTGCCCCGGCGTGCACCGTACCCCATGAGGCTGCTCCTCCTGCTCGCCACGATGGCCTTCCACGCCTTCTTCGGCGTCACGATCATGGGCGGGACCAGCCTGTTGGCGGCCGACTACTTCGGCAACCTTGGCCGCGCCTGGGGGCTTTCCGCCATCGCAGACCAGCAGATGGGCGGCGCGGCGGCGTGGGGCATCGGCGAGGTGCCCACCCTGCTGGTGGCCATCGGGGTTGCGATCATGTGGTCCCGCTCCGATGAACGGGAAACCCGCCGCACTGATCGGGCAGCGGACAGGAATAACGACGCCGATCTCACTGCTTACAACGATATGTTTGCCAAATTGGCTGAACGCGATGCCAGACTGGCTGAACGCAACTCAAAGCTGGAAGGACGCTGATGAGCGAAACCGTACGCACCCAACTCCGGGTCCGCGCCTCCGAACTGGTGGGCCGCAACTGGCTCAACACCGGCGGCAAATCGCTGGACCTCGAAGCCCTGCGCGGCAAAATCGTGCTGCTCGACTTCTGGACTTTCTGCTGCATCAACTGCCTGCACGTCCTCGATGAGTTGCGCCCGCTTGAGGAGCAGTACTCCGACGTCCTGGTCACCGTGGGTGTGCACTCGCCCAAGTTTGAACACGAAGCGGATCCCGCGGCCCTGGCAGCCGCCGTGGAGCGCTACGAGATCCACCACCCCGTCCTGGACGATCCCGAGCTGGACACGTGGAAGGCCTATACCGCGCGCGCCTGGCCCACCCTGGTGGTCATCGACCCCGAGGGCTACATCGTGGCGCATTTGTCCGGCGAAGGCCACGCTGACGGCCTGGCCGTGCTCATCCCGGAACTGATCGCCGAGCACGAGGCCAAGGGCACACTGCACCGCGGCTCCGGCCCGTATGTGGCGCCGGAAGCCACCTCGGGCACCCTGCGGTTCCCCGGCAAGGCGCTGTTCCTGCCGGCCGGGCGGGGTCCCGGCGGACAAGGTTCAGCCGGGAAGGTAATGTCCGACGGCGGGACTTCCGCTGCCGCTGATAGCGTCACCGGGGGGTCCTGGCTGGTAACGGACACGGGCCACCACCGTCTCGTAGAGCTGGGCAGCGACTTCCAGACGGTGCTGCGCACCTACGGCTCCGGGACCAAGGGCTACGCGGACGGCCCGGCCGCCGACGTCGACTCCGTCACGGCCACCGCACAGTTCAACGAACCGCAGGGTCTTGTCCTCCTCCCGGCGGATGTGGCAGCGAAGGCGGGCTACGACGTCGTCATTGCGGACTCGGTCAACCACCGCCTCCGCGGACTCTCGCTGGCGGACGGGACGGCCACCACGATCGCCGGCAACGGCGTGCAGCGCCTGCTGGAAACCGGCCCCACACGGGTGGATGAGGACGCAGCCGGTTTCACCGGCCAGCTCAGCGGTCACCCGCTGGAGGTGTCGCTCAGCTCGCCGTGGGACGTGGTCTGGTCCACCAAGCTCAACGCCGTGGCGATCGCCATGGCCGGCACGCACCAGATCTTCAGCTTCGACCCGCTCACCGGCGCCGTGGCCATTATTGCCGGCAACGGCCTGGAGGGCCTGTTGGACGGGGGCGCCCATGAGGCCTGGTTCGCCCAGCCGTCCGGCCTCGCCGAGGACGCCGACGGCAACATCTGGGTGGCGGACTCCGAAACATCCGCCCTCCGCAAGCTGGTGATTGGCGACGGCGGTACGGTCACCGTGGAGACTGCCGCGGGCAAGGGCCTGTTCGATTTCGGCTTCCGCGACGGAGCCGCGTCCGAGGCACGCCTCCAGCACCCCCTCGGCGTGACCGTTCTGCCGGACGGTTCCATCGCCATCGCCGACACGTACAACGGTGCAGTGCGCCGCTATGACCCGGCAACCGGAACGGTGTCCACGCTCGCCCGCGGACTCTCGGAGCCGTCCGACGTGATTGTGGACCACACCCACGCCGCGGGCTCCGAGCCGTTGTTGGTGGTGGTTGAGGCCAACAAGCACCAGCTGGTCTACGTGCCCATCCCGAAGGAAGCCCAGCAGGTGGACGAGGGCGCTTCGCAGACCCACCGGCCCAAGAGTCCCGTTGCGCCCGGCTTCCTGGAACTGACCGTCCGCTTCACCGCGCCCACCGGGCAGAAGCTCGACGACCGCTGGGGCGATCCCACGCAGCTGAAGATCTCCTCCACACCGCCAGAACTGCTCGTGGCCGGCGGCGGAACCTCGGTGGGGCTGCTCCGGACACTGGAACTGGCTTCCGGCGTTCCGGAGGGCGTCCTGCACATCACGGCCCGCGCCGCGGCCTGCGACGGCCCCGAGACCGAGGACGGCGAGATCCCCGACCACGCCGCCTGCCACCTGTACCAGCAGGACTGGGGCATCCCACTGCTCCTGACGGACGACGGCGACACCGAGTTGGTCCTGGACCTGCGCGGCATGGACTGATCACCACCGCCGTGCTTTAGATCAAAAGGCTGCCTCCCGTGACCTGACGTCACGGGAGGCAGCCTTTTGCGTGCCGGGCAGGGGCCGGCGCGCTCAGGGGTAGCAAAGCGTGCTGGGCGTGACACCAGGCCAACGGCGCAGGACACTAGTAGCTCAGGAGCGGCGTGACCTTGATGGTGTCGCCGGCGACGTCCAGGCGGGTGGTGAAGCTGAAGTCCACCTCTTCGTTGAGCGGGAACCAGCCGCCGGTGAAGGAACTCTGCTGGACGGCCTCCACCCTGGCCTTCCCGTCGAGCGTGGCAACCACCCAGCGGCCGTCAAAGGGCTCGATGGAAATCTCCGGGTACTTCGTGATGGTCCACTTGATGGTGCCGTCGCCCACGTTGTTGGTGCTGGCGAAATAGAAGGGGCAGTCCGGCTGCAGCTTTTGCTGCTTCACAGCTTCGGCGGCGCAGTTGTCCAGGAACTCCTGTACCTTCGCGCCCACGTCCTTCCGCAGCTGGTCGGTGGCCTCGGTCAGCAGGTTCAGGGGAGCCGCCGGGACATCGCGGGACGTCACCGTGGCGCGCGTGGCAGGCGCGGCGAAGTATTCACCGTTCAGGGAGGCCTCATATTCGCCCGGGTAGAACACGGCGAACGAATTTCTGCCTTGCGGCATATTCACCGGGACGCCGTTGAGGTTGGCTTCGCTGGCGTTCACCACTGTCAGGCCCACCGTGGGCAGCTGCGACGGCACAAACGCCCACGTGTTAAAGAAAAGCCATTCGGTGCCGGTCTTCTCCAGCAGGAATTCGGTGCGAAGCTTGCTGCCGTCGATGGTGTATTGCACCGGCACCATGACCTGGCTCCCTGAGCGTTCCTCAGCATCGCCGATGGTGATGTTCGCCAGCCGCGAGGAAGCCGTCTGCAGCGCTGTGCCGTCCAGCATGGCGGCGTTGCTGGGTGGTACAGAGGCCCGCAGCAGGCCCAGCGCCTTACCGCCGTTCCCCTCGTGGAGGGCATCCAGATATTCCCGGACAGGCTGCTGTGGACTCGCCACCGTATTGTTCACCACGTTGACCCCAACGATGGCCGCGGCCACGGCAATCATGAGCCCAAGCAGCCACCCTGCTGCCATCCTCACCAACGCCTGACTCATCTGCACGTCACTTACGTTACCTGCAAGCCCGCTGAACACAGGTGTAGCCGCCGCCCCGTGTGACGGGCTGGGGCGACTTTCCTGACGCCCGACGGCGGGAAGTCCAGTGCGGGACACCGTCCGGTTTTGCCTAACGGCGGCGCCGGGACGACGTGCCGAACACGCCGCGGAGCAGTTCCCGGCCGAGCTGGGTGCCCAATGAGCGGACCATGCTCTTGAGCCCGCCGCCCAGGACTCCGGCGAGGTCGCCGGCGATCCCGCCGCCGGCAGGAGCTGCGGGCGCCGGTGCGCGCCGCGAGGGTGCACCGGCGTCGGCACCACGCTCCGGCGCCGGTGCGGGACGGCTGCTGGGCCGGCCCAAAATCTCCTGTTCGATCCTGCGTGCCTCGGCGTCGACGTCGGCCTGGCGGGAAGTCCCCGGAACCGGAGGCTCGCCGGGTGCGGCTTCGCCGGTGGCCGCCGCGCCTTTGCCGGTGAGCTTCTCGAAGGCGGAGACGTTGTCCACGGCGGTTCCGTACTTGGTGAGCAGCGCGGACCCGGCCACTGTGCTTTTGACGAGGTCGTCCGTGCTGGGGCCCATGACGGATTCCGGGGCGCGCAGGCGGGTGAGTGCGACCAGCGTCGGCGCGCCGTTCTCGTTCATGACGGTAATAACAGCCTCGCCGATCCCCGCGGAGGTGAGGGTTTCCTCGAGGTCGTAGTCGCTGACCGGGAACGTGGACACGGTGGCCTTGAGGGCCTTGGCGTCCTCGGGGGTGAACGCGCGGAGGGCGTGCTGGATGCGGTTGGCCAGCTGGCCCAGGATATCCGCGGGGACGTCCTTGGGAGTCTGGGTGACGAAGAAGAT
>DIZT01000108.1:7811-8609 GCA_002427975.1 Micrococcaceae bacterium UBA6021 | reverse complement strand
TAGCGGAAGTGGTCCGCGGCGAGCGGGATGTCCGCGTTCAGGGTTTCGCGGATGGGCTTGCCGTTGTCCCAGGATTCGGCGACGGCCAGCATCTCCAGGTTCTCGTCGATGCGGTCGGCGATCTTGTTCAGGATCGCGGCACGCTCGGCCACGGAGGTCTTGCCCCAGGATGGTGCGATCTTGTGGGCGGCGTCGAGCGCCAGTTCAATGTCCTCCGCTGTCCCGCGGGCCACTTCGCAGAAGACCTTGCCGGTTACGGGGGTGATGTTTTCGAAGTACTGACCCTTGACGGGGGCAACCCACTCGCCGCCGATCCAGTTCTCGTAGCGGTCCTTGAAGGTGACCTTCGAACCGTCGGTACCGGGCTGTGCGTAAACAGTCATTGCTAGCTCCTTTGCTGTGCATGAGGTGGCGCCTTGATGCCGGCGCCCGCCGTTGGTTTCAGCGTAGGAGTATGAGGGTTGCAGTCAGGTTGCACGGATGTGAGCCAGCTCACTGACGGGGATTGAGCCTGGGTCTCGCCAAGCTCGACCACCGGGGGTCGATCCGCGCTTAAGCCTAGAGACCGGCGGGGAACGTATAGGTGCCCGGCAGGGGCGAGGGCGCCGTGCCGAAGGAAAGCACCACCTCGTCGTGGGCTTTGAGGACGACGTCGGTCACGGGACCATCCTGCTTTGCGCCGTTGACGTAAGCGCTCCAGCCACCGGTTCCGCCGTGCGGTGCACCAGTGGTGTCTGTCCCGTCGAGGACCCCCCATTCGCGAAGGACCTGGCCGAGGGTGTACTTCAGGCCGGCCGT
>DIZT01000108.1:7315-7669 GCA_002427975.1 Micrococcaceae bacterium UBA6021 | reverse complement strand
AAACTGAAACCGATCTCAGCGGGGACCGTGACGGGCTTGCCGTCAACAAACACGTCCAGATGGGCGTGATAGTGATCGGCAGTGCCCTCGGCGTTAAGGATGTCCAGGCCGGCGGCCTTGATCCGTGCACCGCCCGCGGCAGGATCGAGGGCCCAGCCGGCAGCCCCGGCGGGCGTTGCCGATGCGGGCGCCGCTGCCGGTGGCGCTGGGGACGGCGCCGTTTGGGCAGGTGCCCCGCACGCGGTGGTGCCGGCAACGAGTGCGGATACGGTCAGGGCGATGGCAAGGCGTTTGTTCAACACAGGGGCGGCTTCTTTCGATCGGCTCTTCCCCACGATATCGGCCAGAGCTGTA
>DIZT01000108.1:0-7229 GCA_002427975.1 Micrococcaceae bacterium UBA6021 | reverse complement strand
CCGGTGATTGAGCCTGTCGAAATCCCGGACGCCGATGTCAGGCGCTCAGTTCGGCTTCCAGCCGCTCAATATCGGCAACGACGGCGGCCCGCTTCGGCGAGCGGGGCGGCAGCAGCTTGAGCGCGGCAGTCCGGACGCCGACGTCGTCCCTTGCCTCCGGGAGTGCCGCGTACTTGAGCAGCGTCTCGGCACTGCCGTCGGTGAGCACCGCGTCGCGCATCAGCAAGGAGACCCTGTCCCGGAGATCGATAATGCCCGGGGCTTCGGACCGCGGCAGCACGGCGCCCCGGTAGATCTCCAGGGCAATGCGGTGGGCTCCGCGCTGCAGGCAATTGAGCACCTGCCCGCTGTCCGGGACCAGGTCCATGCTGAGTTTGTACGGCCGGGATTCCGGGACGGCGGCCGGGTTGAGCTGCTGGAGGATCTTGCGCAGCCGGACCATTTCCGCGCGGAGGGTCATGGTGGAGCCGTCACCCGGGTAGAGCAGGACACTGAGCTCCTCAGCGCTCAGCCCCTCCGGGTGGGTGCTGAGCAGGGCAAGGATTTCGCTGTGCCGGGCGGACAGCGCCACCGTTTTGCCTTCGATGCTGAGCAACGCCTGGTCGCGGCCCAGGAGCTGGAGGCTGTTGCGGTAGAGGCTGCCTTCCTTCGCGCCGCCGGCGCCCGCTCCCCCGGCCCCCGACGAACCTGTCCTGGCCGCCAAACTGGTGTTCCGCCGTCGGGCCGGCCGGCTGGCGAGGGTCGCCGCCAACTGGAGCCGCTCAACGCGCAGCTGCGCCTGCGCGGCAGCCACGGTCGCTTCGACGAGTGACAACGTGTGCGGTGCCACCGCGGTGGCCTTGCCCGTGATGTCCACAACGCCCAGCAGCGCGCCGGAATCCGGATCGTGGAACGGGACGGCGGTGCAGCTCCACGCGTGCACGGACCGCTGGTAATGCTCCGCCCCGAAAATCTGGATGCCGCGGCCCAAGGCAAGGGCCGTTCCGGGAGCGCTGGTGCCAACGGTGGCCTCTGACCAGTCGGCGCCCGGGACGAACATCATGCCTTCCGCACGCCGCTGCAGGACCGGGTCCCCTTCCACCCAGAGCAGCCGGCCCACCTCGTCACCGACGGCAACGAGCAGACCGCTGTCGTGGCTCGGCTGGACCAGGAGTTTGTGGATCACAGGCATGATGCTTGCCAGGGGGTGCTGCCGGCGGTATTCCTCCAGCTCGTCCGCGTCGAGGGCGAGCGGTGCTTCGGGATTGTCCGGGTTGGCTTTCAGCCGCACCGACCGCTGCCAGGACTCGCGGATCAGCCGGCGCAGCCCGGGGATTTCCGGCGCGTCCGGAAATACGTGGGCGTCGAGCTGCTCGTGGGCGGCCAGGGCACGCCGCTGGGCCAACCCCGCGGAATCGGTGCCGGGAGCCGCCGGGTGGATCAGGTTCCTCATCGAACTCTCCTCCGGAGTTTTTGTCCAGATATTCCCGCTTTCGGGGCGTCCAGGGCGGAATAAGTGGACAAAAACTCCCCGTCGGTCCTTCAAGTCTAGTGGCTGGCCCAGCTTTCGGTCCGGTCACGGAGTTCGGCATAGCGCTCGTAGACCTGCGGCTGCGGCGTGTCTTCGAAGACAATGGACTCGGCGCCGGGCCACGACGGCGGCTGGTCGGCGCCGCTGAGCGCCCAGGCAGCCTGGCGTGCTGCGCCAAGCGCCACGTACTCCCCCGGCGCCGGGAGATTCACTGCCACGCCGAAGACCTGGGGTGCGATGCGGCGCAGCGCCTCGGACTGGGACCCGCCGCCGATCAGCATGATCCGCCGCGTGGGCACCCCGGTGGCAGCTTCGAGGGCCTTCACCGCATCCTGGAGGGAACAGAGCAAGCCTTCGATGACGGCGCGTGCCAGGTCTTCGCGGTTCGTGGCGGAGGTCAGTCCATGCATGGTGCCGGTGGCATCCGGACGGTTGGGGGTCCGCTCCCCGTCCAGGTACGGCAGCATCACGGCGCCGCCCGCGCCGGGCCGTGCGGACAGGGCCAGCCTGGCGAATTCAGCATGGTCCACGCCGAGCAGGCGTGCCCCGAACTCCAGCACACGGGCGCCGTTGAGGGTGCAGGCCAGCGGCAGGTTCCGTCCGGTAGCGTCGACGAATCCCGACACCAGGCCGCTGCCGTCATGGACGCTGGCATCCACGACGGCGGACGCCACCCCGGAGGTGCCGATGGACACGCAGACGTCTCCGGGGCCCAGCCCCAGGCCGAGGGCTGCGGCCATGTTGTCTCCAGTGCCCGCGGCGATGGCTTTGCCGTCGCGGGTGGTGCCCACCACCTCGCTGGGACCCGCCACCCGGGGCAGGCGGACCGGGTGGCCTAAGGCAAGCTGGGCGAGCTCGGGCACAAACTCCCGTTTCGACGTCGAATAGTAGCCGGTGCCTGAGGCGTCGCCGTGGTCGGTGGTCATCTCCTGGCGGCCGCCCAGCTGCCAGGTCAGGTAGTCATGCGGCAGCAGCACATGTTCGGTGCGGGCTGCGCTTTCCGGCTCCGCGTCCCGGAGCCAACGCAGTTTGGTCGCGGTCAGCGAGGCCACCATGACGCTTCCGACGGCGTCGGCGCAGGCCTGCGGTCCGCCCAGTTCTCCCACCAGCTGGCGTGCTTGTGCCGCCGAGGATGTGTCGTTCCAGAGGATCGCGGGCCGGACCACGTTGTGGTCCGCATCGAGCGCCACCATCCCGTGCTGTTGCCCGGCTACCGAGACGGCGTCCGCGCGCAGTAGCAGCTCACCGGCGGAATCCGCCATGGCTGCCCGCCACGCTTCAGGATCCACCTGGGTGCCATCCGGGTGCGCGGCCCGGCGCAGGGTATGGACTTCGCCGGTCTCGGCGTCCACCAGCGCGGCTTTGCAGGACTGGGTGGACGAATCGATGCCAAGGACGTATTGGGGGCTCAAGGAAGCTCCTGAAGAATGAAGGGACGCTCGGTCCAGTCGGTGCCGGGCCTTTACAGTGCAGGCGCGGTATGAATTGTCAGGCCCAGCCGCTCCAGCTGGGCCCGGTGCGAGGCTGGGAGGTCCGCGGCGACCACGATGTCGTCAAAAACGTCCAGATCAACCACGTGGTAGAGGCCGTTGGATTCGAACTTGCTGGTATCGGCCAGCAGGACCTTGCGTTCGGCCACTTCGATGATGGCCTTCTTGGTCAGTGCAGCCTCGGCGTCAGGGTGGAAGAGTGCACCGTTTTTGAGCGCCGTGGTGGAGACGAACACCAGGTCCGCGGCGATGCGTTTGACCTGGTCCACCACCACGGTGCCCAGGAAACTGTCCGTCTCGGAGTAGTACTGGCCGCCCAGTCCCACCAGGGCGATCGACGGATGCTGGGCAACCACTCCCATCAGGCCCAGCGAGTGAGTGATCACCGTGGACGGATGACGGTCCGCGATGTACTGCCCCATGGCCCCGACGGTGGTGGAATCGTCGAGGCACACGATGGCGCCGCTGGGGATCAGCCCGGCTGCGGTGCGGGCCAGCAGGTCCTTCTGGGCAGAATTCATATGCCGGCGGAGCCTGACATCGCGTTCGGCGAACCGGCGCGGGATAACCCGGGCACCGCCACGGATGCGTTCAAGCCTGCCGTCCCGGGTCAGGTGGTCCAGGTCCCGGTGGATGGTCATCACACTGACACCGAAGGTATCCGCCATCACTTCAAGCTTGGCGCTGGCGTGTTCCTCCACGAACCGCGCCAGGGCGTGGCGGCGGGCATCCGGCTGGAGGCCCTGGAGGGCTGTGCCGGCGCTGGAGCCCACGTCGTGCTGTTCAGTAGTCACATTCCAGATGGTAGATCCAATCCCCAAGTGAATCAAACAGGGGAATTATTTCCCATTTCTAACACCTATCATGTTATCTTTGTGAAATTGTTGTTAGATTGACCACACGGATTCGCAAGCGACGCAAGGAAGCGACATGAGATCTGATGCACTGGCCACCGGGACTGCCGACGCAGGCCCCGCCACTTTCTTCGACCGGCTGGGCCTTCCCCGGCCGCTGATCTGGGGCTTCGTCGGCCTGACCCTCTTTATGATCGGCGACGGCGTCGAGACCAACATCCTGGCCCCCTACCTGACCGACGCCCACGGGTTCTCCATCCCCCTGGCAGGTTCCCTGGTCACCGTCTACGGGATCGCCGTCGCCATCGCGGCATTCTTCTCCGCGGCACTGTCCGATCTGTGGGGCCCCCGGAAGGTCATGATCGTCGGCGCGGTGATCTGGATCGTGTTCGAAGTCCTGTTCCTGGGCGTGGCCCTGGCCGCCAGCTCCAACACGGTCCTGATCTTCATTTGCTACGGGCTCCGCGGCTTCGGCTACCCGTTCTTCGCCTACGGCTTCCTGGTCTGGATCAGTGCCACAGCCAACGCCAAGCGGCTGGCCATGTCCATCGGCTGGTTCTATGTCGCGTTCAGCGCCGGCCTGCCCACCCTGGGTGCGGCACTGGCGAGCGCTTCCCTGGACATCTTCGGGCTCTCCTATTACCAGACCCTGTGGATCTCCCTTGTCCTGGTGGTGACCGGCGCCGCAGTTTCGTTGATCGGCGTCAAGGAACGGACAGGCCGCGCCCCGCTGGTGGAAAACTCGGGCCAGGTCTGGGCCACGCTCACGTTCGGCCTGAAGCTGCTGGCCACTGACCGCAGGGCACTGCTGGTCACGCTCACGCGCATGATCAACTCCATCCCCACCTACGGCATGGCCATCTTTTTCCCGGCCCTGTTCGTTGACCAGTTCCACTGGTCCGTGGGGCAGTTCCTGATCCTCACCACGGTGATCTACGCGGTGAACATCCCCTGCAACCTGTTCTTCGGATGGCTCGGCGACCGCCTCGGCTGGAGCCGTACCGTGACGTGGTGCGGTGCAGTGGTATGTGCCGTTTCCATGCTGGGACTCTATGTGGTGCCGGCCTATGCCGTGGACCAGGGCTGGGCCGGCGCCTACCCCCTGACCCTGCTGATCGGTGCCGTTTTCGGTATCGGCCTGGCCGGCTTTGTTCCGCTGTCTGCGATCGCAGTTTCCCTGGCCCCCAGGCATCCGGGCGCCGCCATGAGCTCCTACAACCTGGGCATCGGCGCCGCGGTGTTCGCCGGACCGTTGCTCGTGGCGCTCCTCTACGGTTCCCTGGGTGCGGCCGGAATGGTATTTCTCTTCGCCGCCCTCTACATCGTTGCAGGCATCTTCTCCTTTGTGTTGCGCGGGACGCAGCCCGGCTTCGACGGCGTCCCCGCGAGGGCTACCGTGCCGCTGTCAACCGCGCTCCAACCCGTAGCCACACCCAACCACTGACCGCCACATTTCCCCTCGCAGGAGCACCATGAAACTCAGCAACAGCAATCTGGCACATCTCCCCGAAACTGTCGCGACGCCGTCGTACGATCGCTCAGCGGTCACCGCCGGCATCATCCACTTCGGCGTGGGCGGTTTCCACCGCGCCCACCAGGCCATGTATCTGGACCGGCTCATGAACCAGGGCAAGGCCCTGGACTGGGGCATCTGCGGCATGGGCGTGATGCCGTCGGACACCAGGATGCGCGATGCGCTTACGTCCAGCGACGGCCTGTACACGCTGGTGGTCAAGGACCCCGACGGCAGCCGTGACGTCCGCGTCATCGGTTCGATCGTCGACTACATCTTCGCCCCGGATGACCCGCAGGCCGCCGTCGAACGGCTGGCAGACCCCGCCATCCGGATCGTCTCGTTGACCGTCACCGAGGGCGGGTACAACCTCCACCCCGTCACCGGCGAATTCGACTTGGGCAATCCGCAGGTGCAGGCGGACCTGGTCACGCCCGGGCAGCCGCACACTACCTTTGGACTGGTCTGCGCCGGCCTCAAGCTGCGCCGCGAGCGCGGGATCGCCCCGTTCACCGTGATGAGCTGCGACAACATCCAGGGCAACGGCGAGGTGGCGCAGCGGATGTTCACCGCGTTCGCTGCGGCCCTGGACCCCGGGTTCGGGGCCTGGCTTGAAGCCGAGGTGCCCTTCCCGAACTCGATGGTGGACCGGATCACGCCGGTCACCACCGATGCGGACCGGATTGACGTTGCCGCGCGCTACGGGATCGAGGACGCCTGGCCGGTGGTTTGCGAAGACTTTACCCAATGGGTGCTGGAGGACAAGTTCGCCGCTGGCCGCCCGGCCTTCGAAGACGCCGGCGTCCAGCTGGTCGAGGACGTGGTTCCGTACGAGCTGATGAAGCTGCGGTTGCTCAACGCCAGCCACCAGGGTCTGTGCTACTTCGGCCACCTGGCCGGCTACCGGGCAGTGCACGATGTTGTCCGGAACCCGCTGTTCTCCGAATTTTTGCTCCGCTTCATGGACGAGGAAGCCACCCCCACGCTGTCTCCGCTTCCGGGCGTCGACCTGACGGCGTACAAGCACAAGCTGATTGAACGCTTCAGCAACGAGTATGTGGCGGACACTGTGGCGCGCCTGTGCGCCGAAAGCTCGGACCGCATCCCCAAGTGGCTGATGCCGGTGGTCCGCGAGAACCTTGCCGCGGGCCGGCCGGTGAAACTGTCCGCCGCGATCGTGGCCAGCTGGGCGCGCTACGCGCAAGGTGTCGACGAAGGCGGCGAGCCGATCGCCGTCGTCGACCGCTTGGCCGAAGAGCTGACGGCGGTGGCGCAGCGGAACCGGGAAGACCTGGACGCGTTCATCGCCAACCGTGAGCTGTTCGGCGACGTCCTGGACGATGAACGCTTCCGCAGTGCCTACCGGGACGCGTTGTCTTCGCTCCACACCAAAGGCGCAATCGCCACCCTGGAGACGCTGGTGGGCGCAAAGGCCCGCAGCCACTAGCGCCCAACCAGCGCACACCCGCCCACCATCGGAGTTTTTGTCCACTTATTCCGGCTTCCGGGGCATGGAAGTCCCGATAACTGGACAAAAACTCGGGAGGGAGGGGGGACGTGAGGGTCAGGCGGTCAGTTGCGGGAGATTTTGATCATTTCCTCGCGCGGGACTACTTTGATGCGTTCACGCACGACGTCGGCGGTCCCGTCGGTGCCGGGCTCGCCTTCTGACCACGCGGCGCCGAGGGCTGCTTCGTGCGAGTCCAGCTTGATCCAGCCCTCCCACGTGGTGAACTCGATGCCGCGCTCCTGCAGGAGGTCGATGATGGCCTGCGGATCCGGGTTCTGCGCCGGTGGCAGGGTGAGCCGGTCCTCCAGCAGGAACCCGATGGTCTCCAGGGCGTCGCCCTTGGTGTGGCCGA
>DIZT01000282.1 GCA_002427975.1 Micrococcaceae bacterium UBA6021 | reverse complement strand
ACCTCAGGATGCCTTCCTCCCCAACCGCCCGGACGGGCGTCACGGCCCTGGGCGTGGCCGGCTACGTCGCCAAGGGCATCGTCCTGCTGCTGACCGGAATGCTGATCACCATCGCCTCCCTAGGCGCCCATCCGGATGAATCCACGGGCCTGGACGGCGGACTCAGGGCACTGCGCGACCAGCCCTTCGGCGTGTATCTCCTGGCCGCCGTGGGCGCCGGCCTGATCTGCTACGGGTTGTACATGGTGGTCCGGGCGCGCCTGGCCAAAATGTAGGGATGGGCCCGTTCCCCGGTGACCGGCACGGAATGCCCGCCCCCGCGCCCGGAATGCCCCGTTAGGGTGGGTCCATGCCCCAGGTACGCGCCGAGCGCCTCATCCGCCTCGATCCGGAGACAGTCTTTGCCCTCTCCCAGACCACCGGCGAGTTCCGGCTCAAATGGGACCCGTTCATCTCTGCCCAAGGCTTCCTGAACGGCGCAACGTCCGCCGGAAAGGGCGTCCGGACACGGACCGTGTCCCGACTGGGCCTGGTGATGGTGAGCGAATACGTGTCCTATTCGCCACCGAAAAACGTCGGCATGACCATGGTGTTCGGGCCGTGGTTCTTCGGGAATTTCGGGGGCGGCTGGCGGTTCACCGCGGACGACGGCGGCACCCGTGCCGTCTGGAAGTACACCTTTTCCTGCCGCCCGGCCTGGTTACGGCCGGTGGCGGAGCGGCTGGGCGCCTGGCTCCTGGGCCGTGAGATCAACAAGAGGATCGACGCGTTTGCCCGGGCCTGCGAGGACCCCGGGCTGGTGGCCGAGTTCCGCACGCCCAGGCCACCGTGACCAGGGCACAGTGATCACCGGCACCGTGCCTACGGAACCGTGATCACTGCCACGGTGTGGTCAGCTTCGTCCCGCAGCTCCACGCCTGCAATGCTGGCCAGCTGGACCGGGGTGGCTCCGGTGACCTTGATCCGGCCGCTGGGCGTGGCCGTCCAGGCGCAGGCGCGGTCCTCCTTGCCGTCGCGGTCCCGGACCCATAGCGAGTACGTCCCATCCGATGGCATGCTGCTGCCGTTCACCGCCAGTTCCGTGCCCCACGCCTTCCGGGCCAGGTCAACGCTGAAGCGCAGGCCGTTGCCGGCCTGGACCGAATAGCTGGCGTCAGGCTGCGGCGGCCGGTTAAGCAGCGGACCAGCGGCCACGCCTAGGGCAAGGCACGCGGCGGCGACGGCGCCCACCAGCGCTGCCCACCGCCGTCGTAGTTTCCGACGGCGGGCGGCGACTTCATCGAGGACCGCGCGCGGCACGGGGCTGGCCTGCTCAGGGGCGGCGGCAGGGCGGGGCCCCCCGGTCAGCGCCACCGCGTCCGGTACGGGAAGTGCGTCGAGCAGGCCCGGCAGGCTTTCCAGCTCCGCGATTTCCGCCCGGCAGTCCGCGCAGTTCTCAAGGTGGGCTTCGAAGCGCTGCGAATCCGCGGAGTCCAGCCCGCCGAGCACGTAGGCTCCCAGCAGGTGGTGCAGGCCAGAGGTGTTCACCGCTCCACCCCCATTTCATCCAGGATGGTCCGCATCGCCCGGACGGCGTAGTAGGCCCGGGACTTCACGGTTCCGCTGGGGATGTTCAGCTGCACAGCGGCCTCGTTGACGGTGAAGCGGCGGTAGTGGAGCGCCACGAGGACATCGCGGTGTTCGGTGCTGAGGCGCAGGAGCGCCTCCTCCATGAGCACACGGTTGAGGAGCTCATCGACACGTTCGACTGCTTCGGCGGGATCGGCGATCTCCCGCTCCATGGCCTCGTGGGGCCTCCGCTGTGCCTTCCGGTAGTTATCGATCATGATGTTCCGTGCCGTCCGGAACAGGTAGCTGCGCAGGCTTCCGGTGATCTCCGGGGCCTGCTGCCAGACGCGCAGCACCGTTTCCTGGACAACGTCCTCGGCCAACTGCGGGTCCCGGGAGGCGCTGAGCACAAAACGGCGCAGGGCAGGGCCGTGTTCGCGGTAGATCGCTGCCACCACGTCCTCGTCCAGCGGCATGCCGCCCTCCTGTCCCTGCCATGGCGGAATTGCCCGCACCTTCATGCGATATAACGTCCGCCGATGGAAAACGGTTCACTGTGAACCATTCTTCCCTTCCGCGCGTCGTATCGGTTAGCGTCCGGTGACCGACGCCGGGCCCCAGCCAAGGAGCATTCGCATGAAACATCATCTGGGCATCGGACTTGCAGCGCTGGCCCTCGTGGCCGCGCTTTCCGGCTGCGGCGGCAGCCCCGGAGCCACAACAACCACCACGCCGGCGGCCGCCAGCCCGGCGGCCACGTCCGCAGCCCCGACTGCGGGCACCACAACCGCGGCAGCCGCCGTCGACCTGAAGACGGTGTCTTCGAGCGCAGGCACAATTGTGGTTGACGCCAAGGGCATGAGTGTCTACCTCTTCACCAAGGACACAAAGGGTTCCGGCACCAGCGCCTGCACGGGGGCATGCATGGCCATGTGGCCGCCGGTCCTCAGCACGGCTGCGACGCCCTCCGCTGACGGGGTCGCGGGAAAGCTCGGAACAATTACGACGCCGGCCGGTGCAAAGCAGGTGACGTTGAACGGCCTGCCGCTGTACTACTTCGCGAACGACAAGAAACCCGGCGACATCCTGGGGCAGGGCGTCGGCAATGTCTGGAACCTGGTGAACCCGGCCGGGGAAATGGTCCCAAAGGCGGCCTCCGGGTACTGAGGCGCGGCTGAGCCGCTCCACAGGTGTTCATTGCCGGCGGGGCCGGGGGGGGCCGCCGGNNTGCCGGCGGGGCCGGGGGTGCCCGCCGGCCAGGTTCCGCCTGCTCTCTACCGCCCGGGGCTGGGTAGCGGGACTGGAGGCGTAGCCGGCAGGGGCAACCCCTGGCCGTTCAGCGGCACACCCGGCACTCCCGGCACCGCCGGCACGTCCGGCATGTCAGGCGTGAAGTTTCCGGGGACGGGAAGATCCGGCAGGGGCCCTGCTGCCGGACCCGACGGCGCGGGCGTGGGCTGCGGTTTTTGCCGCGGGTCGGACCCGGACGGGGGCGCCGGCGTGTGCGTCACAGCCGGCGCGGCTGGCACTGTGGCGGGGGCGCCGGGTCCGGCCGGTACCGGAACCGGAGTTTGCGCCGGCGTTTGGGCCGGTCCGCCCACTGTGGCCACAAAGGACGAGACCGCCTGGTTGACATGGCCGATGGAAGCCTGCAGGCCCTGGTCAGAGGCGACGGCGACGGCCCCGCCAGCCGCGAGGGAGACCGCCACGGAAAGCGTGGTGAGGGTGAGCCGGCGCTTGGCGCGTCGGCGCGCGGCGAGCTCATCGGTTGCTGCCGTGAGCTCATCGGTTGCGGCGCCGGGGGCACCCATCTCGGGTACTGCAACCGTTTCGGGGAGCACAGCTGTTCCAGGAACCACAGCCGTTCCGGGAACCGCCGCGAGGTGGCGGGCGGCTGCCGGTTGGTCCGCAGCCTGGCTCGTTGCCGGCATCATCAGTGCGGCGACTGCGTCGGAGGGTGCCGGCCGCTCGGCCGCCAGGGCCTGAAGGTCCAGGAGCATGGGGCGGAGGCCGCCGTCGTCGTCCATCCCTGCCTCCAGCAGCAGCTGGTCGACACTCGCGCCGTCGCGGGAACCGTTGTTGCGGGAGCCTGCGGTCTCACTCATGATGTGCCTGGTTTCTTCTTAGCGTCTGGTCCTTGAGATTTTGCAGTGCCCTGCGTTGCAGCTGCTTGATGGCCCCTTGGGACTTGCCCATGATGCCGGCCACCTGTTCGATGGATAGGTCCGCGACGACCCGCAGTGCCAGCACCTCGCGGTGGTCATCGGCGAGGCCTTCGAGCAGGGCAGCAGCGCCGCCGTTCTGGCCAAGAACCTGGTCCTCGGCGGAAGCCGTGCTGCGCGAGTCCTGCAGCGGGTCATAGGAGGCCAGGCCGGGCCTGCGTTCCAGCCGACGGTAGTGGTCCACCATCCGGGCGTGGGCGATGGAAAAGAGCAGCGACTTGGCGCCTGGAAGTCCGCCGGTCAGGCCGTCGATCTTGGGGAAGAAGGCCAGGAACACGTCCTGGGTGACAGCCTCGGGATCGTCCACGCCCCGCGCCCGAAGGTAGCCAAGGACAGCCCCGGAAAACGTGCGGTAGACAGCGCTGAACAGCACAGCCGGATCAGTTCCGGCCGTGTCTGCGAATATCTCGATGTCTTCCTCTGCCAAGGTGTCAGGCACCAGCGGCTCCTCCATCCCGGGCGGCGGACTCGCTGATCCCGGTGTTCGGCGCGGTGTGCTCCGCTGCTGTCGGTCAGCTATCTGGCTGCCATGTGGACTGCGGGAATCCGGTCCGTACGGAGCCGGTTCCCACAGTCCACACTAGCTGAGCAGGTGCTAGCGGGCCGAAACCGAGGGTGCGTCCACCACGTTGCCCGGCACGGCGGGAACGGCAGGCACGGCGGGAACGGCAGGCACGCCGTCGACACCCGGAACGGCGGGAACGGCGGGAACGGCAGGTACGGCGGGCAGCTCCGGGCGCTTGACCTCGGCGGCGGCAGAGCCTTCGCCAGCAGCCGCGGCGCCTGCGGCAGCGCCCGCCTTGGAGACAACATCGGCGCAGAAGCTCTTAACGTTGGCTTCGCCGTCGGCCTTTACCACCAGCGAGGAGAACCCTTCGGAGGAAGCGTTCAGTCCGCCGTGGGTGAAGGCGGTGCACAGGCCCAGGGATGCGGCGCCGGCAGCGTCAACAGCCGCGGCTGCGGAGACCTTGGCACCGGCGGCAACCTTTTCGTCGGATACTGCTGCTTCGCCGGTCACGTCGGCGCCGCCCTTCACAGTTGCGTTGCCGGAAGCGTTTGCTGCGGCGTCAGCTGCCTTGGAAACTGCTTCGCCGCCAAGCTTCGGAGCCGGGGCGCCGAGCAGTTCATGGGCGGTCTGCTGTACGTCGGTCGGGAGGGCGCCGGCAACAGCTGCGACGCCGGTTCCACCGACGGCCAGGGTGCCCGCGGCGAGAACTCCGGCGGCGACTTTGCTGGTGGCGAGAACAGTGAACAACGACATGTGAGACTCCAAAACCTAGAGAACAAAACAGAACCGGTTCCGTGGGGAACCCATCACCCCCTACATCGCTGGCCGCACCGGGAAAGTTACGGGCCCCGGAAAATTTCCTTCCGAAGCCCGTCCGCGGGCCCTCCGCCGTCGAAATCGCGGGAAACGCACGGGGCCGCCGGAGAATTCCGGCGACCCCGCATGCTTCCGACGAACCCGGCCCGGGACCGCGGTGCGGGTCCTACGCGTCGATCATCTCGTCGTCGTCCGCTTCCTCGAACTCAACGGCGGCGACGATTTCCTGGGTCTCCGGGTTAATCATGAAGGCCTCTTCGTCTTCCTCCACCATGAGGAAGTCTCCGTGGTCCGTGGTGAAGTGCCAGGCCAGCGTCTTCTCGCCGTCGTGCACGTAGTTCGGGTCGCCCATGGTGATCTTCTGCAGGGTGTAGCCGGCGATGTCGCACAGCTCGCGGATGATGACCTCAAAATCCGGGGCGTCCTCCAGTGCTTCCTCGTCGGCCGCGGCCTGGCGCTCCTCGAGGTTGGGGATGAGCGCAACCTGACGCTCGATGTAGGCGCCGAGCTCCTCGTCGTCGAGCACCAGCAGCCCCTCCTGGCACAGGAGCCAGGCGGCGTTGAGGGCGGTGATGTTTTCGGTCTCAAACAGTTCCTCGAACTCGCCGTCGAGCTCTTCCATGCTGCGCACGGCGTCGGGGGACTCTTCCTCAGTGTCCAGGTCGCCGTCGAGGTAGCGCTCTTCGTCTTCCTTGGACAGGGCATCAAACGCCGCAGCGGTGCGGTTGAAGAGCTCCAGGTGGG
>DIZT01000068.1:40990-46618 GCA_002427975.1 Micrococcaceae bacterium UBA6021 | reverse complement strand
ACCGCGCCTCGAGGCCGACGTGACCCTGCTGCTGGATCACGCAGACCGGGTGCTTGAAGCCCTGCGCCGCGAGCTTGGTGCCCACGGCCTCGCCGGCGAGCTGCTCGTTCGAGCCGAAGTGCGTAAATGCGCCGAGCTGCGCCGAGACGCTCTCGCCGGCATTGAGGCTTACCACCGGGATGCCAGCGTCCTCGGCCTTCTTCAGGACATCTTTAAGGGCGTCCGGGGTGGCGAGGGTTACAGCGATGCCGTCAACCTTCTGGTCGATGGCCTGCTGGACGAGCTGAGCCTGGCGACCAGCTTCGGGGTCGCTTGTGTAAAGCAGGTCAACGTTGTCCTTCGCGGACGCTTCCTCAGCGCCCTTGCGGACGATATCCCAGAATGTATCGCCTGCTGCGGCGTGGGTTATGAGGGCCACCTTCATCCGCGGAGTGCTTACCGCTTGCCCTCCGCCGGCCGCGTTGCCGCTGTCAGCCGGCTTCCCGCCTGTGCTTGAACACGCGCTTAGAGCCATCATCGGAACGACGGCGGCAACGAGTGCCGCCTTCCGCCAAGAAAAATTTGCCACGTTAATCTCCTTTGATCTCAGGTTCCGGGCTGCCACTCTGCAACCGCCGGAGCACTGTCTACCTCGATCATGGTGATTCAACTCACCAATGTCAATAGTTTGTCCTGACATTAGGATGTTTTAACGTAAAGGAGCCTCCTGCGGCCGCCCTAAAATCCCGGCCGCGCCGTGGTCCCGCGAACAATCAGGGCGGGCTCGATCAGCTTGCGTTGCGGGCCAACCGCGGAGTCCTGAATGCGCGCAAGCAGCGCCTTGGCCACATCCACACCCACCAGGTCGCTTCGGTTATCCACCGAGGTCAACTCCAGATACCGCGACTTTGCCAGCGTTGAATTGTCGTATCCGATCAAGGAGATGTCCGCCGGGACCGCAAGCCCGCGCGCCTTGATGGCGCCTAAAGCACCCAGAGCCATGGTGTCGTTGGCGGCGAAGATGGCGGTGATGTCCGGATGGTGGTCCAGCAGCCAGCATGCCGAGTTGTAGCCGTCCTCCTCGGACGTACCGCCTGCCTCCCCCCCGATGAGAGGCTCAACGCCGGACTCCTGGAGCCGGCCGCGGAAGCCCGCGCGCCGGTGCGCAGCGGCACCGCCGGATCCGGAAAGGTGACCTATCCGGGTGTGGCCGAGCCCCAGAAGGTGACTGGCCGCCATCCCGCCGCCACCGTCGTCGTCGTTGGTAATCAGGTCGGCGCCGGCCGGCACGCCATCGCGCCACCCCGCCACTACCGTCGGAACCCCCGTACCGGCCAACATTGACGCGCTTGGTTCCGCCGCTATCACCAGCCCGTCAACGTGCATGGCAAGCAATCCGTCGGCAGCTTCCCGGATGCGGTTCTCCCCGGGACGGGAATCGGCCAGCATGACCTGATAGCCATGGTCAGTCAGCACGGCTTCCATCCCCCGCAGCAGATCGACGAACCATAGGTTCCGGTAGTCGTCAATCACCAGCCCGATGCTCTTGGTCCGGCTGCTGGCCAGCGTGGTGGCGGCGCGGCTGGGGCGGTATCCGAGGTCCGATATCGCCGTCTGGACGGCTTCGCGACGCTTGTCGCTCACCCGCGCCGGATTTTGCAGTACCAGGGAAACCAGCGACGGCGAGACGCCCGCCTGCTTGGCTACGTCATAGATCGTCGGGCGTCGTGTCTTGGGGCTGTTCAACGTCATCAGAGGTGCCTTTCGTGTCTGCCTTGAGGATATCCGTTAAGTGATTGACAGGACATACATACATGGATACGCTCAGATCCAGCGCAAAAATTGTAGCGCTACAAAATGCCGTTGCTTCCCGCCACGGCTGAATTTCAAAGGAGAAATCAATGGCTGAAAGCCTAGGCGTCGCCGTCATCGGTGCAGGCATGGCCGGCAAGGCCCACGCTGCTGCGTACCGCACGGCGTCTGCCCTCTACAGCCCGGTACTTCCCCCGGTGCGCCTGGTCTCGATCGGCGACGTCAACGCCGAATTCGGCTCGTTGGCCGCCCGCCGGTTTGGATACGAGCGCAACGACACGTCATGGCAGGCAATCGCCGAAGCCGATGATATCGACGTCGTCAGCGTGGTCATCGCCAACTCGCTCCACCGCGAAGTGGTGGAAGGCCTGCTCGCCGCCGGCAAGCACGTGCTGTGCGAAAAGCCGCTGAGCGACTCCCTGGCAGACGCCCGCGCCATGGCCGAGGCAGCCCGCAACGCCGCCAGCATTGCCCGGATCGGCTTCACCTTCCGCCGTACCCCTGGTATTGCCTATATCCGGGACCTGATCCGTAACGGCGTCCTCGGCAATGTCCTGCATTTCAGCGGCCGCTACTGGACCGACTACGGCTTCAGCCCCGCCGCTCCCATGAGCTGGCGCTACAAGGGCGGCCCGGGCTCCGGTGCTCTCGCCGACGTCGGAAGCCACTTGACGTACATCTCAGAGTTCCTCTGTGGCGACATCAGGTCGATCACCGGCGGCAGTCTCAGCACCGTGATCGACAAGCGGCCCCTGCCGCTCGCGGCCGTTATGGGACACGACCACGTTGCAGTCAGCGATACCTTCGAAGCCGTCGAGAATGACGACTACGCAGCATTCAACGCAGAGTTCGGAACCGGCGCCGGCAGCTTTGAAGTCTCCCGGGTTGCAGCCGGACACGCCAACAGCCTCAACTTCGAAGTGTTCTGCGAGAACGGTGCCGCCAAGTTTGACCAGCGCCGCCCCGCCGAAATCCAGCTGTTCCTCAACGATGGTTCCGGCAACGAGAACGGCTACCGCCAGGTCATCCTCGGCCCGGGCCACCCGTACATCGCCGGCGGCCTCGCCATGGACGCCCCCGAAGTCGGCTTCGGCCAGAACGACGCGTTCGGTTACCAGGCCCGGGCCTTCCTCGAAGAGGTTGCCGGCCTCAGCGAAGAAGAGTCCCTCCCCCGCTGCGCCACGTTCGACGAGGGCGTCCGCAACATGGAACTGCTCGGCGCAGTCACCGAATCCGCCCTGAACAACGGAAAGAAGATCACGCTATGAGGCTCGGTGTCTACAACGCGGTCCTGCACGACCGGCCACTTCCCGACGCACTGAAGGTCATTGCCGATCTGGGCCTCACCGGCATCGAGATCAACACCGGCGGATTCCTCCCCGCCGTGCACGTCCCCACCATGGACCAGATCCTGGAAAGCGACGCCGCCCGCGATGACTACCTGGCGGTCTTCGAGGGCACCGGTGTTTCCATAGCGGGCCTTAACTGCAACGGCAACCCGCTGCACCCCAACCGTGAGATCGGCGAGAAGCATGCGGAGGACATCCGCCGCTCCATCCGCCTGGCCCACCGCCTCGGCCAGGACCGGGTAGTCACCATGTCCGGCCTGCCCGGCGGAGAGCCCGGCGCCTCCACCGTCAACTGGGTGGTCAACGCCTGGAATTCGGCCGCACTTGACGTGTTGGACTACCAATGGGGCGTGGCTGCAGAATTCTGGAAGGAAACCGACCGTTTGGCGGCTGACCACGGCGTCAAGCTGGCTCTCGAACTGCACCCGCAGAACCTCGTCTTCAACACCGCCGACGTCCACAAGCTCATCGAACTGACCGGCGCAACCCATGTGGGTGTCGAGCTGGATGCCTCCCACCTGTTCTGGCAGCAGATGGATCCCGTCGCCGTCGTGCGCGAACTCGGGCCGCTCGTGTTCCAGGCGGCCGCCAAGGACGTCCGCGTCAACACCGCCAACGCAGCACTCTACGGCGTGCTGGACAACAGCTTCCGCCGGCTCGCGCCGGAGGAAAACCGCACCAACCTCGGCGGCGACGAGTGGGCCAACGAGTGGCCCAAGAACTCTGCCTGGGACTTCGTGGCCCTGGGCCGCGGGCATGACACCGCTTACTGGACGGAGTTCCTCCGGGCCCTGCACGAGGTGGACCCGGAGATGCTGGTCAACATCGAGCACGAGGACGTTTCACTGGGCCGGATCGAGGGCCTGCAGGTGGCGGCCAAGGTGCTGCGGGACGCGGACGCCGCGCTCAGGGCGTCGCTGAATCTGACGGCCTAATACCCGGGGCCTGTGACAGACAGCTAGGGGGCGGCGCGCACGCGCCGCCCCCTAGCTGTCGGTCCGGCTGGCCGACCATTTCCCAACAGACAAGGAAGCCATCACAGCAGCGGTGATCGCCCTCTGAGAAGTCCCCCGTCCGGGGACAAGCAAACGCCCGACGCCGGCCGGCGTCGGGCGTTTTTGCGTCCCCTTAGGCGGACACGCCTGAGCGCTGTTTGAACAGGTGCTCCAACTCCTCCAGGGATTTATCCTTGGTCTCCGGAACGACACGCTTGACCCAGACAATGGCACATAGCTGCAGCGCGACGAAGATGAAGAACGTCGCCGAAACGCCGATCCACGAGACCATCTGCGGGAAGAAGAACCCGATCAGGAAGTTGATCATCCACAGCACAAAGACGCAGATGCCCATCGCGATGCCGCGGACGTGCATGGGGAAGATCTCGGACATGGTCAGCCACGTGACGGTGCCGATGCAGCCCTGCATGGAAGCCAGGAACGTCACCATGAACAGCAGCACCAGGTAGCCGCGCAACGTGCTCTCCGGCAGGAGCATGGAGGTGAGCGCGATGGCCGTCAGGGAAGAGGCGGTGCCGCACAGGCCCACGATCAGCATGGGCTTGCGGGGCACCCGCGTCATCAGATACATGCCGACGATCACGGCCACCACGGACGTGATGCCGTTGAGGACGTTGGCGATCAGGGCGCCTTGATCGCCGAATCCCGACGAGGACAGGATGGACGTCCCGTAGTACATGATGGCGTTGACGCCGCTGATCTGGTTGATGATGGCCATGCCCAGGCCCACCACGAAGATCCTGCGGATCCACGGAACGGTGAGGTCCTTGAAGGTGCCCAGCCTGGCTTGGTAGTCCTCCCGGGCTGCCTGCCGTACCTCGTCGAACTCGGCTGAGACGTCCCCGGCCGCGCGGGTGCTGCGCAGGACCTCCAGGACGGCCCCGAAGCGACCGGCAGACGCCAGCCAGCGCGGGCTCTCCGGCAGGACCAGCATCCCGAACCACAGGGCGACGGCCGGGAGCGTGGCGATGACCAGCATCCAGCGCCACACGTGCGTTTCTTCGGGGAAGGCGTTGCCGAGCACCGCATTGAAGGTGAAGGCCAGGAACTGGCCGGTGACGATCATCAGCTCGTTTTGCGTGACGATCCGCCCGCGTTGGGCGGCCGGCGACATTTCGGCGAGGTACACGGGGACAATCACGGAGGCGCCGCCCACTGCCAGGCCCAGAAAAGTCCGGGCCGCGATGAGCAGTTCCGTGCCCGGCGAGACGGTGCAGGCGATGGTGGCCACGACGAAGATCAGGGCCAGCCCCATGATGGTCTTGCGCCTGCCGAAGCGGTCCGAGAGCCGGCCTGCGCTGATGGCGCCGAAAGCCGCACCGAACAGGAGCGTGGACGTGACCAGCCCTTCGGTCAGGGGCGTCAGGCCGAGGTCCCGCTGCATGAACGGCAGGGCACCGTTGATGACGCCGGTGTCGTAGCCGAACAGCAGTCCGCCGAACGTGGAGAAGAGCGCCACCTTCCGCATGAAC
>DIZT01000068.1:37022-40908 GCA_002427975.1 Micrococcaceae bacterium UBA6021 | reverse complement strand
CGTCATGGTTCCTTTGCTTTGCTCCGTTGCCGCTGCCACTACTGGACCTTGGTGATGTACTGGCCCATAGTCTCGAGCTGGTAGCGGGACACGTCCTCGGCGTTGTCATCCTCGGCGAAGACGCTGGACACCATGACGGTGCTGTCCTTGTCCAGGAAGCCGATTTCCTTGAGCCCGCCGAAGAACTCGTCCCAGTTGACGTCGCCGTCGCCGATCTTCAGGTGTTGGTGCACACGTACGGCGTTTCCTGGTGGATTGGTGATGTAGCGCAGCCCGTGGGAGGCGTGGTGGTCCATGGTGTCCGAGACGTGGACCAGGCGCAGCCTGTCCCCGGCGGCCCGCATGATCTCCAGCGGCTTGTTGCCCATGTGGAAGGAGTGCGAGGCCACGTAGACCATGCCGATGTTGGGCGAATTGACTCCGCGGATGACGCGGATGGCGGCCAGGCCGTCTTCGACGAAGTCGTCCGGGTGCGGGTCTATCAGGACATCAAGGCCTTCACGCTCGATGAGCGGCAGCAGCTCTTCCATGGAGCGGTAGAAGGCGCGCTCGGACTCTTCGGCCTTTTCGGGGCGGCCGCTGAATTCGGTGTTCATGGTGCTGACGCCAAGGTCCACGGCAATCCGGATGGCGCGCTTCCAGTAGCGGACGGCAGCTTCGCGGGCGTCCTCGTCCGGACCGGACCAGCGCAGGACCGGCAGGACGGACGCGATTTCGACGCCGGCGTCCTTGCAGGCTTTGTTCATCCGGGCCACGAGTTCGTCGTCGGCTTTGGGGTGGTTGTAGAAGGGGATCATGTCGGCGTGCGGAGTCAGTTGCAGGTACTTGTAACCGAGATCTGCGGCCACGCGCGGAAAATCCAGCAGGCTGTGGCTGTGGTGGAACGGGGTGGGGTCCAGGGCGATTTTCATGGTCACTCCTTTGTGGATGAATCAGTTGTCTAACGGAGTTTTTGTCCAGATAAGGCGCCGAAATGCGCCTCAAAGTCGCCTTATCTGGACAAAAACTGCTGGTGCGGGCGGGTCTTAGCTGTAGAGGTCCGGCTTGGTGTTGAGCCGGACCTTGACCTTTTCGCCCGACTTCTGGGCATCGACGCCGGCCTCGCAGCAGGCTGCGGTGGCGTAGCCGTCCCAGACGGTGGGTCCGCCGATTTCGCCGCGCCGGGCCGCGTCCACCCAGGCCTGGACCTCGACGTCGTACGCTGCGCCGAAGCGCTCTTCGAAACCTGGCGTGATCTTGCCGCCCCAGCGGCCGGAGGTGCGGACGTAGGGACCGCCGTCGCCGCCGATGTTCACGATGCCGTCCTCAAAGGAGGCCTGGGTGGCCACTTCGTAGCCGAACTTGGCGTTGACGTAGATCTCGACGTCGGCCAGGACGCCGGATTCGGTTTCGAGCAGTACGTGCTGCGGGTCGTGCTGGCCGTTCGGGGCGTTCTTCGTGGCCTTGCCAAGGCGGACCTGCACGGAGGTGATTTCTTCGCCGGTGAAGAAGCGGATGGCATCGAACTCATGGACCACGGAGTCGTTGATGAGCATCTCGTTGGTGAAGCCCTCGGGCGTGGTGGGGTTGCGGTGCTGGTGGTGCAGCATTAGAAGCTCGCCCAGTTCGCCGTTGCGGATCACGGAGCCCAAGGCGGCGTATTCGGCGTCGAAACGGCGCATGAAGCCGACCTGGATGCGCTTGTGGCCGAGGGCCGTTTCGGCCTGGACAACCTTCCAGGCACTCTCGGCATCCGGGGTGAGCGGCTTTTCGCAGAGGATCGGGAAGTCCTTCTCCAGCGCCTTGTAGAGGATTTCCTCGTGCAGGAAACCGGGGGTGGCGATCAGGACGGCGTTGACGTCGCCGTTGTTGAGGGCCTCCTCGGCGCTGGCCAGGGCCACGGCGCCGTCGATCCCTTCGATGGCGGCCTGCGCCCGGGAGAGGTCGACGTCGACGACGGCGGCCACTTCGGCGCCGTGGATGCGGGTGCTGAGCCGCTTGATGTGGTCCGCACCCATGCGGCCTGCGCCGATGACGGCAACGCGGAGAATGTCAGTCATTGTTCTGTCCTTAGGTATCGGGGGGTTAGCTGACCGTGGTGCGGGAGCCGCACGAGAGCAGGTAGTTGCGGGTGCGCTTGGCAATGGGCATCGGGACGTCGAAGGCCACCGGGTACATGTCCTGTTCCACGATGCCGAAGATCGGCCGGTTCAGGCCTTCCACCGCCTCGATGACGGCGCGCAGGTCCGGAAGGCCGTTCGGCGGCTCGGTCATGACGCCGGCCAGGTTCGCTGCGGCCCACGTCAGGTTTTCTTCGTTGACCTTCTTCAGGATCTCCGGGTTAATCTGCTTCAGGTGCAGGTAACCGATGCGCTCCGGGTAGTTCTTGATCAGTTCCAGGCTGGAGGCCCCGCAGTACTCGGCGTGGCCGGTGTCCAGGCACAGGTTCAGGTACTTCGGATCGGTGGCGGCCAGCAGGGTCTCGATGTCCTGCTGCGCACCAACGTGCGAATCGGCGTGCGAGTGGAACTGCTGCTTCAGGCCGAAGTCCTCCAGCAGGACCTTGCCCATGCGGTTGTGGCCGGCGAAGAGGTCCGCCCATTGTTCCTGTGAAAGTTCGCCGTTTTCCACGGCTTCGCCGGTGACGTCGTCGCGCCACATGGCGGGGATGACCACGATGTGCTCGCCGCCCATGGCTGCCGTCAGTTCAGCCACCTTGCGGGCCGGCTCCCAGGCTTCCTCGTACTGTGCTGCACCGCGGTGGAACGCGGTGAAGACCGTTCCGGCGGTGACTTTCAGGTCGCGCTGCTTGAGCTCTTCGGCCAGCCGGGTGGGGTCGTTCGGCAGGTAGCCGTAGGGACCCAGTTCGATCCACTTGTAACCGGATTCGGCCACTTCGTCGAGGAATCGCTCCCACGGAGTCTGCTTAGGGTCATCCGCGAACCACACGCCCCACGAGTCCGGCGCAGTTCCGATGATCAGATTGTTCTCAGTCATTTCCATTCCTTCTCATCGATTGCTCCGTAAGTGCCCTTTTGGACGCTCAAAACGGCGGTTATGGAGCAGTCGATCATGGTAGGTAGGGTCCTTAGTTGGAGGGGAAGTTGTAGGAGGCTCCCGAGGCGTGGGTCGGTTCAGGCCAGCGCGAGGTGACAACCTTGCCGCGGGTGTAGAAGGAAACACCTTCAGGGCCGTACATGTGCTTGTCGCCGAACATTGATGCCTTCCAGCCGCCGAAGGAGTGGTAGGCCACGGGGACCGGCAGGGGCACGTTGATGCCGATCATGCCCACAGACACCGAACGCTGGAACTTCCGCGCGTTGGCGCCGGAGGATGTAAAGATGGCGGTGCCGTTGCCGTACGGGTTGGAGTTGATCAGCTTGATCCCCTCATCCAGGTCTTCCACCCGGACCACCACGAGCACCGGTCCGAAGATCTCCTCGGTGTAGGCGGTCATTTCGGCCTTGACGTGGTCCAGCACTGTGGGGCCCACCCAGAAGCCTTCCTCGTGGCCGGGAACCACCAGGTCGCGGCCGTCCACCACCATCGCGGCGCCGGCAGCCTCCGCTTCGGTGACGATCCTCACGATCCGTTCCTTGGACGCCGGGGTGATCACAGGGCCCATTTCGGCGTCGGGCGCGGTACCGTTCCTGACCTTCACAGCGAGGGCACGCTCTTCGACTTTCTTGACCAGCAGGTCCGCGGCATCGCCGACGGCGACGGCCACGGAGATGGCCATGCAGCGTTCGCCGGCGGAGCCGAAGGCGGCGGCGGCGAGGTGGTCCGCGGCGTTGTCCAGGTCGGCGTCGGGCATGATGATGGCGTGGTTCTTCGCCCCGCCCAGGGCCTGGACCCGCTTGCCGTGCTTGGTCGCGGTCTCGTGGACGTACTGGGCGATCGGGGTGGA
>DIZT01000068.1:26350-36891 GCA_002427975.1 Micrococcaceae bacterium UBA6021 | reverse complement strand
CGCCGTCGGGCAGGCCGGCCTGCTTCCACAGCTTTGCCAGCAGCATGGACGCGGAGGGGTCCCGTTCGGAGGGCTTGAGGATGAAGGCGTTGCCGGTGGCGATCGCCATCGGAGCCATCCACAGCGGCACCATGACCGGGAAGTTGAACGGCGTGATGCCGGCAACGACGCCCAGCGGTTCGCGGAACGAGAAGACGTCAATCCCGGTGGACACCTGGTCCGAGTAGTCACCCTTGAGCAGCTGCGGAATGCCGCAGGCGAACTCGATGACCTCCAGGCCGCGGCCGATCTCGCCCTTGGCATCGGAAAGGACCTTGCCGTGCTCGGCGGTGATCAGGGCGGCGAGCTCGTCAATATGTGCTGCGACGAGTTCACGGAACTTGAAGAGCACGCCTGTGCGCTTGGCCAGGGAGAAATTGCCCCAGCTGACCGCAGCTGCCTTGGCGGCCGCGACGGCGGCGTCCAGGTCTGCCCGGTTGGCCAGCCGCAGCTCTGCGGAGACGGCGCCGGTGGCGGGGTTGTAGACGGGCTGGGTGCGGTCGCCCTCGCCGGCAGTCTCAGCGCCGTTGATGAAATGCTTGATGGTGATAGTCATGTTGGCTTCCTTGGGTCAGCCCAGCAGCGTGCGCTGGCGGTTCTTGTTTGTCGTGTAGCTCTTGAAGGCCTGCCGGGTGGATTCGAGTTCCGAGATCTGCGACACCGGAACATCCCACCAGGACTCGGAGCTGGGAGCATCCAGCAGCGGATCGGATTCGACGTGGATGACGATCGGGCCGCCCTTTTCAGGCGCCGCCTTGGCATCTCGGATGGCCTGCTCCAGCTCGGCGATGACCTTCTCCCCCGGTTCAATCCGGATCACTTTCACACCGAGGCTTTCGGCGTTCAGTGCGAGATCAACAGGCAACCTCTCGCCGTCGTCGAAGCTGTGGTTGTCCTCGTCCAAGGCACGGTACTGGGTTCCGAATCGCTGGGACCCCAGCGATTCGGAGAGGGAGCCGATCGAGGCGTAGCCGTGGTTCTGGATCAGCACCACGATCAGTTTGATCCGTTCGGCGACGGCGGTGACCAGTTCGGTGTGCATCATCAGGTAGGAACCGTCCCCCACCATCACCACGACGTCGCGCTGTGCGCCGCCCGCTGCTGCCTCCGCCAGCGCTGCGCGCTTGACGCCCAGGCCGCCGGGAATTTCGTAGCCCATGCAGGAGTACGCGTATTCCACGTGGTAGCCGAATGCGTCACGGACGCGCCACATCTTGTGCAGGTCGCCCGGAAGCGAACCCGCGGCGCAAATGACAACATCCTGCGCGTCCATGGCGCGGCTCGTAGCGCCAATGATCTCGTTCTGCGCCGGCAATGGCGTGAAGCGGGTATCGAAGGCCTCGTCCACTGTGGCATTCCAGCGTTCCTTCTCGGAAGCGATGGCCCGTTCGAGGTCCGCACCCACGCGGTAACCGCCCAGTGCCTGGTTCAGCTTGATCAGGGCCTTGCGCGCGTCGGCGACGATCGGCAGCGACGTGCCGTGCTTGTAGGCATCAATCGGCGCAACGTTGATGTTGATGAACTTCACGTCAGGGTTCTGGAAGGCGGTCCGCGAGGCAGTGGTGAAGTCCTCGTAGCGGGTGCCAATCCCGATGATCAGGTCCGCTTCGGCGGCGATGGCATTGGCTGCCGTCGTGCCTGTGGAACCGATGGCGCCGAGCGAGAACCGGTGGTCCCACGGCAAGACGCCGACGCCGGCCTGGGTGTTTCCCACCGGGATGCCGGTCAGCTCCACGAACCTGGCCAGTTCATCGTTGGCATAGGCGTACAGCACGCCACCGCCGGCGATGATCAGGGGGCGTTTGGCGGCGCGGATGGCGTCGGCGGCGCGGCGGATGTCGTCGTCGTCCGCGTCGGGGCGTCGGATCCGCCATTCGCGTTCGGCGAGGAATTCCTCGGGAACGTCGAAGGCCTCAGCCTGGACGTCCTGAGGCAGAGAGATGGTGACGGCGCCGGTCTCGGCCGGGTCCGTGAGGACGCGCAGTCCGTGATGGAAAGCGGAGAACAGCTGCTCCGGACGTGAGACCCGGTCGAAGAAGCGGGACAGCGGACGGAAGGCATCGTTGACGGTGACGTCATAGGCATCCGGGCGTTCCAGCTGCTGGAGCACCGGGTCCGCGGCGCGTGTGGCAAAGGTATCGCTGGGCAGCAGCAGCACGGGCAGCCGGTTGGTGGTGGCCAGCGCCGCACCGGTGAGCAGGTTGGTGGAACCCGGACCGATCGATGTGCTGATTGCGAACGTCTGCCGCCGGCGGGTGTGACGTGCGTAGCCCACTGCCTGGTGCACCTGGGCCTGCTCATTGCGCCCCTGGTAGTACGGCATGATCGTGGGATCGGCGTGCTGGTACTGCTTCAGCGCCTGGCCCACACCGGCAACGTTTCCGTGGCCGAAGATGCCGAACGTGCCCGGAATCAGCCGCTCGCGGTAGTCCTGATCGCCGATCCGGTCAACGGTGTACTGCTTGGACAGATACTCCACCACGGCCTGCGCGACCGTCATTCTGCGGGTAGCCATGGGTTACTCCGATACTTCTGCGTGGACTCGGTTGAGGGGACTGAAATGCTGCAGCAGCGAGGCGGCTGTTGCGACGGCGCCGGCAACATCTCCGTCGTGCGGGTAGAGCAAGGTGCGCCCTACCGTCAGTCCCTGCACGTTCGGCAGGGCCAGGGCGGCCTGCCAGCTGGCAAAGACCTCGTCCTGGGTGCCAGCAGGGTCCCCGCCGAGCAGCACCGTGGGCATGGTGGTGGAGGCCATAACGCGGTCCATTTCGGCCACAACAGGAAGCTTCATCCAGGTGTAGGCGCTCGTGGAGCCCAGACCCTGGGCGATGGCTACGGACTTGATCACGGCGTCCGTTGAGAGATCGTTGCGGACCCGGCCGTTTTCGCGGACGGACAGGAACGGTTCCACCATGGCAATGAGTTTGCGTTCGGCGAGTGAATCAATGGCCTTCGCGGTGGCTTCCAGGATGGAAACGGTGTCCGGATCGCCGAGGCAGATGCGGGTGAGCATCTTGCCGCCATCGGCGCCGAGTTCCTGCAGCGCCGCAGCGGTGTGCCCGGTGAAGCGGTCGTCGAATTCGTTGACCAAACCGGCGAGCCCGCCACGGTTCATGGAGCCGAAGACGAGCTTTCCGTCCAGGGCACCCAGCAGGAGCAGATCGTCCATGATGTCCGGCGAGGCGAGGATGCCGTCCACGGCCGGGTTGGCCAGGGCGATCTGCAGCCGGTCAAGGAGCTGGCGGCGGTCCGCCATTGCCACGGGGTCGTTGCCGACACTCAGGGCGCCGCGGGCCGGGTGGTCGGCGGCAACAATGAAGTTCTGCACACCATACTTCAATCCCGGATGGCGGCGACGGGTGGCTGCCGCGCGGGCAACGGCGTCGGGGTCTTCGAGCCGGAGGGCGCTGAGGTGCTGATAGCGGCGGGGATCATCGTTGGCGCTCAAGACGCTGCTCCTTCGGAAACTGTTGTGTGGGACGGGCGTGAGGCGGCGGCACCGGCCAGGGCGGGTACCAGGCGGCCGCGTTCGGCCAGCAGCGAGGTGACTTCCTCCGGCGTCGGCATGGCGTCGGCGCAGGAAAGGCGGGAGGCCACAATGGCGCCGGCGGCGTTGGCGTAATCCAGGATCTGGGCCAGGGGCCAGCCGGACAGCAGTCCGTGGCAGAAGGCTCCACCAAACGAGTCGCCGGCACCGAGGCCGTTGACGGTCTCCACCGGAACCGGCGCGGAGACAACACGTTCGGTGCGGGTCTTCGCCATAACGCCTTCCGGCCCAAGCTTGACGACGGCGATCTCCACGCCGGCGGCCAGTAGCCGGTCGGCCTGCTCGTCAGGGGTTCCTTCGCCCACGGCGACGGCACATTCCTTGTCATTGCCGATAGCCACCGTGACGTGCGGCAGGATCTTTGCAACCTCGGCCCGGGCGTCCTCTTCGGAGGCCCAGAACATGGGCCGGTAGTCCAGGTCCAGGATGGTGTACTGGCCTTCCTTGAGACCGGTCCGCGGACGGGCAGCATGGGCGGCCAGGTGGGCCTCGCGGCTGGGCTCCTGGCACAGGCCAGTCACCGTCGACCAGAAGATCCTGGCCTCGCGGATGGCTTCCAGGTCCAGCTCGGCGGCCTTGATCTGCAGGTCAGGCGCCGTGGGGAAACGCCCATAGAAGTAGAGCGGAAAATCATCCGGCGGCATGATGGCGCAGAACGTCACGGCTGTGGGCCACTCCTTGACGGGGGTGACAAAGCTGTCATCCACGTTGAACTTGCGCAGTTCACGGTGGAGGTATTTCCCGAAGGCGTCGTCGCCGGTGCGCGTGATCACGCCTGCATTGCGGCCATGCCGCGCGGCGGCCACGGCCACATTGGACGGGGAACCACCGAGGTACTTTCCGAAGGACGTCACGTCCTCCAGATCCACCCCGATGTCGTTCGGGTAGATATCAACGCTGATGCGCCCGATCGTGAGCAGTTCGTGGGTCACGGTAATCGCGGACCTTTCTGGTTTGAGCTCCATACCTCTGAACAGCTAGAGCTCCGGTTCCTGGCCGGCCCCCGTGAGCGGGGCCACATCCACTACTTTGCCCTAGAATCATTGTCCTGTCAAAGGTTTGTACTGACATATTTACAACATGGCATAATGCGGCACATTGGCGCCTGCGGGACCTCTCTGCGGGACGGTCCGGCCGCGACTACTTTCGGGGAACCGCCAGTTCTCCCGTGATGTACTGGGCCCGCCCGAAGCCGAACGACCAGTCGCCGGCGGCATTCTCCACGTATCCGATGAACACGTCCTCACCGGCAACATCCAGTGCCGACAGCCGGTCCGCGATTGCCGCAAAGAGGGACTGCTTAGCCTCCTGGCTCCGGCCTGCCTGCGTAAAGATCTGGATCATCACCACATCGGGAGTGCGCTCAAAGCCGAGTCCCGCATCCTGGGCGACAATCTGGCCCTGCGAATGCTCCGTCAGAACATGGAAGTAGTCCCGCTCCGGGATTGCATACTCCGCGAGGATCGCGTCATGGATTCCCTGACTCAGGCGGCGCAACTCCTCGGCGCTGCGCCCTTGATTAACATCGATTCGTACCAGTGGCATTTCTTCATCTCCCTAAGTTTGTCCTGACATACTAACAAACTTGCAAGGCGGTCAGCAAGGAAAACCCTTCATGACCCCTTCCGCACAGGCCGGGTCAGGGGTATGGTTAAACAACCAGATAGTTGATCAACGATTTAGTTGATTAATGATCCAGAAAGGTCTGCACCACGATGAACTCCGACGACGGCACCCTGGACTCGGCCTTTATGGCCCTGGCGGATCCCGTGCGCCGGCGGATCATCGCCCGGCTCAGCCGCGGGCAGGCCACAGTCAACGAATTGGCGGAACCCTTCGCGATCACCAAACAGGCGGTCTCGAAGCACATCCAGGTCCTGGAGCAGGCAGGGCTCGTCACCCGTACGCGGGAAGCGCAGCGCCGGCCCGTCCACCTGAATCCCGCACGGCTGGAGGCACTCACAGCGTGGATCGACCAGTACCGGCTGGTCCGCGAAGAGCAGTTCCGCAGCCTGGACGCCGTGCTCAGATCCAGCGCCGCCAGCAGCGGCGAACACCCCAAGGAACCATCATGAGCAACGCACTGCACCTCACCATTCCTGAAGGACTCCCCTTCATCGACTTTGAGCGCGAGTTCGACTTCCCTGTTGCGGACGTCTTCCGCGCCCACAAGGACCCTGCCCTGATCACCCAGTGGCTCGGCCCGCGTGGCATGAAGATGGAAATCAACCACTTCGATTTCCGCACCGGCGGCAGCTACAGCTACCTGCACACGGGTCCAGACGGCGTCCCGTACGAATTCAGCGGCGTCTACCACACCGTCCGCGAAAACGAGTTCGCCATCCAGACGTTCGAATTCGGCGGCTACCCCGACGTTGTCAGCATCGAGTTCCTCACCTTCGAGGACCTCGGCAACGGCCGGTCCCGCATCCGGGGCCACTCCGTCTATCCCACCCAGGAGGCCCGCGACGGCATGGCACAATCCGGCATGGAAGGCGGCATGACCGAAGGCTACGAGCGGCTGGACGAACTGCTCACCGGCGCCAAGGTCTAGGACAGGCCTTAAACGAGTACGACGACGGACGGTCACCTTCCCGGGGAAGGCGACCGTCCGTCGTCGTACTGGTGGTCGAGCTTGTCGAGACCCGCGGGACGCCTTTCCTAGCCGTTGAACTCAGCCGGGTGCGGACCGGTGCGGCCGTCCCGCTCCAGGCCGTCGATGACCGACAGCTCGTCCGCGGTCAGGTCGAAGCCGAAGACGTCCAGATTCTCCCGGATCCGCCGGGGCGTTACGGACTTGGGAATGATGATCCGGCCCTGCTGCAGGTGCCAGCGCAGAATGGCCTGTGCGGGACTCACACCGTGCCCGGCCGCAATGTCCACAACGGCCGGGTCTGCCAGCACGGCGCCCTGGGCGAGCGGGCTCCAGGCCTCCGTGGCGATCCCATGGGCGGCGTTGAAGCCCGCAATGTCCGGCTGCTGGAGCGCCGGGTGGAGCTCGATCTGGTTGATGGCCGGAACGGTGCCGCCCAGGTCGATGATCTTCTGGAGGTGTTCGGGGAGGAAGTTGGATACCCCGATGGCCCTGACCTTGCCGCTGGCCAACAGGTGCTCCAGGGCACGCCAGGACTCGAGGTACAGGTTCGTGGCCGGCGCGGGCCAGTGGATGAGGTAGAGGTCCAGGTAGTCCAGCCCCAGCTTGTCCAGGCTGGTCTCGAACGCTGCCAGCGTGGCGTCGTAGCCGAGGTCAGCCACCCAAACCTTGGACGTAATGAACAGCTCTTCCCGGGCGATGCCCGACTCGGCGATGGCGCGTCCGGTACCTGCCTCGTTGCCGTAGATGGCGGCGGTGTCGATGCTCCGGTAACCAGCCTCAAGAGCCTGATTGACCGCGGCGGTGGTGTCGTCGTCGGACACCTGGAAGACGCCGAACCCCAACTGCGGCATCCGCACGCCGTTATTGAGGGTGATCTCGGGGATGGACGTGGTGATGGGGGCGGAAGTCATGGGTTCTCCTGTTGAGGGTTGGGTATTGGGCGCTGAAGGTTCAGTGAAGGACGGTGACAGGCTCTGGAGCCACGCGTTCGCCGGCGGAGGATGATGCCTGCTGCGCGGCCCGTTTGGTTCCGGCGGCGGCGATGATCATCACCGCCAGGCCGAGCAGCGTAATACCGGCACCGGCCCAGATGGGTGAGGTGTAGCCGAGTCCGGCCGTGATGGTCACGCCGCCGAGCCAGGCGCCGAGGGCGTTGCCGACATTGAAGGCGCCGATGTTGGCGCCGGACGCGAGGGTGGGCGCGCTGGCCGCGTACTTCATGACACGCATCTGCAGGCCCGGGACGGCGGCGAATCCGAAGCCGCCCATCAGGACGATCGAGGCAACGGTGAGCACCTGGTTGCCGGCGGCCAGGGCAAAACCGACGAGCACCACCACCAGCACGGAGAGCACCACGATGAGCGTGCGGTCCACGTTGCGGTCTGCGGCCTTGCCGCCGATGGTGTTGCCGATGAAGAGGCCAACGCCGAAGACGATGAGCAGCCACGGGACGGTGGACGCCGCGAAGCCCGAGACCTCGGTGAGTGTGAAGGCGATGTAGGTGAAGGCGCCGAACATGCCGCCATAGCCGAGGATCGTGACCAGAATGGAGAGCCACACCTGGCCGGAGCGGAAGGCGCGCAGCTCACTGCGCAGGGTTCCGGGCGTGGTGTCGCCGTGTCCGGCCTTCGGAACCAGCGCGAGGATTCCCAGCAGGGCGATGACACCGATGACGGTGATGGCCCAGAACGTCGAGCGCCAGCCGGCAGCCTGTCCCAGCATGGTGCCAAACGGCACGCCCAGGACGTTGGCGGCGGTGAGCCCGGTGAACATGATGGCGATGGCGCCGGCCTTTTTGGTGGGGGCCACCATGTCCGCGGCCACCACGGCTCCGATTCCGAAGAAGGCACCGTGGGCGAGGGCGGCGATGATCCGGCCGATCATCATCATCCCGTATCCGGGAGCGATGGCGGAGACCAGGTTGCCGGCGATGAACAGCACCAGCAGGACGGCGAGAACGGGCTTGCGGTCGAAGCGAGTCACCGCTGCGGTCAGCAGCAATGCGCCGACGACGACGGCGAGGGCGTAGCCGGAGATCAGCCAGCCTGCCGTGGCCTCGCTGACCTGGAAGTCGGCGGCAACCTCGGGCAGCAGGCCCATGATGACGAACTCGGTGAGTCCGATGCCGAACCCGCCGAGGGCGAGGGCTATCAGGCCAATGGGCATGGGGATGCTCCTTCGAAAATGTACGGGATGAGATAGGACGCGTAAGCTAGTAGTTGCAGGCGCTTTATTTATTGTTGCATGAGCAGATACACCGCGCAAGCAACTATTATGGAATGTGTCCCGGATCATGCCGCCAAGGCGTCCGGAGCACCGCGAGAGGAACTATAGATGGGCATCAAGGACGACGCCGTGGAGATCCGTGCACAGGGTTGGCGCACGCTCGCGGCGCTGCACGGCCTGATCGAGGGTGAGCTGGAACGCTCCCTTCAGGCCGAATCAAAACTGTCCGTGGTGGAGTACACCGTGTTGGACGCACTCAGCCGGCAGGATGGCTGGCATATGCGCATGCAGCAGCTCGCGCGCGCCACCGCCCTTAGCGCCAGCGCCACCACCCGGCTGGTCAACCGGCTTGAGGACCGCGGCCTGCTGACCCGGGTCCTCTGCGCGGACGACCGCCGCGGGATCTACACCGAACTCACCCCCAACGGTGTCGCCCTGCTGGAGGAGGCCCGGCCGGTCCACGACGCGACGCTGGAACGCGCCCTGGCCGAGGCCCAGGAGGTTCCGGAGCTGGCCGCGCTGGTCGACGCGCTGCCCCGGCTCCACGCGGCCGCCTAATCACCGCGAACAGGTCGAGACCGTCCGTCGTCGTACTTAAACAAGCAACGCGGGGTCACTTACGGCCCATCCCACCCTGTGGAATAGGCCGTAAGTGACCCCGCGTTGCTTTGTGGAACTAGAGCGTTGCGAACACTTCGCGCAGCAGCTTGGCGGTCTCGGACGGCGTCTTGCCGACCTTCACGCCAGCAGCCTCGAGGGCTTCCTTCTTGGCCTGGGCGGTTCCGGCGGAACCGGAGACGATGGCGCCGGCGTGGCCCATGGTCTTGCCTTCGGGAGCGGTGAAGCCGGCGACGTAGCCAACAACCGGCTTGGTGACGTTCGCCTTGATGTAGTCAGCAGCGCGCTCTTCGGCGTCGCCACCGATTTCGCCGATCATCACGATCGCCTTGGTCTCGGGGTCAGCTTCGAACGCGGCCAGGGCGTCGATGTGCGTGGTGCCGATGACGGGGTCGCCGCCGATGCCGATGGCGGTGGAGAAGCCCAGGTCGCGCAGCTCGTACATCATCTGGTAGGTCAGGGTTCCGGACTTGGAAACCAGGCCGATGGGGCCCTTGCCCGTGATGTTGGCCGGCGTGATGCCCACCAGGGCCTCGCCCGGGGTGATGATGCCGGGGCAGTTCGGGCCGATGATGCGGGTGACCTGCTTGCCGTCGGCGTCAACCGTGGACTGGGCCAGTGCCCAGAACTCGGCTGAATCCTGGACCGGCACGCCTTCGGTGATGACGACGACCAGGCCGATGCCGGCTTCGATGGCTTCAACAACGGCGTTCTTGGTGAATGCCGGCGGGACGAAGACGATGGAGACGTCGGCGCCGGTTTCGGCGATGGCTTCCTTGACGGTGCCAAAAACGGTGATTTCGGTGTCGCCGTGCAGGACCGTGGTGCCGGCCTTACGTGCGTTGACGCCGCCAACAATGTTGGTGCCGGCCTTGAGCATCAGGGCGGTGTGCTTGGTGCCTTCGCCGCCGGTGATGCCCTGGACGATGACCTTGGAGTCCTTGTTCAGATAGATAGACATGGTGCGTCCCTTTACTTAGCTGCGTTGGCGAGCTCGGCGGCCTTGTCGGCGCCCTCGTCCATGGTGGCGGCCAGGGTAACCAGCGGGTGGTTGGCCTCGGCCAGGATGCGGCGGCCTTCCTCAACGTTGTTGCCGTCGAGGCGGACTACCAGCGGCTTGTTCGCGTTGTGGCCCAGCTCTGCCAGGGCACCAACGATGCCCTTGGCGACGGCGTCACACGCGGTGATGCCACCGAAGACGTTCACGAACACGGACTTGACCTGCGGGTCGCCCAGGATGACGTCAAGGCCGGCAGCCATGACCTCGGCGGAAGCTCCACCGCCGATGTCCAGGAAGTTGGCGGGCTTGACGTTGCCGTGGTTTTCACCGGCGTAGGCAACAACGTCCAGGGTGGACATGACCAGGCCTGCACCGTTGCCGATGATGCCCACTTCGCCGTCCAGCTTGACGTAGTTCAGGTCCTGCGCCTTGGCCTTGGCCTCGAGCGGATCTGCAGCGTCCTTGTCTTCAAGGAGGGCGTGCTTGGCGTGGCGGAAGTCGGCGTTCTCGTCGAG
>DIZT01000068.1:0-26139 GCA_002427975.1 Micrococcaceae bacterium UBA6021 | reverse complement strand
TCTTGACCAGCGGGTTGACCTCAACCAGGGTGGCGTCTTCCTTCTTGAAGACGTCCCAGAGCTTGAGGATCACGGCGGCGACCTTGCCGCGCAGTTCCTCAGCGAAGCCTGCAGCTGCGACGATCTCGTCAGCTTTGGCCTGGTCGATGCCCACAGCGGGATCGATGGCGATCTTGGCGAGCGCCTCAGGGCGTTCGACGGCGAGCTGTTCGATTTCCATGCCGCCTTCAACCGAGCACATGGCCAGGTAGTTGCGGTTGGCCCGGTCCAGCAGGACGGAGAAGTAAAATTCCTCGGCGATGTCGGCGCCTGCGGCGATCATCACCTTGTTGACGGTGTGGCCCTTGATGTCCATGCCAAGGATGTCGCTGGCGTACTGGTACGCCTCATCCGCTGACTTGGCAACCTTGACGCCGCCAGCCTTACCGCGGCCACCGGCCTTAACCTGGGCCTTGACGACAGTTACGCCGCCGATCTTCTCGGCAGCTGCCTTTGCTTCTTCTGGGGTGTACGCCACGATGCCGGCAAGCACGGGTACACCGTGCGCCTCGAACATATCGCGCGCCTGGTATTCAAACAGGTCCACGGTTTAGTGTCCTTCTACGTCGAAGTAGTTTCTGTACAGTCGGGCACCGTCGAAGACGATGCCCGGGCTGCGGATTGCCTGCACCTGCGACCAGCTCGGAAACGGGCCCCACTGCGCAATGCTCCATTGGGAACTCTAGTCCTCTCTGGGGACCGGCCCGTCCCACAGTACCGCTTATGTGAGTAACGACACTATTCTATGGAGCGTAGAAAAACCCCTAGATTACGGGGTTTTTGAGGCCTCTGCGGGAGCCGGGGACGCGGTTGCCGAGTCCTTGGAAATAAGTTCGTAGCGGTCCCGGGCCACAAAGAACCCGACGCCGGCAGACACGTTTCCGCACGCCACGCCACCGTTGTAGGCCGAACAGCGCAGCCCGTTCCGTTCCAGGTTCTGGCCCTCGGCGAGGACCCGCAGTTCCGTCAGCGGACCGCTCTTATTTCCTTTGGGTCCGTAGGCTGCCTCCATTTGTGTGACGCCGGAACGGCACTCCCCGTACGTTGCCTTGTCCGGGGTGAGCAGCGCCGTTCCGCCCAGATAACCCAGGCCGGTCCCGGCACAATCGTCCTTGATGTCGCCCGCGGCAGGCTTGGGGTAGCGGGCAAGCTCGCAGTGCGCCACGGGGACCGTGGCGAGCTTGTTGTTGGCCGCGTCGCTGAAGCTGTTCGTCTCATACGGGAGGTTGAGGTGTTCGCCGCGGGCCGACGTCAGGGAGCACACGATGTTCCGGTCCTCCGTGATGAAGGACAGGATGTCTCCGACGGCCCTGAAGGAAGCCGGGTCAGCCAGGGCTGCCTGTTCCAGTTGTTCCAAGGCCGGCAGCGGCGGCGGAGCCACGTAGCCCGGGTCTTCGGTTGTGATGCTGCAGGCAGTGCCCGCCAGCAGGAAGAGGGCGGCCAGGATCCCCAGTACAGTCCGTCGCATGGCCTCCATTATGCCCCGGCGGTGACTTCAGGCCGGCGAACGTCTCCCCACGGACTCCACGACGGCGGCAGCGGCTTCGGCGGGATCCTCACGGTTGAGCTGTTCCTGCATCGTCCGTACGCGGATCTTCCAGCCAGGATCCGCCAGGACCTTTCCGACTGCGGTGGCAATATCGGCGGGCTTGGGCGACTCCGTTCTGAGGTTAATGCCGACGCCGGCGTGTTCCACCCGGGCATTGACGTCGCTTTTACCCTCGTTGATACCGGACACCACCAACGGAACACCCTTGGACAGGCTCAGCTGCACACCGCCGAATCCGCCGTTGGTGATGAAAACATCCGTGAAGTCAAAGACGTGGGCGAAATCCACGTAGTCCCGCACCACCACATTGGGCTGTGGGTAGCGGGCCTTCAGTTCCTCGGTGCCGCGCCCGCCTGTTGCGACGATGACCAACGCATCCATGTCCTTGACCGCCTCGAGCGCCGGAACGATGAGCTTGGCCGGGTCTTGGTTGTCCACTGTTCCCTGGGTGATAACGAGTGTTGCTGGATAGGACCGGGGAAAGCCGCCATCCCCGCCAGAACCGGTGGCAGCCTGGCCGGGCGCCCGGTAAGGCAGAAGCGCACCGACGTAGTGCACTTTGGGGTTGACCCGCCGCCGCGGGAAATCCAGGGACTCCGGGCCGGTCTGGATAATGGCGTCCGAGCACCGGTAGGGCTCGTCCGTCAGCCGGCCTTCCCGCGGAACAGCCTGTCCGTAGGCGGCATGCTGCTTGCGGTAACTTTGGCCCGCCGGCCGGAGGATGAGCTTGTCGGACAGCAGTCCCGCCAGGCCCTGGACCGCCTTTTCCACGGAATTGCGCGGGGGCCGGAACCCGAAGAAGAGCGGTGGCACCTGCTGGTCGCTTTCCATGTTGGGGATCGCGACAAAATTCACCACCGGCTTACCCATCAGATGCGAGACGAGCCGATGAATGAACATGGAGCTGTCCACCACGGCAACGTCGAAGGGGTACTGCTGCGCCAGTTCACGGATGTCCTCAAAGAAGTTGCTGACGTTGCTGGCAAAGATTTTCTCACCGTCGAAGCCGATGGCCCGTGGGCCCTTGAGCTTGGCCCGCTGCGGATAGAGCTCATTGAGGTTGTCCGCGCGGTGCTCGATGGCCCTGCGGAAGGGGAAGTGCTGGATTCCCAGTCCTCCGAGCCTGTCCGCGTACACGGGACCCGTGTACCAGGCCACGTCGTGGCCGCGGCCCTGGAGCCGCATGGCCACGCCCGTCATGGGGTTGAAATGGCCGTCAATGGCCTGGCTGGCGAACAGGATCTTCACGGTAGTGCCCCGAATCTGCTGTGCTCAAGTGGCCTGGCGCTGCACCGGTTTCCCGGCTACCGGCGCGTTCCTGAACTGTAAGCCAGCCGGGGTCCCCGGACAAGGGCAGGTATGGCTAGGCGTCAAGCTTCGTCAGGGGAGCGTAGCGGAGCAGGAGACGCTTCTCGCCGACGTCGAATTTCACCTTGGCGACTGTCTTGTCCCCCGCACCTTCCAGCGCCAGCACCGTGCCGTTGCCGAAGCTGGTGTGGTTGACGTGGTCGCCCACGCTGACGGCCACAATCTCCTTCTGCGGCTGGACCCGGTTCTTGGCGATAACGGCCGGCACGTCCGCGTTGAAGCCTGCCGATGAATCGGCTGCGGCCCCGCGTGCCGTGCCTGCGCCCCAGAAGGATCCCCCGTACCGGCTGGAGCCGATCGACCCACTGCTCCCCCACCCGCCTGACTGCCTGGTGGTGCCTTCGCGCTTCCACTCCAGCAGCTCGGCGGGAATTTCCTCAAGGAACTGGCTGGCCGGGTTGTATTGGCTTTGGCCCCACATGCTGCGGACTTCGGACCGGGTGACGTAGAGACGCTTGCGCGCGCGGGTCAGGCCCACATAGGCCAGCCGTCGTTCCTCGGCGAGCTCCTTGGGGTCAGTGGCGGACCTCTGGTGCGGGAACAGCCCGTGCTCCATGCCGGTCAGGAACACCACCGGGAATTCGAGCCCCTTGGCGGTGTGGAGGGTCATCAGCGTGACCACGCCCAGGCGTTTGGCTTCCGCCACGGCGGCGTCGATGTCAGCGCCCGGCGCGTCCGGAATCTGGTCGGCGTCGGCCACCAGGGACACCTGTTCCAGGAATGCGCCCAGTGACCCTTCCGGGTTCTCCTGTTCGTATTCACGCACGACGGCGACGAGTTCGGCCAGGTTCTCCACGCGGGACTCGTCCTGTGGATCAGTGCTGGAACGCAGCCCGGCAAGGTAGCCGGTCTGTTCCAGGACGGCCTCCAGCGCAGCAGCGGCGCCGGAACCGGAGGCAACCTCAGCGAGGTCATCGAGCAGTTTCACAAACCCCAGGACGGCGTTCACGGAGCGGGTGGCCATGCCGGGAGCTTCCTCGGCCCGCCGGGCCGCGGCCATAAACGACATCCGTTCGCGCTGGGCCAGCGCCGCCACGGCACCTTCGGCGCGGTCACCGATGCCGCGCTTGGGTTCGTTGAGCACCCGGCGCAGGTTGACGTCGTCGTCCGGGTTCACCAGAACCCGGAGGTACGCGAGGGCGTCCTTGATTTCCTTGCGCTCGTAGAAGCGCGTGCCGCCCACCACCTTGTACGGCAGGCCAACCCGGACCAGCACGTCCTCAATGGAACGGGACTGCGCGTTGGTGCGATAGAAAATGGCAACGTCACCGGGGCGGAGGTTGTCCTCGTCCTGGAGCCGGTCAATCTCCTTGGCAATGAACTGGGCTTCGGCGTGCTCGTTCTCGCCGACGTAGCCGATGATCTTGTGGCCCTCGCCCTCGGCAGTCCACAGCCGCTTCTCGGGGCGGTTGGGGTTGCGGGAGATCACGGAGTTGGCCGCGCTGAGGATGTTCTGGGTGGAGCGGTAGTTCTGCTCCAGCTTGATGGTGCGGGCGTCCGGGTAGTCCTTCTCGAATTCGACGATGTTGCGGATGTCGGCGCCGCGGAAGGCGTAGATGGACTGGTCCGAGTCGCCCACCACGGTGAGTTCGGACGCCCCGGGACCCTCGCCCACAATCTCGCGGACCAGGGCATACTGGGCGTGGTTGGTGTCCTGGTACTCGTCCACCAGGACGTGCCGGAACCGCCGCCGGTAGGAATCGGCGAGCGCCGGGAAGGCACGGAACATGTAGACGGTTTCGGCGATGAGGTCATCGAAGTCCATGGCGTTGGCCTGGCGCAGCCGCTGGGTGTAGCCCTTGAAGACCTCGGCCACTGCCTGCTCGAACGGATCGTTGTAGTTCGCGGACGACGAGTAGGAATCGGCGTCGATGAGCTCGTTCTTGAGCGCTGAGATCTTGTGCTGGATGGCCTTGGGCGCGAACTTCTTGGGATCCAGGTCCAGGCTTTTGGACACCTGGGTGACCAGCCGCAGCGAGTCCGCGGAGTCGTAGATGGAGAAGTTCGACTTCCGGCCGACGTTGGCGGCCTCCTGGCGCAGGATACGCACGCAGGACGAGTGGAACGTGGAGATCCACATGATCTTGGCCCGTCCACCCACCAGCGCCTCGATGCGCTCACGCATCTCGGCGGCAGCCTTGTTGGTGAACGTGATGGCCAGGATCTCGCCGTGATGGGCGCGGCGGGTGGCGATGAGGTACGCAATCCGGTTGCTGAGTACGCGGGTCTTTCCCGAGCCGGCGCCGGCCACAATGAGCAGGGCGCTGCCGGCGTGCTTGACGGCCTCCTCCTGCTGCGGGTTAAGCCCCTGCAGCAGTTCCTCTGCATTCGGCCGGTGGTGCGCCGGCTCGCCGTTGCCGTCCTGGGCGGGCTGCTGATTGGACCAGCCGCCCTGCCCGCCACCGGGCCCGCCGCCACCGAATTCGGCGGCCGCGGCAAGGCCTTCCGGGCGCGACTTGGTCAGGGCGGCGGCCGTGTGGGCTGCCTTGAACGGTCCGTCAGAGTACGGGTCAAACAACATATCCATGGTGCCTACAAGTCTAGGCGGTAGGGCTGACACTCACCTCCAGCCTGTGGATAACGCCGCTCCTCCCGAGACTGAAGCGCGCAAAAGCCGGCCCGGACTCAGGCCACGGAGCCCGACTCCAGGGCGGCACGCAACTCCCGCACCGCCGTCGTGCCTCCCGCCATGAACCACTGAAGGCCGTTGACCAGGACCGTGTCCGTGGCGCCGCCGGCGGCCCGGACGATTGCCTTGCCCGGCAGCCAGTCCCATTCCGGGCAGCTGTGCTGGAACCAGCAGCCCAGCTGGCCGTCGGCCACCCTGCCCAGGTCGCAGGACCCGGAGCCGAGCATCCGCAATGCCGCGGCGGAGGTCGCGGCGGCGTGCCAGGGCATGGCGCAGAGCGGATCCATGAGCCAGGTGGGGTGGATGTAGGTGGCTGCCCCGAGTTCGGCGAGCGCGGTGGCGTTGCGGGCGCCGCCGTCCCGGTAAACGGTCAATGCCTCCCCGTTCAGGGTGGCGGTGTGGGCAGTGCCGCCCAGCCACAGTTTGTCCTCATCCGGCTGGAAAATCGCCCCGAGCAGAACGTCGGAGGTGTCCTTGAGCGCGATGGCCGAGCACCAGTAGGTGGATCCGTGCAGGAAGTTGTACGTGCCGTCCACGGGGTCGATCACCCAGGTGCGGCCACTGGTTCCGGCCACTGAGGCGCCTTCTTCCCCCACGATGCCGTCCGCCGGCCGGCAGCGCTGCAACTGCTCCAGCACATAGGCTTCGGCGGCGTGGTCCGCGGCCGTCACCACATCCGAAATGGACGTTTTCTGCTGGGACTCCAACCCGGCCATGCGCATCAGGAGCGCCAGCTGGCCGGCTTCGCGCACCAGCGCGGATGCCAGCTGGTAGTCGTCCAGGGCGGGGTCAAGTTCAAGGGCGCTGTGCCGGCCAATGGTCATGGACCCAGTTTAGGTGGCGGGATAATGGTGCCATGGCCAAAACCCCAGCGCAGCGGATCAAGAAGCACGGCTCCAAGGCGGCTGTTCCGCAGCACAGCCTTCCGCCCGTCATCAACCCCACCACCAGCCGTTCGCCGCAGGCGGCCCAGAACAACACCAACCTGATCCTCATCGCGGGCGTCGTGGCCAGCCTGTTCCTGTTCTGGTACTTCCACCTGCTCACACTGCAGCAGCTCACGCAGCTCTCCGGCGGCCTGGCCATGCCGGATTCCCTGGTGGGCGGCTTTGACACCTCCTACGTTGGCCAATTGAACGCCGCCATGGACGGCGACGCCCGCGGCCAGCTCAACTACATCCACAAGACCGCCGGAACCCTGTTCCCGCTCATCTTCGGCTTCACCTGGCTGCTGCTGATCGGGACCAGCGTGGCCAGGAAGTCCCTCCGCTGGGCACTCTGGGCGGTCCCCTTGGTGTTTGTGGTGGTCCGGTTGTGGGGCAACGTCGCCATCGATGCCGCGCTGGCATCGGAAACGGCCGACGCCGGCCAGGTCGCCTTGGCGTCCGGCCTCACCGTTGCGGGCTGGGTACTGTTCGTCCTCAGCCTGCTGGCCGGGGCAGCGGCGGTGTTCCTGCGCAAGACGCCGTTCCTGGGCAAAAAGCCCGCAAAAATCGGCTAGGCCCGCGCCGCCGCAGTGCGTTCGTCCTTGCGGTGCCGGTGCAGACGCTGCGCGATCACCAGGCCGGCAGCCGCCACACCTACCGTGACCGGGTATCCCATCAGCCGTTCGAGGGTGCCCGGCTCCGGCACATCCATCCCGGTCAGGCCGCCGGTCACCAGCGCGGCGAGTGATGCCAGCCCGCACACCAGGACGAACCACCCCAGCGGCGTCTGCCGCAGCCACAGTGCGCCCAGCAGCACCAGCGCCAACGCGCCGGCGATAAAGTACATCAGCGCGCCGGTGAAGTGCCAGCCGGAACCGGCGTCCTCCGGCACCAGTCCCACGATCGTGGTGCCCGCCCCGGCAGTGCCGGTCAGCACCCGCACACCCACGGCGGCCATCCAGTGCCTCCCCCTGCCGGGCCGGACGCGCGCGCCCTTCCTGGCGGCCACACGCAGCAGCCCCGAACCCAGCAGCAGCGCCCCGAGCAGCATTCCCAGCCCCTGGACCACAAAGGAGGCGTTCATCAGCCAATGCAGCGGCGAGCAGATGTCCCGGCCGTCGTAGATCCCACAGTGGACCGCGCCGAGGTCGCTGATGTATCCGGTCCGGCGGTCGTAGCGCTGCGGGCCGGCCCACGCGCCGATCACTGCAGCTTCCGCCACAAAATACTGCAGCACGCTCAGGACGGACCAGGCGCCGATGTACTGGCGGGTGGAGGCCGTGTCCGGTATGTAGGCCACGGCGGGGGCGGACGTCGGGGCTGATCTCATGCCAAGAGCGTAGTACGGGCTCCCACCTTGTATGCTTGTATCCGTGTCCGGACGGACCGGCCATGCCGGAACAGCGGACATGCGCCCTCGTAGCTCAGTGGATAGAGCACGGCTCTCCTAAAGCCGGTGTCGTTGGTTCGATTCCAATCGAGGGCACTTGAATCTTCCTGCCCCGGAATTTGACCTGCGCGCCTACCTGCTCGGCAGCACCGCCGCGGCGAACTGGGCCGTTGAACGGCACCTGCTGGACCGGTCCACCGGCACCCACGGAACCTTTTCCGGCGTCGTACGTTTCTCCCCCACGGACGACGGCGGCCTGGCCTTCCGCGAGGACGGCACCATGCGCTGGCCCACCTTCACCGGCCCCGCCTCCCGCGAATACCTCCTGAAACCCGCCGACCGGCCCGACGCCCTGGACGTGTTTTTTGCCGACGGGCGCCCCTTCCACCGGATGAGCTTCACGCCCGAAACCAGCCAGGACCAGCACTGGTGCGACCCGGACACCTACCGCGTTACCTACACGCATAACGGCCCGGACCGGTTCAGCTATTCGTGGGATGTGACCGGCCCGCGCAAGGACCTGCTGCTGACGTCGGCACTGAAGCGGCAGGGCTGAACAGGCTAGGCTCGGAACCGTGAAAGCCCGCATTGTTGTCTCCGCCGTCTGTGTTTTCGACGACGCCGGGAGACTCCTGACTGTCCGCAAGCGCGGCACCAGCATGTTTATGCACCCCGGCGGCAAGCCCGAACCCGGCGAAACGGCGGTCCTCGCCGCAGCGCGGGAACTTCAGGAGGAAGTGGGGATCGTGGTGGATCCGCGCGAGCTGGAGCTGATGGGCGTGTGGATCGCGGACGCCGCCAACGAGGCCGCCACGGACATCGAAGCCACGGTGTTTACGGCGTCGGGAACCTGGACGGCGCACCCGTCGGCCGAGATCGCCGAGATCCGCTGGCTGGACCTGGCCGCGCTGGATCGTGGCGAGCCGCTGCCCGCGGACCTCGCCCCGCTCCTGACGGACCACATCCTGCCGGAGCTTGCCGCGCTGCGCCGCTGAGGAGTGAGATCCCGGCGCTATCGGGCGGTCTTAGCGCGGAGATCCCACCCTTCGATGGGGCTAGAACTCCGGAACGGCTTCCTCGGCCACCGCAGTAGCCTCGGCGAACTGGGTCCGGTAGAGCTCGGCGTAGCGGCCCTCGGCGGCCAGCAGTTCCGTGTGCGTCCCGCGCTCCACGATCTGGCCGTCCTCCACCACCAGAATGATGTCCGCGGCGCGGATGGTGGATAGCCGGTGGGCAATCACGACGGCGGTGCGCCCCTTGAGCGCGGCGCCCAAGGCCGCCTGCACGGCGGCCTCGTTCGTGGAATCCAGTGCGGCGGTGGCCTCGTCCAGGATGACCACCCGCGGCTGGGAGATCAGCAGCCGGGCGATGGTGAGCCGCTGGCGTTCACCGCCGGAAAGACGGTACCCGCGCTCCCCCACCACGGTGTCCAGGCCGTCGGGCAGAGACCGGACCATGATCTCCAGCCGGGCCTGCCGGATGGCGTCCCACATGTCGTCCTCGGTGGCGTCCGGACTGGCGAGCCGGAGGTTGGAGGCGATGGATTCGTGGAAGAGGTGCCCGTCCTGGGTGACCATGCCCAGGGTGTCCCGCAGGGAGTCGAACGTCGCGTCCCGCACGTCCAGGCCCGACCCGGGAACGGTGCCGCCCAGCCGCACGGCGCCGGAATCGACGTCGTACAGCCTTGAGAGCAGCTGCGCAATAGTGGACTTTCCGGCGCCGGAGGAGCCCACCAGCGCGACGGTCTGCCCGGGCTCCACCCGGAAACTGATGCCGTGCAGCACCTCTTCGCCCCCGCGGGTGTCCAGCGTGGACACCTCTTCGAGCGAGGCCAGGGAGACCTTGTCCGCGGAAGGATAGGCGAAGCGGACGTCGTCGAACTCCACCGACACGTGTCCCGGCGGGATGGCCACGGCGTCGGGCTTCTGCTGGATCAGCGGCTTGAGGTCCAGGATCTCAAAGACCCGCTCGAAGCTGACCAGGGCACTCATGATTTCCACGCGGGCGTTGGACAGGGCGGTGAGCGGGGCGTACAGGCGGGTGAGCAGGAGCGCCAGCACCACGACGTCGCCCGCGGCGAGCTGCCCGCCGATGGCCAGCCAGCCGCCCAGGCCGTAGACGAGCGCCAGGGCGAGCGCGGACACCAGCGTGAGCGCCGTGACAAAGGTGAACTGCAGCATGGCTGTCCGGACGCCGATGTCGCGGACCCGGCCCGCCCGTACGGCGAACTCACGGGATTCCTCGTCCGGCCGGCCGAAGAGTTTCACCAGCGTGGCGCCCGGCGCGGAGAACCGTTCAGTCATCTGGGTGCCCATGGCAGCGTTGTGTTCGGCGGCCTCACGGCGCAGGTCCGCCAGCCGGGAACCCATCCGGCGGGCAGGAATCAGGAAGATCGGCAACAGGATCATCGCCAGCACGGTCACCTGCCAGGACGTGCCGAGCATCACGATCATGGTCAGGACCAGGGCCACCACGTTGCTGACCACACCGGACAGAGTGCCGGCGAAGGCTGACTGCGCGCCGATGACGTCGTTGTTGAGGCGGCTGACCAGGGCACCGGTGCGGGTCCGGGTGAAGAACGCGATGGGCATCTTCTGGACGTGGTCAAAGACCCTGGTGCGCAGGTCCACGATCACGCCTTCGCCGATCGTGGAGGACATCCAGCGGCTCACGAGGCCCAGTCCGGCTTCAGCCACCGCCACCACGGCAATCAGCACAGCCAGCCGGATCACTTCGTCCGCACCGCCCTTGGCCACGATGGTGTTCACCACCTGGCCGGCCAGGACGGGGGTGGCCACGGCAAGGAACGCGAGCGCTATTGACAGCCCCACGAACGCAATCAGTTTCGTCCGGTACGGGCGGGCGAAACCCAGGACCCGCTTCAGGGTGGCCTTCGAGAAGGGCTTCGAGCCGCTCTTGGCCCGGGTGATGTTATACAGGGAGCCCCAGGCCACTCGTTCCATGCTCATCGCTGTTGCCCCGTTGCGTCTGCCATCAGTTCAGTTACCGTTCCGTTGTCCACATTCCACCGTACATCCAGCCGCACGTTCTCCAGCAGCCTCCGGTCGTGGGTGACCAGCAGCAGCGCGCCCTCGTAGCTTTCGAGGGCCTCTTCCAGCTGTTCGATGGCGGGCAGGTCAAGGTGGTTGGTGGGCTCGTCCAGCACCAGCAGGTTGACACCGCGTGCCTGCAGCAGCGCCAGCGCGGCGCGGGTACGTTCGCCCGGTGAGAGGGAATCCACGGGGCGTGCGGTGTGGTCCGCCTTCAGCCCGAACTTGGCCAGCAGGGTGCGGACTTCCGCCGGCGTCAGGTCAGCGAGTACGGCTTCGACGGCGTCGGCGAGGGTTAGGTGGCCGGCCAGCAGTCCGCGGGCCTGGTCGATTTCGCCGATGGCCACCGATGCGCCCATGGCGGCGTTGCCTGAGTCTGGCGACTGGACGCCCAGGAGCAGGCGCAGCAACGTGGACTTGCCGGCCCCGTTGGGACCGGTGATGCCGATCCGCTCCCCCGCGTTGAGCTGCAGGTTCACCGGGCCCAGGATAAAGCTTCCCTGATGCACGACGGCGTCACGCAGGGTGGCCACCACGGCACTGGACCGGGGTGCCTGGCCAATGGTGAACTGCAGCTGCCATTCCTTCCGCGGCTCTTCCACCACGTCCAGCCGGGCGATCCGGGATTCCATCTGCCGGACTTTCTGGGCCTGCTTTTCCGAAGATTCGGTGCTGGCCGCGCGGCGGATCTTGTCATTGTCCGGACTTTTCTTCATGGCGTTCCGCACGCCTTGGGAACTCCACTCGCGCTGCGTCCGGGCACGGGAGACCAGGTCCGCCTTGGTGGAGGCGAACTCCTCGAACTTTTCCCGCGCGTGCCGCCGTGCCACGGCGCGTTCCTCCAGGAAAGCCTCGTAGCCGCCGTCGTAGACAGCCACGGAATTCTGGGCAAGATCCAGTTCCACGATGGTGGTGACACAGCGCGCCAGGAACTCGCGGTCATGGGACACCAGCACCACACCGCCGCGCAGGCCCTGGACAAAGGCCTCGAGCTTGGCCAGTCCGGCCAGGTCAAGGTCGTTGGTGGGTTCGTCCAGCAGCACAATGTCGAAGCGGCTGAGCAGGAGCGCAGCCAGCGCCACACGGGCGGCCTGGCCGCCGGAGAGCCCGGTCATGGGCGCGTCCGCGCCGGTTTCCAGTCCGAGGTCGGCCAGAACAGGCGGGATGCGTTCGTCGAGGTCTGCCGCGCCGGACGCCATCCAGCGGTCAAAGGCCAGCGAGTAGGCGTCGTCAGCTCCGGGGGCACCGGAGCCCAAAGCCTCTGCGGTGGTTTCCATGTCCACGGTGGCCTGGGCGCAGCCGGTGCGGCGGGCAATGTAGCCGGCCACGGTCTCCCCGGCCACGCGCTCATGCTCCTGGGGAAGCCAGCCCACAAAGGCGTCAGCCGGCGCGAGGCTCACACTGCCGCCCTGGGGCTGGTCCACGCCGGCCAGCAGGCGCAGCAGGGTGGACTTGCCGGCGCCGTTGGCGCCCACCACGCCCACTACGTCGCCGGGGGCCACCGTCAGGGAAAGTTTGGCGAAGAGCGTCCGGTGGTCGTGGCCGCCGGAAAGGTCTTTGGCAACAAGGGTTGCAGTCATAGGTTGGTCCATCCTCTCGCCGCCGCCCGGCCGGAGGAGCCCGCCTGAATCGGCCCGAAACTGCGGGAAATCCGCAATGTGCCGCCCCGAAAAGTGCCGGGGCACTAAAGAGCCCGCCGGTCCGGACTTGGGGGGTGTACGGACCAACGGGCTCGACCATCAAGCATAGTCGACTCCCCACTCCGGACCAAACCGCCGGCATCAGGTCAGGCTAAAATCAGAAGCAATCATCCGTTCAGCAGGGAGCCGATATGCCCATTCCCGCCAAGGCGTTCCAGCGCTGGCTGCACGGCATCGCCCCCAACACGAGCACTTCTGATGTCTGCCGGGAGTCCGGCATCAAGCGGACAACCCTGGCCCAGCAGCTCGTCCGGGGCAAGGTGGCAGAGTCAACAGTGGTGAGCATCAGCCGGGCGTACAACGTCAACCCCGTCGCGGCGCTGGCGGCCTTCGATGCCTACCTCCAACTCGCGGACACACGCCCGCCCACCAGGAGCGAACTGGTCAGCCAGATCTCCACCCCGGACCTCCTGCGGGCGGTTTTGGCCCGTTCCGCCGCGGACCCCGGCGGCGCGCCCGCCGCTGCCGCGCCTGCCCTGGACCCGCCACCGCACGCCACGTCTGTCAAGAACTGGGTGGAGGCAATCGACGACGGCGAGCTGCGGCACCGGGTCTCGGCCGGCACCGGGATCGCTCCGCAGAACTACTCGGCACAGCTGACCGCGAACCGGCTGGCCCCGGAACTGGCCGTCGCTACGTCCCTGGCCGCCGGCGTCGGCCCGGCCAGCGGCCTGGTGGCCACGGGCCTGGTTACGGAGGCGGAGGCCGGCTGGCCAGCCGGTGCCCGGCAGGCTGCGCTGGACAGCCTGTCCGACGGCGAGCTGACCACCCTGGCCGGAGACCGGCTGCAGACTCTGGGCAGGGCCCTGCGCCGGCAGGAACATGACCAAGAGAAAACCGAAAAGATCTGGGAGAACCTGGGATGATCGAAATCCTGCAGTGGTCCACGCTGACTGCCTGCGCCCTGGTGGCTATCGCCCGAATTCCCAGCGCCCTGAGGGGGAAGAACAGGACACTCTTCTACATTTTTGCCCTGATGACCCTCGCCATCCTCCTCAGCATCGAGGCGCCGTACCTTGCCATTGACCAGGCGCTCGGCGGGGTCAACGTGGCGAACCTTATTCTCCGCCTTGTCATCTTCGCCGCTATTTTCTTCATGGGAATCCGTATTACCCGGGGTTTTGGGGCCCCCGACGCCTTCCGGCTGATCGCCGGGCGGATCGGGATGGCCGTGCTGGCGGTGACTTCGGTGGTCGTGGTGGTTCTTTTCGTGATGATGGATACCGGCGGTTCGTCCGTGGGATTGGTCGCCGTAGCAGGCCAGGACGACCAGGACCGGGACCTGGTCCAGTACTACGGTGCCGCCGGCCGTGCGTATCCGGCGTATGTCTCGCTGGTGCTGCTGCCGGCCATGGTGCGCGCAGTGGGCAGCACGCTACCCACCATGGTCCGTATCGCGGCCATCCTGTTGGGCGTCGGCTCGGTGGCTGTCGCGTTAACGCTGATCTTCCCTTTCTATCCGCCAAACTGGGGAGCTGCGAGGTTTGTGATCAACTACACCGCGGTGCTCTGCTATGTCTTTGGCCTGGCGTTGATCGCGTTCGCCAGGGTGTGGTCCGGGCGGAGCGGCCCGCGGCCTAAGACTTCTACCGCAAAGTAAGCTTCATATGTTTCACAAAATCATTAGTCATGGCACAATCATGAATGTGTGAAGGTGGGACTACGGTGTTTGCGAACGGGGATCGATTCTTGGACGCCGGGTCCTGTGAGCCTTTGCTCGCATTGGGGGGATGAGTGGTGGCGGCCGTTGGGGACCGCCCCCACTCAGCCTGCTTAATGGCCCGGTCCCTTTCCAGCCGGCGGAGCCGGTCATGCTGCTGCAGGTGGCCGTGCATCCGGATGGTCTTTTCCGCCACCTGCTCCGGGCTGCCCACAAACAGTGCCCCGCCCGGAGCGGATTCCATGTTGTACGTGACTTCACTGGGCGTGGGGAAACCACGCTCTGCGGAGAGCCTGCGCATGGTGTCCAGCCAGTACGGCTGGAAAACCTGCTTCGCACGGCCCGCGCCTGAGGGCAGGTCCCGCGGCACCCCGGCGCTGTTCAGGGGACACCACGGTGCCATTTACCGGATCCCGGTGGATGAAGGTAAAGATTCCCAGTTCCATAGAGGCTAGCGCGCGAACCTCAGGGTCACCAGCTGGAACGGACGCAGCGAAAGCTCCACCGACCCGTGCCCTGAAGCGGTCTTGACGCCCGGGGCCTCGGCGGCACGCTCCAGCAAGTCCGTGGCCTGGCTGCCCTTGACCGGGAAGTTGGCCGAGAGCAGGCCTACGGACCGCTGCCCCAAGGACTCATAGAGGCGGACCACAACATCGCCCGAACCGTCTTCGGCCAGCTTGACCGCCTCGATGACGAGGGCCGGGTTGTCCACGGCGAACAGCGGATCCACGCCGCGGGCGCCGCGCACCAGCCGCGGAGCAAGGTTGGTGCGGTACCCCTCCTCCACGGCGTCGGCGATTCCGGCACCGGGGCGAATGGTCACCGTCAGTTCATGGTGGCCGCGGTCCGCCGCCGGGTCCGGGAACTTCGGTGCGCGCAACAGGGACAGACGCACCGAAGTGGTGGTCCCACCGTCGGCATCCCTGATGCTCCTGGTGACGTCGTGTCCGTAGGTGGCCGCATTGGAAATCGCGACGCCGTAGCCGGGCTCGGCCACATGGATCCAGCGGTGCGCGCAGATCTCGAACTTCGCAGCCTCCCACGAGGTGTTGACGTGCGTGGGACGGAAGACATGGCCAAACTGGGTCTCGGAAGCGGAGCGGTCCGCTTTGACGTCCAGCGGGAAGCCGAGCTTGAGCAGCTTCTCGCTCTCCTGCCACTCAACGGCGGTAGTGATGCCCAGGGAGCCGCTGCCAGCCTCCAGCGTGATGCGCTGGGTGACCGGCGACGAGCCGGCAACCCGGTCCACCACCACAACGGCACTGGTTCCGGCCTGCTCCAGGCGGATGGCCTGCGCTGCCGTGAGGGGCGTGACGTTGCGGCGGTAAAACTCATCGATGTCCCAGGCGTCCCACTGGTTGGGCGTGTCCCGGTGCAGTTCCAGCAGGTTGCCGCGCGCGCCGGGGGCGATGGCTTCCCGTCCCGTGGCGTAGTCGGTGAGGGAGGCGATGAGGCCGTCGGCGTCCAGGACGGCCCTGATGATGCCGTTGTCCAGCACATAACCGCCGTCCGCCTCGGTGGCCTGGACCGGCTGGCCGGCGGGCGATGGCTCTGCGGCTGCGAGAGCCGGAACACCATTCCGGGCATGCGGTGCGGCGTTGAGCAGGAACGTCCGCGGCCCGTCGCCGAGGAGCGCGGCCGCTGCCTGCCCAATGAGACCTTCCAGGCCGGCGCCGATGGCGGCGTAGTTCCGTTCCGCGTCCTGATGGACCCACGCGATGGAACTGCCGGGCAGGATGTCGTGGAACTGCTGCAGCAAAACCAAGCGCCAGAGCCGCTTCAGCTCGGCGGCCGGATACTCGAAGGAGCCCCCGCTGCGGACGGCTGCCGTGGCGCACCAGAGTTCGGCCTCGCGGAGCAGGTGTTCGCTGCGCCGGTTGCCGCGTTTGGTCTGGGCCTGGCTGGTGTAGGTGCCGCGGTGCAGTTCAAGGTACATCTCCCCCACCCAGATGGGCAGGGCGGCATATCCCTGCTCCGCCTGCGTGAAGAAACTCTCGGCGGAACCCACCCGGACTTTGGGCGAGCCTTCGAGGTCCGCGGTCCGGCTGGCGGCAGCCAGCATTTCGCGCGTTGGCCCGCCGCCGCCGTCGCCGTATCCGAAGGGGACGAGCGAGGTGTTGGCGCGGCCGTGGTCGCGGAAGTTCCGCTCGGCGTGCGCCAGTTCGCGCCCGCTCAGTTCTGAATTGTAGGTGTCCACCGGCGGGAAATGCGTGAACAGCCGGGTGCCGTCGATGCCTTCCCAGTTGAAGGTGTGGTGCGGCATCCGGTTGACCTGGTTCCAGGAGATCTTCTGCGTGAGGAACCACCGGCTTCCCGCCGCCTTGACGATCTGGGGCAGGGCCGCGGAGTAGCCGAACGAGTCCGGGAGCCAGGCTTCGCGGCATTCGACGCCAAACTCCTGGAGGAAGAAGTTCTTGCCCTCAATGAACTGCCGGGCCATGGCCTCCCCGCCGGGCATGTTGGTGTCCGACTCAACCCACATGCCACCCACCGGAACGAACTGACCGGCCTTGACCTTCTCCCGGATGCGGCCGAAGAGCTCGGGGTAGAACTCCTTCATCCAGGCCAGCTGCTGCGCTGAGGAGCAGGAGAAAACAAAGCCCGGATCCTCGTCCATCAGCGCCACCACGTTGGAGAACGTCCGGGCACATTTGCGGATGGTTTCCCGGACGGGCCAGAGCCAGGCGGAGTCGATGTGGGCGTGGCCCGTAGCCACCAGCTGGTGGGCCGAAGCGTAGGCGGGCCGGGCCAGGACTTCCGCAAGGGCTGCGCGTCCGGCGGCGGCGGTCCCGGGGATGTCGTCCGGATCCATCAGGTCCATCATGCGCTCCAGGGCGCGGAGGATCACATGGCGCCGCGGCTGCTCCGGGGGGAGCTCGTGCATTAGACCGGCGAGGGTCCAGATGTCCTGCTGGAGTTCCCAGACCGTTTGGTTGAACTCGGCGATGGCGATCCTGCCCAGCCGGTATTGCGGTGCCGTACCGGCAGTTGCCAGGTCTCCATAGGGTGTGGCGGCAAAGGTCCAGCCCTGCGCCATGTCCGGGTTGGCGGCCGCTTCGACGTAGAAGTCAACGGACATTCCGCTGCCCAGCAGCTTCAGGGGAATGTACTGGTTACGGGGCGAAATCGCCTTGATGATGGTGCCGTCCGGGCGCCAGGCGATTCCCTCGCACTGGAATCCGGGGGCTTCCTTGATGAACCCAAGATCCACCACGATTTCCACGGAGGTGTCCGGGCCGGTGCCCCAGGCCTCGGGGACGTCGCCCGTCAGGCGCAGCCATTTCGTGCCCCACGGCTTACCCCAGGCAGCACCGTGTTCCTGCGGCACGAAGTTGTTCCGCAGGGCCTCCATAACGGACACAGGTTCGCCGGGGGCATCCCAGCTGCTCAGGTTCAGCGGAACGGTGCGGGTGTAAACGGCAGGAGTGATCCGCTCGCGGACAAACCGGTCCAGACGGACTTCGGTGATCCGGCGGTCGTCATGCAATGTAAACCCTCTTAGGTGCTTGAACTGGAGCTCTCGAATCCGGACCGGCGCGTCCAATCGATGGATAAAATCTACCGGCTAGTAGCTCAAATAGCCAAGCGTCACCGGAAATCTTCACCGAAGGTGCTGCCGCCGTTCTTATCCCGGAAGCTCCGCAGCCTGTGCGGCGGGCAGGGTAATCCGGCCCTGTCCGGCGTAGATATTCAGGCTGGTACCGCGGCTGAAGCCGGCCAGGGTCATGCCGCTGGCCGTGGCCAGCTCCACCGCGAGGCTTGAGGGCGCGCTGACGGCCGCCAGGACGGGGATGCCGGCCAACGCCGCCTTCTGGACGAGTTCGAACGAGGCGCGGCCCGATACCTGCAGGACAAGCCCGGAGAGCGGAAGCAACCGCTCCCGCAGGGCCCAGCCCACCACCTTGTCCACTGCGTTGTGGCGTCCCACGTCCTCGCGGAGGCACAACAGCTGCACACCGCCGTCGTCCGTTATCCGGAACAGGCCGGCGGCGTGCACGCCGCCGGTGACGTCAAAAACGTCCTGGGCTTCGCGGAGCCGGTCGGGCAGTGAGGCCAGGATGTGGGCCGGTACCGTCAGGGGATCCGCCGCCGGGCTGAAATGGGAGGACTTGCGCACGGCGTCGATCGAATCCGTACCGCAGATACCGCAGGAACTTGAGGTGAAGACGTTCCGTCCCTTGGCCGGGAGTTCGACGTCGGGCCGCAGCTGGGCTTCCACCACATTGAACGTCTGAACGCCGTTTTCGTCCTCGCCGGCGCAGAACCGCAGCGACACCAGCTGCTCGGGCGTCCATATGATCCCCTCGGACACCAGGAAACCGGCCACGAGGTCGAAGTCGTCCCCGGGCGTGCGCATGGTCACCGAAAACGAGAGGGCACCGATCCGGATCTCCAGCGGCTCTTCGACGGCAAGGACGTCCTCGCGGTGGCGGACCGGGAACTCCAGGGCGTTCGGCGAGCCGTCCAGGACATACTTGTGCACCTTGCGGCGCTGGGTTACGCGTCCCATCAGCTGCCCGCCAAGCTGACTCGAGGGGCCAGGCTGACTTTCCGGACGTGCCGGCTGCGGCTGTTCATACGTCCATCATCGCACCACGGGCGGGGGCGGCAGCACGCGTGGCCCCCGCGGTTCCGCCGCAGGCGGTGTGCACCGCGTCAGCCCAGCAGGGCACTCCAGTCCACCGGGCCGGCGGGCTTCGCGGGGTCCTTGCCCGTAGCCCGGGTGGCTGCCTTGGCCGCGGGCCTGCCCTTTGGTTTGGCGCCCGGCTGTTCGGGGACAGGCACGGGCGGTCCCCATGGCAACGCGAACGCCGGAACCGGCTCGCCGAGCTGGACGCCGTGCGGCGGAACAACCATGACGCCGTGCGCCGACGCCAGCCCGCGCATCATCCCCGGGCCTGTGTGCTTGGCCGGCGAGGCCATCCCGTACAGCAAGCGGAAGGGCACCAGCCGGGTCCGGCCCGGCTCCGGTTCGATGGTGGTTCCGCACGGGACCTCCTGCACCGGCGGCATGGTGCCGTGGCCCAGCGCGGCCAGCAGCGGCTCACCCACCGTCGACAGTGCCATCATGGCGGCCAGCGGGTTGCCGGGCAGACCCAGGACAAAGCGCCCGTCCGGCAGCTCGGCCAGGACAGCCGGATGGCCGGGGCGCATGGCGATGCCGTCGATGACCAGCCGTCCGCCCAGTTCCGCCACCGCGCGGCGGAGGTGGTCGGTGTCCGAGCGTCCTGTACCGCCGGTGGTGATGACGACGTCGGCGGGCAGCGCCGCAGGGTCCGGAACCTCGGGCGGGAGGTCCGCCAGCCCGTCCAGCCACTCAGTATAGGAATCGCCGATTCGTTCCTGGCCGCCGTTGATACCGCCAAGCATTTCCACTACGGCCGCGAGCTGCGGGCCGAAGGTGTCCCGGACCTGACCGGGGACCGGCAGTCCCTGGGCCACAACTTCGGCGCCGGTCAGCAGGAGTTTGACCACCGGTTTGCCCTGGACCAGCAGGTCATCGTGCCCGGCCAGGGCCGCGACCGCCAGATGGGCCGGGTTCAGTGTTAGGCCGGCTTTGACCAGCACCTCCCCCGCTGCCGCTTCCTCGCCCGCCTTCCGGATGTGCTGGCCGTTGCCGGGCTCGCCGGGGCGGGCGGTACCGCCGGTCATCAGCAGCGGCAGGCCGTCGTCGTCCGTTCCCAGCAGCGCACTTTCGCTGCGCAGAACCGCTTTGGCGCCCGGCGGGATCAGTCCCCCGGTAACAATCGGACTGGCCTGGTGCGGCTCCAGCCGGACGCCGGCGTCCGCCACGATCCACGGGCCACTGCCGTTGACGGCCCAGCCGTCCATCGCGGAGGACGCATAGTGCGGCATATCGTGCAGGGCGGTGATGTCCTCAGCCAGGACCCTGCCCAGGGCCTGGGTCAGGGAAACGCGGCCGGGTGGAATCGGCGTTGCGACATCAAAGGCGGCTTTGCGCGCCTCATCCCACGTATGGGCGAGATGCTTTGCCTGGGCTGGCTGCTGATCGGGGCTTTCGGATACGTCGCCGGGGACGCCGGTCACGGAACGGGAATCATTCGACGGGGGTCCCGGCGGATTCTGCGTCGTAGTCCGCTGCCAAGGTACGGGCACGGTCCATGGCAGCAGTCATGGCTGCAGTGTTCGTGGCCAGTCCGGATCCCGCCGCCAGCCCTGCGGCAAAGCCGGCAATAAACGTTGTCAGCGGGGCGGCCGGGCGGACCACTGAGTGGGCTGCCACTCCGGCCAGCGACAGGATGGTGTTGACGTCAATCTGGACGTCCTCCAGTTCATACGCCTGGAGCAGGGCCCTGCACCACTCTTCCAGCGTCTCGTCCTGGCTTTTCACGCTCTGCCTCCCAAATCATTTGCGGCAATATTGCCCCCGAACCCACCCAAAGGTCCGGGGCCGGCCACTCCAAGTGCGGCGGCATCGTCCCAGGTGTCCACGTCAGCGGTGGAGCCGGCCGGAACGGCGACAAGCTGCACGTCCAGACTAGCAAGGAGCGCCCTGACCGAACCGTTGATTAAGCGTCCGGCGCTTTCCAGTTCCGCCACGGAGTTTTCTAGCGCGGCTGTGCTATAAAAGCCGACCAAAGGCTGGCGGCGGCCATCCTCCGAGACGGCCACTACGCCGTCCGGTCCGGCAGCGGCGGATCCTCCGGCCTGCAGCGCAGCTTTGAGCGCCTCCACCGCCTGCCCCACGTTGGGCATATCGCAGGCCAGCACCAGTGTCAGCCGGGGGCGGCCGCCGCCGGCTGCCAGCGCCGCGAGACCCGCCGCGATAGCGGCCGCGGGTCCGGCAAACGGCGGTTCTTCGCGGCAGCGCAGGAAGCCGGCCGGCACTTCCCGGGAGTCGGGACCAACCACGACGGCGGCCCGGGCTCCCCCGGCAGCGGCAGCCGAACGGCGCAACAGGGAGTCGCCGTCGTACGTCAGATCCGGCTTGGGGACGCCACCGAGACGCGACGAACGGCCGCCTGCCAGGATGACGGCATCAAAATCGAGGGGGTCAGCGTCCACCCTCCCAGCTTAACCGTGCAGGCTGGAATTCAGGCGGCCCGTTCAGGCAGCAGGAACGGGTCCCAGGCCGGCGTGGGCTTCTCAAGTTCCTTGATCTGCCAGATGGTGCCATGCGGCGGTTCGGGGACAAACATCAGCTTCCAGCCCATTTCAGCAGGGGTGTGGTCCCCCTTGGTGTTGTTGCACCTCAGGCACGCGGCCACCAGGTTCTCCCAGGAGTCGGCGCCGCCCCGTGATTTGGGCTGCACATGGTCGATGGTGTGGGCGACTTTGCCGCAATACGCGCACCGATGACCGTCCCGCCGCAGCACTCCGCGGCGGCTGACCGCGGTGCTTTGGTTGTAGCGGGGACGGATGTAGCGGTTCAGGAGGATCACGGACGGGCGGCCCAGGATCTCCTGCGGCCCCACCACAGGGTCCTCGCCTTCGGCAATAACACTGGCCTTGCCCGTGAGCACAAGGACCAGCGCCCGGCGGAAGGTGACTACCGCCAGCGGTTCATATCCAGCATTCAGAACGAGAGTGCGCATGCACGTACCTCTTTGTGGCCGCACCCGTCAGGGGCACGAGGGCCGGCTGCCCCCGGCATATCCGGGCTATGGATCGACACCACAAGAGTAAACAAAGAATCCCGGGATCAACTAATCGCAGAAGTGGCCGCCCTCACGTGTCGGGCCGGCGGCCGCCCGGAACGGGGCAGAAGCCCGGCAGACAGCAAAGGACCCCCGCCGTGAGGCGAGGGTCCTTTGAATGCAGAATCAGCTGCTAGGACACGCGGATGAAGACCGGTCCTGAACCAACGTTGGCGCTGAACACAACGGTCTGGTTGCCGTTGTAGCCGCCGTGCACTGCCTGGCCGTTGCCGGCGTACACAGCAACGTGGGCCATGCCCGCGCCGCCGTCGGCGTAGTAGATCAGGTCGCCGGGCTGGGCCTCGGCTGCACTGACGGTGCGGCCCAGGGACAGGTAGCCGGCGGGCCAGTCGTGGAAGTGGATGCCCACTGCGGCCAGGGCGTTGGTTACCAGCATGGTGCAGTCCTGGCTGACACCAAGCTGAGCGTACGCAGCCGAGAGGATGGCAGCACCCTTACCGCTGGCGGACACCGGAGCGGACGGCGTTGCTGATGCTACCTTGACGGTGGCCACGGGCTTGGCAGCCGGCGCCTCAACGACGGGCTCGGGTTTCGCAACCGGGGCCGGCGTCGTGGTGACGGCCGGCTTCTCGTAGGAGATGGCAATGGTGGATGCAGCCGAAATGACGGCCGGGGCGGAAACCTCAGCCTCAAGGTTCGAAGCGGAAGCACCTTCATGCTGAACGCCGGTGTCCGCGGCGTTGGCCGCGATACCACTGGTCAGGACAAGGCCGGAAGCAGCAGCGATAACCGCAGCCTGGCGGCCCATGCCGCCGGCGTTGTCGCCGACAGCCTTGGCAATGACAGCCAGCGAGTTGGTCTTGGTGACCTCCGCGCGGTGCCGTGCAACAGTTGCACGTGTAGTCATTAATTTCTCTCTTTCGTTTTCCTTAGGACCGCGTGGGCAGACCAGGGGCTTTGGACGTGCCGGCATCTTGGGGGTATGCCGGCCCGCCCCGAACGGGGATTTAGCGAAACGTTTACAGCGAAGAAACCGTTCTTGCGTGGCTGCAGGAACAGCTGGAACTACAGGAGTGCCTGAACTACGGGGCCAGCGTGAAGTACGAGGAGGTGCCCGTGGCTGCCGCGGCGTGGAGCAGAGTGCCCTGTGACGGGTTCAGCGCGCTGATCATCATGCCGTTGCCGACGTAAATGCCGACGTGGGCGCCGCCATTCTGCATGACCAGGTCGCCGGGGGCCGGGGTGGAGGTGGGCCGCATGACGGTCCAGGCATTCGTGCGGGGAATGCTGATGCCTGCCTGGGCGTAAACCCACTGCGTGAAGCCGGAGCAGTCCCAGCCGTTGGGGGTGGTGCCGCCCCAGAGGTACGGGTGGCCGATGCCGGTGTAGGCAATTGCTGCCAGACCCGATGCGGCGGCAGAGGAGACAGCGTCCGCGAGCTTGCCCGCAGCCTTCTGGGTCGCGTCAGCCCCCTCCGAGCCGGTGGACTGCGCACGGATCGTTTGGATCTTCGGCGCGGCCGTGGTCTTGACCGCGGGGCGTTCGAAGGAAACGGTAGCCGTGGGCGCGGCAGTTACGGCAGGGGCCGGCTGCGCGGAACCGGACTCAGTGGAGGCGGATACGCCGGCGGTGGTGTCCGCGGCGTTGGCCGGAAGCCCCATGCTCAGAATCAGACCTGATGCCGCTGCAATAACAGCAGCCTGGCGACCTACGGTCCCGGCATTTGCACTGACAGCTTTGGACACGGTGCCCAGGGGGTTGGTGCGAACCGTTTGCGCGCGGTGACGCGCAGAATTATGGCGTGAAGACACGAAGGTAGCCTCTCCCAATGCCTGCGAGGTGAGCTGTCGGATTCGGATGGGAGTCACCCGGCCGCGCTGCTTCCTGGGAAGCTTTGCGACTTAACCCCAAGGCCTTCAGGATCAAAGACCAAAATTGGTTCCCCCGCCCCTGCCAGACGATGTCATGCGAACGGACCTTGAGCGGTGGCAGAGCTAGGCAATCCACTCAAGAACGTCAACTTCGGAAAAGTTGACGCGCTTTAGACGTTACAGGAGTTCTGCACCAATGTCACATTCAGGTCACGGCACGTCGCCGTGATTCGAGAGCAGGCAATCACTTGAATCAGAGCCAGCCCATGGGGTCGACCACTTCGCCGTTGACCTGGACCTCGAAGTGGAGGTGGCAGCCGGTGGAGGCGCCCGTGGTGCCGCTGAGGGCCACCACGTCGCCGCGGCTGACGGTCTGGCCAACCTTCACATTGAAGGAGGACAGGTGGTTGTAGGTGGTTTCGAGGCCGTTGCCATGATCGACCACCACGCGGTTGCCGCCGCCAAACTGGTGCCACCCGGCGAACGTGACAGTACCGCTGGCAGCAGCCATGACAGGCGTCCCGCACTGCGCCACAAAGTCCTGGCCGCGGTGGAAGTCTCCGGTGCCGCCGGTAATGGGGCTCACCCGAAATCCGAACGGCGAGGCTGTAATCAGCTGGGCAAGCGGCGGGCCGAGGGTCCCCGCTGATGCTGCACGGGTAACCGACCCGACGGACTGCGCGCTCAGCAGCTGCTTCAGTTTGCCGTCGGGGTCACCCTGGGTGACCACGGACGAGCGGCTGAAATCGATCTGGGCTCCGGCCTCGGCGGAAATTTCGGGCTGCGGGGCGGCGGAAACGGCTGACGCTGCCTGTCCGGGTTCCGGCTCGGCCATCACCGGTCCGGTCACCGGAACGGTCACGGTGAGTACCAGGCCTGCTGCAGCCAACGCGATGCCGGCCTTCTGGCCGATGCCGCTGGCGGCGGCGAAATCTGTGATCTGCCGGAACGGTCCCCGGCGGCTGCGCGCTTCACGCTGCGGATCGCGGGGCCTGTCCGCGGTAAAATCCTCGGCCACCCGGGGCGCCGAAGCGGGGCCTGCCGCGCGACGGCGGCCCCTGGAGTATTGCGTGGTCAAGAATTTTCCTCTCTGGGTAGCCTGCGAAGTTAGCTGTCGGATTCGGGTCAGAGAGTTCATAGACCCGGTCCGCCGTAACAAGCACTTGGCGCAGGGATATCCCGTGAGGATCCTTCGCTGGAAGAGGCTTGCTGCTGACGGACTTCACCCCAAGGCGGCCTTGCGACTGCCGGTTGTGGTTCCCCCGCCTCTGCCAGTTGGTGACTCGTGCACCTGATCCGCTGGCAGAGCTCGGCTCCGGATCAGGTAACGCTTTTGTATCGACGCTTGGGTTCAAACTATAGGTGATTAACCTGGACAGTAACAATTCCGTTATCTTTGCGCAATTGCCGTCACTGCGCTAGTGCGTGTCGCCTCCAGGGGCCCCGCTCCCCCCGCCAACGGTCCGAAGTCAGCGAACCGAAACGAAAACGTGCGCTGCCACTTCCGGAGGGAGCTCAAGTGCCCCTTCTATCCCGGGAACGCGCACTGAGATGTACTCCCCGACGCGCTCCAGCGAGACCGAAGCGCCTGGCCGGATTCCGCCTTCGTCCAGCTGGACCAGCAGCTCAGGTTCAACCTGGATGGGCTCAGCCAGCCGGCTGACAGTCACGTTCGACGCCGGCCCGTAGTCCTGCATGGCATCAAGGAGATTTATCACACTGCCGTCGGGGAGTGAAGGCGCCACTCCACCCAACGCGGCCAGCCCGGGGATGGGGTTGCCGTAAGGCGACTCGGTGGGATGGTTGAGCAGGTCGTAGATGCGCTGCTCAACGCGTTCACTCATCACGTGTTCCCAGCGGCACGCTTCATCATGGACATACGCCCAGTCCAGTCCGATCACATCGGCCAGGAGGCGTTCGGCGAGCCGGTGCTTGCGCATGACTTCCGTGGCGCGCTTCCGGCCCGGCCCCGTCAGCTCCAGGTGGCGGTCGCCCGAGACCACCACAAGTCCGTCGCGTTCCATCCGCCCGATGGTCTGGGACACCGTGGGCCCGGAGTGCCGCAGCCGTTCGGCGATGCGTGCGCGAAGAGCAACGATGTTCTCTTCTTCAAGCTCCAAAATGGTCCGAAGATACATCTCCGTAGTATCGATCAGATCCGTCATCCAGCTCAGCTCCTCGAGCACAGTACCTTGCGTTGTCCCACCGTATCGCGTCCGGCGCAGCGGCGAGGTCCGGTGAAAAGCTTAGCCTATTTTGAGTTTGTCCGGATAATTCCCAGGCGGCCACGGATGGTCTCATTGACCGGACTATGACGGCGCCGGTTCCCGCCCAATCG
>DIZT01000007.1:6117-11843 GCA_002427975.1 Micrococcaceae bacterium UBA6021 | reverse complement strand
ATGCTCATCCCCCAAGGCTAATGCCACAGTCTGCGTAGCCGCGGCAGGTATCTCTTGAATCACGATCCTCGGGAACTTGGCGTGATTCACCTCATATGTCCGCGATGTTCGCTAGATTCTAGGTATGACTACTCCTGTGCCTGACGACGCGCTCGTCTCCCTGAATAGTGTGAATAAGCACTACGGTCAGTTGCACGTACTGAAGGACATCAATCTCCAGGTCCGCAAGGGCGAGGTGGTTGTTGTCATCGGGCCCTCCGGTTCCGGCAAGTCCACGCTGTGCCGGGCCATCAACCGCCTGGAAACCATCGACGACGGTTCGATCGCCATCGACGGCAAGCTGCTTCCGGCGGAAGGCAAGGAACTCGCCCGCCTGCGCGCCGACGTCGGCATGGTCTTCCAGTCCTTCAACCTCTTTGCGCACAAGACCATCCTGGAGAACGTCACGCTGGGCCTGACTAAGGTCAGGGGCATCCCCAAGGCACAGGCGGACACGGAGGCGATGGCCCTGCTGGAACGGGTCGGCGTGGGCCAGCAGGCCCCGAAGCTGCCAGCCCAGCTTTCCGGCGGCCAGCAGCAGCGTGTTGCCATAGCCCGGGCACTGGCCATGAAGCCCAAAGTCATGCTGTTCGACGAACCCACGTCCGCCCTTGACCCGGAGATGATCAACGAGGTCCTGGACGTGATGGTCCAATTGGCCAAAGAAGGCATGACCATGATTGTGGTCACGCACGAGATGGGCTTCGCCCGCAAAGCGGCGGACCGTGTCGTGTTCATGGCGGACGGCCAGATCGTGGAAGACGCCAAGCCCGAAGAGTTCTTCACCAATCCCCAGAGCAGCCGGGCCAAGGACTTCCTGTCCAAGCTCCTCACGCACTGATCCAGCCACCTCGCACCCGGGCCGCCAGAAGCGGCCACCAATGGAAGGTATCCCCATGAAGTCATTCTTTAGCCGGACAAAGCCGGTGCTGATCGCCGCTACCGCGGCCGTAGCCCTCTCCCTCAGCGCATGCGGCGGAACCGGGGGTGGCACCGCCCCTGCAAGCACGGATACGGCCCCCTACACAGTGGCCAGCAACGTTTCGATTTCAGGCAGCCCCACCTTTGACACCATGAAGTCCAGCGGCAAGGTGCGCATCGGCGTCAAGCAGGACCAGCCCGGCCTGGGCTTCAAAGATGCGGCGACGGGCGAGTACACCGGTTTCGACATCGAAATAGCCCAGTGGGTCGCGGCATCCCTGGGTTTCAGCAAAGACAAGATTGAGTTCAAACCGATCCCCTCTGCCAACCGTGAGTCTGCCATCGCCAACGGCGACATTGACTACTACGTGGGTACCTACTCGATCACGGACAACCGCAAGAAGCTGGTCGACTTCGCCGGTCCGTACTTCGTCACCGGGCAGGGCCTGCTCGTGAAGAAGGACAATACGACCATCAACTCCGAGAAGGACCTCGCCGGTAAGAACGTGTGCTCCGCCACCGGTTCCACACCCATCCAGAACATCAAGGCGAACTTCCCAAGCACCAAGACCACGGAGTTCGATACGTACTCCCAGTGTGTTGAGGCGCTCAAGAGCGGACAGGTTGACGCCGTCACCACGGACCAGGCCATCCTGCTCGGCTACGCCGCACAGGAACCGGACAGCCTCAAGGTTGTTGGCCAGCCCTTCACTACCGAGAAGTACGGCGTTGGCCTGAAGAAGGGCGATACTGCTCTTCGCCAGTTCGTCAACAAGGACTTCACCGACGGCGGTACGGTGTGGCAGAAGATCTATGACCAGACGCTGGGCCAGTCGGGCACGCAAGTCAAGCAGCCCGCGGTAGAGAACTACTAAACCAACGTGGGGGGCGGCCCGGGCCGCCCCCCACTCCTGCTGAAAGCGACGATTCCTTGGATACGCTGCTGAACAATTCGGACCTCTTCCTGACCGGGTTCAAGAACACGCTCATCCTCTTCTTTTTCTCCGCCATCTTTGCCCTGATCCTGGGCACCGTCGTGGCTACCCTGCGTGTATCACCAGTCCCCGCGATGCGGGCTACGGCGACGCTCTATGTCAACGTCGTGCGCAACACCCCGCTCACTCTTATTCTGTTCTTCTTCGCGCTGGGCTACCCGAAGCTGGGTTTGGTCCCCATTGACTTCACCACCGCAGCCATCATCGGCCTGAGCCTCTACACGGCCACCTACGTCGCTGAGGCAGTCCGGTCCGGCATTAATACGGTCCCGGTCGGCCAGGCCGAAGCTGCCCGCGCCATTGGGTTGCCGTTCACGCAGACCCTGACCCTCGTGATCCTGCCCCAAGCATTTCGTGCGGTGATTCCGCCCATGTTCAGTGTCTTCATCGCGTTGCTCAAGAACACGACGGTCGCGGCGGGTTTCTCCGTCTTTGAGGCCGGCGCAATCCGGGCGAACCTGTCTGAGCGCGGCGAGCCTGCGTTGACGGGTCTCCTATGGGTGGCACTCGTGTTTGTCATCTTCGTTTTTGTGCTGTCGGCTCTTCAGCGCAAGCTTGAACAGAAGTGGAAGGTTTCCCGATGAGTTCCGTTCTCTTCGATGCGCCAGGTCCGAAGGCACGCACCCGGTACCGGATCCTTGGTGTTTTTACCGCCCTCGTGATCCTGCTGATCGTCGGCTTCATCATTCTTCGATTCGCACAAAGCGGTCAGTTCGAAGCAAAGAAGTGGCAACTGTTCACGTTCCCGCTGGTACAGCAGACGATTGTTCAATCCGTGGGAGCCACACTCGCCGCGTTCGCCACCGCGGCTGTGTTCAGCCTGATATTGGGCGTCCTGCTGGCTTTCGGCCGGTTGTCGGACCGCCGGTGGGTCAGTCTGCCGTGCTATGGCTTTACGGAGCTCTTCCGGGCGGTGCCGCTGCTGGTCCTGATGATGATTTTCTACTACGGCCTGCCCACCCTGGGAGTGGCAATCACGCCATTCACAGCGGTGGTGGCAGGTCTGGTGCTCTACAACGGTTCGGTCTTGGCCGAAATTTTCCGCGCCGGTATCGAGTCGCTGCCGCGGGGCCAGAGCGAGGCCGGTTACGCCATCGGCCTGCCAAAGAGCGCGGTGATGACCAGCATCCTGCTTCCGCAGGCAGTCAGGTCCATGCTTCCGGTCATTATTTCCCAGCTGGTCGTGATCCTCAAGGACACTGCGTTGGGCTTCATCGTGACCTACAACGAGATCCTGTTCCAAGCGAAGTTCTTCGGCAGCCAGATCCAGTATGCTTCCCCGATCATTCCCGCGGCCATGGTCGCCGCCGTACTGTATGTGGGTATGTGCCTGATACTGGCGGCGATCGCCAAATGGCTTGAGAGGCGTCTCTCCCGCAAGCCGGGCGCCGCCATTATTCCTGCGGCGGCTGTCCCTGCGGAAGTCTAGGAAAGCCAGCTCCGCAGCACACGAAGGCACTCCCGCACGGCGTCAGCGTCGACGTGCTCGTTGTCTTTATGCGCCAGCAGCGGGTCACCGGGCCCGAAGTTCACCGCCGGGATCCCCAGTTCGCTGAAGCGTGCGACGTCGGTCCAGCCGTATTTCGGTTTGGGCTCGGCTCCGACCGCGGCCACAAAGGACGCGGCAGCGGGGTGATTAAGTCCCGGACGGGCGCCGGCGGCAGCGTCCGTACGGACCACGTCGAAGCCTTCGAGCAGTGCGCGGACATGCGCCTCCGCCTGGTCCGGGGACTTGTCCGGGGCGAAGCGGTAGTTGATTTCCACCACGCAGCGGTCCGGAATGACGTTGCCGGCCGTGCCGCCGTGGATCTTCACGGCGTTGAGGCTCTCGCGGTAGTCCAGGCCGTCGACGTTGACGGTCTGCGGTTCGTAGGCTGCCAGCCTGGCGAGAATCGGCGCCGCGGCGTGGATGGCGTTGCTGCCCATCCAGGCCCGTGCGGAATGCGCAGCTTCCCCCACGGTGGTGGCTTCGAAGCGGCTGGTGCCGTTGCAGCCGCCCTCCACGGTGCCGTGTGTCGGTTCCAGGAGAATGGCGAAGTCGCCGTCCAGGAGGTCCCCGTGGTTGCGGACCAGGCGGCCCAGGCCGCTCTTCACTGCTTCCACTTCCTCATGGTCGTAGAAGACAAAGGTGACGTCCCGCTCGGGTGCCGCGCCGCCGTCGAACATTGTGGCAGCCAGCGCGAGCTGCACGGCGACGCCGCCCTTCATGTCGGTCGCTCCGCGCCCGTAGAGCACGCCCTCCCCAGGGACGCCTGATTCCCAGGTGGACGGGACCGTTCCGCGCGCGCCCTCGGTGATGGGCAGGGGGACTGTGTCCAGGTGTCCGGCCAGGATGACCCGCTCCGGCCTGCCCAGTTCGGTGCGAGCGATAATTGCGTCGCCGTCGCGGACCACNNCCGCTCCGCCTACGGCTTCGGCTTGGCAACCATCGCTGTGGCCAACGGCAAGGAAAATGCCGAAGCCACCGTCCTTGACGTCTGGTTCCCCGCGCCTGCCCTGGGCGTTGCGGCCGATAACCTTCGCGCCGTGGAGAATGCTGACGAAACCCTGGTCCAGCTCGCCGAAAACGGCACCGACGCGGACCGCGGGACCGAGCAGAAGGTGGTCTTCGTCCAGATCAACCTTGATGAAGCCCCGGCTGACACCGCCGACGCATATCTCCGGCTGCACCTGCTCTCCCACCGGCTGGTGCGCCCCAACACCATCAACCTGGACGGCATCTTTGGCAAGCTCCCCAACGTGGTGTGGACCAACTTCGGCCCGGCCGCGGTTGAAGGCTTCGAGCTGACCCGCGCCAAGCTCCGCAGCCGGGGTGCTGTCACCGTCTACGGGATCGACAAGTTCCCCCGCATGGTGGACTACGTGGTGCCCTCCGGTGTCCGGATCGCCGACGCTGACCGCGTCCGTCTCGGCGCCCACCTCGCCGAAGGCACCACCGTTATGCACGAAGGCTTCGTGAACTTCAATGCCGGCACTTTGGGCGCCTCCATGGTTGAAGGCCGGATCTCGGCCGGCGTCGTCACCGGCGACGGCAGCGATGTCGGCGGCGGCGCGTCCATCATGGGCACCCTCTCCGGGGGCGGCAAGGAAAAGATCGTCGTCGGCGAGCGCGTCCTGCTGGGCGCCAACTCCGGCGTCGGCATCAGCATCGGCGATGACTCCGTGGTGGAGGCAGGCCTCTACGTCACCGCAGGAACCCGGGTGCGCGTTCCCGGCCCCAAGAACGAGGATGGTGAGGACACCGCAAAAATCGTGAAGGCAGCTGAGCTGTCCGGCGTCTCCAACCTGCTGTTCCGGCGAAACTCCACCACCGGCGCCGTCGAAGCCCTGCCGCGCAAGGGCCAGACAGTGGAACTCAACGACGCCCTCCACGCCAACTGACCCGTTCGTGGCACGTGGACGCAGTTTTCTTCGCCCCACCGTGCTGCTGCTCACCCTGGCGCTTGCAGGCGCCGGGCTCTACACGGCGGTCTCGTTCCTGCAGCGCTCCGAAACCCTGGTCACGGAGCGCTGCACGGCCGACGTCGGTACCCAGCGCGCGGAGCTTGCTACGGACCAGGCAGTTAACGCATCACTGATTACGGCCTTGGCCGTGCAGCGCGGGCTTCCTCCACGGGCAGCCAGCATCGCCCTTGCCACTGCCATGCAGGAATCCAAGCTGCGCAACATCGGCCACGGCGACCAGGCCGGCCCTGACTCCCTCGGGCTCTTCCAGCAACGTCCCTCGCAGGGTTGGGGAACCGAGGCCCAGGTCATGGACCCGTACCATGC
>DIZT01000007.1:5609-6083 GCA_002427975.1 Micrococcaceae bacterium UBA6021 | reverse complement strand
CCCGTACCATGCCACGAATGCTTTCTACGACGCATTGGTCAAAATTCCCGGCTATGAGTCCCTGGAGATCACCGACGCCGCCCAGCGGGTCCAGCGCTCGGCATACCCCCTCGCCTACGCCCAGCACGAAGACATGAGCCGCGCCTTCGCGTCCGGCCTGACCGGCCAGACGCCCGGAGCCGTGCAATGCACGCTCCGCGCACCGCAGGACCCTGGCAGCCCGGCCGTCGTCGAGGCCAAACTCGCCCGGGCCTACGGGCCGCTCGGGACCACTATTCAGGGCGAATCCCTTGTGGTGGAAGCCGACGGCACCCAGGCCTGGTCTGTGGCGCAGTGGACAGTTGCCAACGCCAAAGACCTGGCGGTGACGCGCGTGGATGTTGCCGGCCGGAGCTGGCACCGCGAGGAACAGAACGGGTGGCAGGACTCTGAGGCGCCCGCTGGCCAGGTCCGCATTACAGTGGCCCCGCCCGG
>DIZT01000007.1:0-5467 GCA_002427975.1 Micrococcaceae bacterium UBA6021 | reverse complement strand
AGGTACCACGCACGCTGTTCGTTCAGCGGCAATTCAATGATGGTCAGGCTGAAGTCCCGTGACCCCCGGCCCACCTCCAGCAGTCGGTCATCCACCATGTCGCCCAACAGCTGGTCCGTACCGCTGGCCACCCGTTCGGCTTCCAGCAGGGCGTATTCACTGCGGCGCTCCCGTGCCCAGGTCAGGGCTGCACCGAAGTGGGCCTGCAGGACGCGCTGGAGGGCCGGGGAATTTCCGAATTCCTCAAAGTCCGGAGGGGACAGCTCCGGCGAGGTCTGGGGGTGTGACTTCAGTAACTGCTCCCACCATGCTTCCCATTCCGTCTTGAGCGCGCTTTGCCCGCCGACGTCGGCGGTGAGATGCGAGTGGTCAGCATGGCGGATCTTCGGCGCGGCATGCGACAACGCAGGGTGGCCGGCGCCGTCGAGTCCTGCCGCATCACGGACAAAGAGCGCGATCATCAGCGGCCCTGACGTGTCCGTGGTGATCTGCCAGCCGGAACCACCTGTGTGATGCATCCCTACTCCTCCTGCGGCCTGCCCGCGCCGGCTTTGCCGGCCGGCTTCGCTCTCCCGGCTCCCAGTCTATTCCCGATGCCACCGGACGGTAATGTCAGGCGGCCAGGCTCCTCAGATGCCGGTCCAGGACGTCATGGCACATCTGCGCCGTCATCCAGGCCGGCTGCAGGAGGGCGTGCATGCATAGCCCGTCCAGCGTAGCCAGCAGCCTCTCCGCCTCGACTGCCAGCGACTGCTGCCCGTCGCCGTCGTCCGTTACCAGAGCAGTTATCACCTGCCCGACGACGGCGGCCACCTCCCGGTGGCTCCGATCGGCAACGGCGGCGAGGAAGGGGCGGATCCTTGCCGCATTCTTGAAGGCCATCCACACGCAGGCGTCCACGGCACGTTCCTCGTCGAGCGGCAGAAATTCACCCAGCAGGGTTAAAACCGCGTGGCGGTGTTCGCCGGTTCCGGGTGTGCTTTCGCGCATTGCCGGCTGCGCCGCCGAAAGCCGGACCATGATCCGGTCCACGACGGCGGCAAAGGAATGGGTGAGCAGTTCTTCACTGCCGGCAAAGTAGTGCCGGACGGAGCCCACGGCCAGGCCTGCTTCATCGGCCACCTCGCGCAGCGAAGCCCGCTCCAGCCCGTCCACGGCGATGATCCTGAAGACCGCTTCAACGATTTCCGCGCGCCGGGCTTCGGCATCAACAATTTTGGGCACTCCTATTATTTAGCACACCCGTGCTGAAATCCCCGCATTGGCGGAATTGGGATAGCGTTGGGGGCATGAAAATTCTGGTCACAGGTGGCACCGGTTACATCGGCTCCCACACTGTCTTGTCCCTGCAGGAAGCCGGCCATGACGTGGTGGTGATCGATAACCTGGTGAACTCCAGTGAGGAGTCACTGCGCCGGGTTGCCGAACTCAGCGGCAAGACCGCGGAATTCCACAACGTGGACCTCGTGGATGAGGCCGCGGTGGAAAGCGTCTTTGCCGCCAATCCGATCGACGCCGTGATCCACTTTGCCGGGCTCAAGGCCGTGGGCGAGTCGGTCCGCGAACCGCTCAAGTACTACTACAACAACCTTGTGGGCACGCTGAACCTGATCCGCGTCATGGACCGCCATGACGTCCGCTCCATCGTCTTCAGCTCGTCCGCCACCGTGTACGGGGAGCACAATCCCATCCCCTACGTGGAAAAGATGGAGATCGGCGCCAACAACCCGTACGGCCGCACCAAGGAACAGATCGAGGACATCCTCGCCGACCTGGGCGCCGCTGACAGCCGGTGGCACATTGCCCTGCTGCGCTACTTCAACCCGGTGGGCGCACACCCATCAGGCCGCATTGGCGAAGACCCCCAGGGCATCCCGAACAACCTGGTGCCGTTCATTGCCCAGGTGGCCGTGGGGCGCCGCGACAAGCTTATGGTCTTCGGCGGCGACTACGACACCCCTGACGGCACCTGCCTGCGGGACTACATCCACGTGGTGGACCTCGCCGAAGGCCACGTGGCAGCCCTCAATCACGTCGCGGACCGCTCAGGCGTCTACCGCTGGAACCTTGGCTCCGGGAAGGGGTCCTCGGTGCTGGAGGTCCTGCGTTCCTTCGAGAAGGCCGTGGGCCAGCCCATCCCGTACGAGATCACCGGTCGGCGTGCGGGCGACCTCCCGGCGTTCTGGGCCGACGCCGCATCAGCGCTGGCCGACCTGAGCTGGTCCACCACCAAGACGGTGGACCAGATGTGCGAGGACCACTGGCGATGGCAGAAGAACAACCCCCTCGGCTACACCTCCTAGCATCGGTTGCTCCGCACGGGCCCTTTTGAGCGCTGAAAAGGGCCCGTGCGGAGCAATCGATGGTGCTTAACGAAAGCGGCCGCCCACCTGTGGAAGGTGGGCGGCCGCCGTCGTTATTTAGGGAGGTCCGGGGTCAGCGGACCGGGTAGTCGCGCTCGGGCTCGCCGATGTACAGCTGGCGCGGGCGGCCGATCTTGGTGTTCGGGTCGCTGATCATTTCACGCCACTGGGCGATCCAGCCCGGCAGCCGGCCGATCGCGAACAGCACGGTGAACATCTTCTCCGGGAAGCCCATGGCCTTGTAGATCAGGCCGGTGTAGAAGTCCACGTTCGGGTAGAGCTTGCGCTGGATGAAGTAGTCATCGTTAAGCGCCTTCTCTTCCAGGCGCAAGGCGATCTCGAGCAGTTCGTCGTTGCCGCCGAGCTTGCTAAGGATCTCATGGGCCGTGGCCTTGACGATCTTGGCGCGCGGATCGTAGTTCTTGTACACGCGGTGTCCGAAGCCCATGAGGCGGACGCCGTCTTCCTTGTTCTTGACCTTCTCCATGTAGTCCTCGGGCTTGGTGCCGTCCGCCTGGATCTGGCGGAGCATCTTCAGCACTGCCTCGTTGGCGCCGCCGTGCGCGGGTCCGAAGAGGGCGTTGATGCCCGCTGAGACCGATGCGAAGAGGTTGGCGTTGGAGGAGCCCACCAGGCGCACGGTTGACGTGGAACAGTTCTGCTCGTGGTCAGCGTGGAGGATCAGCAGGAGATCCAGCGCCTTGGCGATCACCGGGTCCACCTCATACTGCTCGGCTGGAAGGCCGAAGCTCAGGCGCATGAAGTTCTCCACCAGGTTCATGGAGTTGTCCGGGTACAACATCGGCTGGCCGATGGACTTCTTGTGCGCATACGCGGCAATGACCGGCATCTTGGCCATGAGGCGGATGGTGGAGAGCTCCACCTGCTCGGCGTTGAACGGGTCCAGGGAGTCCTGGTAGAACGTGGACAGCGCCGATACGGCTGAGGAGAGCACGGGCATCGGGTGCGCGTCGCGCGGGAAGCCGCTGAAGAAGCCCTTGAGCTCTTCGTGCAGGAGCGTGTGACGGCGGATCTTCTGGTCGAACTCTTCCAGCTCCGTGGGGCTGGGCAGGTTGCCGTAGATCAGGAGGTAGGAAACCTCGAGGAAGCTGGAGTGCTGCGCCAGCTGCTCGATGGGGTACCCGCGGTAACGCAGGATGCCCGCATCGCCGTCGATGTAGGTGATAGCGGAGGTGGTTGCTGCGGTGTTCATGAAGCCGGGGTCAAAGGTGACTGCGCCCGTCTGCTTGAGCAGCTTGGAAACGTCGTAGCCCTCGTTTCCTTCAACAACCTTGATGCGCGGGAGCTTGAGCTCGCCTCCTGCATGATGCAGGGTTGCGCTGTTGGTCTCAGTCATGGAGTCCCCTTCATGAGGCCCTTGGCCTCTGTCGAAAGCTTGATCCAACATCCGGTGAGCCGTGTACTGGCCCTGTTCATCAAGGAATCCAACACCCGGGCTGCCTTCTTGTAGAAAGCCACCATTGATAGTCACTTAAAAAGTACCGCCCCATTGGCGGGTGTCACTAATCGGCGGCGCTCCAAACACCGGCAAAACGCCGCCTTTGTGGCGCGAGTCACATGATTGTTACGGCGTCGGGGCCAGTCTGGCCACCGCGGCGTCAATCCGCTCGTCCGTGCCGGTCAATGCGACACGCACGAACCCGTTGCCGGCGTCGCCGTAAAAAACCCCCGGCCCCACCACGATGCCCCGCTCAGCCAGCCGCGCCACCGTGTCCCACGTGCTCTCCCCGGCGGTGCACCAAAGGTACAGTCCGGCGTCGGAATCCTTGATCTCCAGCCCAAAGCCCCGCAGTGCCGGCACCAGGCGTTCCCGGCGTCCGCGGTACAGATCCTTCTGGGCCTGGACATGGGTGTCGTCGCCCAGGGCCACCCGCATTGCTTCCTGCACCGGGTAGGGGACGATCATGCCTGCGTGCTTGCGGCTGTTGACGAGGTTTGCCATGATCGCCGGGTCGCCTGCCACAAACGCTGCACGGTAACCTGCCACGTTGGACTGCTTGCTCAGCGAGTACACAGCCAGGAGACCCTCGTGGGACCCGCCGGAAACGCGCGGATCCAGGATGCTGGGCACGGGCTCGCCTCCCCGCCGTGCATCCCAGGCACCCCAACCGAGTTCGGCGTAGCACTCGTCCGACGCCACCACGGCGCCCAGTTCGCGGGCCTGCGCCACGATGGTTTTGAGGGAATCAACATCCCTGACGCTCCCGGTGGGGTTGCCCGGGGAGTTCACCCAGATCAGCCGCACGCGTGAGCGGGTGGCATCATCCAGTTCGTCGAGGTGGTCGGTCGCAACCGAGCTGACCCCGGCGAAAGTAGCCCCGATGTCATAGGTGGGGTAGGCAACTTTAGGACGGACGACGACGTCGCCCGGCTTCAGCCCGAGCAGCAGCGGAAGCCACGCCACCAGTTCCTTCGAACCCACCGTCGGCATGACGTTCTTAGGGTCAAGTCCGGGAACGCCGCGGCGGCGCTCAAACCACGCCGCAATGGCTTCCCGCAACGGAACGGTGCCGTGGACCGTGGGGTACCCGGGGGCATCCGCGGCGGCCCTGAGGGCATCCTGGATCAAAGCCGGCGTGGGGTCGACGGGCGTGCCGATCGACAGGTTCACGGGCCCGCCAGGGTGCTCGGAGGCTTTGGCCAGGTACGGCGCCATGGCCTCCCACGGGTAATCGGGCAGGCTCAGGCCAAAGCTGTTCACGGCAGCGGTCAACGCGATGTCCGGCTCAGGCGTCTTGGTTCTGCGGCGGCAGGGCGGCGATCATCGGGTGGTCCTTGCCCGTGTTGCCCACCTTGGCGGCGCCGCCGGGCGAGCCCAGGTCATCGAAGAATTCGACGTTGGCCTTGTAGTACTCGGCCCACTGCTCGGGCACGTCGTCCTCGTAGTAAATCGCCTCGACCGGGCACACCGGCTCGCAGGCGCCACAGTCGACGCACTCGTCGGGGTGGATGTAGAGCNNGCCTTGTAGTAGTCAGCCCACTCCTCGGGAGTATCATCCTCGTAGTAGATGGCCTCCACAGGGCATACCGGCTCACAGGCACCACAGTCGACGCATTCATCGGGGTGGATGTACAGGGAACGC
>DIZT01000220.1:2732-4843 GCA_002427975.1 Micrococcaceae bacterium UBA6021 | reverse complement strand
TGAAGGGCGGGGTTTTCGAATTAGGCACGGCAATGGTTGCAACAGTGCGGGGCGTCGGCGTCGGGCTCGCCTTGTCCCCGACCGCGTCGGCGGCAGTTTTTCCGCCGCCGCACCCAGTCAGTGCAAGTGAGCCCGCGACGAGTAATGCGGATAGAATTCTGATCTTCAAAAGATTCTCCTTGTTCATGGATCTGCAAAACCGTTCTTTTGCCTCCACATTTCTTGCGGAGGCCGCATGCTCCTTTCTCCATGGATCACTGCAGGGTGAAGAGGTCGTCCCATCGAAATGCGACCCGGTCAAACCCCGGGTTGACGCAGCGTCAGAAGGTCTGACCCGCGCTGGAAGACCGGCTCTCCTGGACCAGGACTTCCTTTTCCGGATGGTCGAAATTGTGGTGTGTCGTCAGGGCGATTTCGTCAAGATCGGGCCTATTGAGTGCGCGGTCAAACCGGGCCGGCCGATCTCACTGGTCCTGATGCCGCCACACGTCCCCTGACGCCTTTGCAGCGGTCACCGGGTTTCATGACGCGGAGTCATCGCCGGGTCGGCAGGCCAGTCAACGGAGAGGCTTGTGTTTCTGCCTAGCGTCGGGGGCTGTGGCGGTGCAGGAAGGTGTTCACCCGCCAGGCAAATTCCTGCGGGTCCGATGCCGGGCCTTGTGGTGCGTTCCGGGCGGGGTGCGCAACCGGGCTGAGCCCGAGGTCCACTGCGGCTTTGGATGCCCGCAGTGATGCGGCCGAAAGGGGTTCCCAGCGGGTGAGGAGTTCTCCCAGTGCCGTGTCGATTTCGTTGTCGGCGACCATTGTGGTGATGAGGCCGATGTCGTTGGCTTGTTGGGCGGTGAGCAGCCGTCCGCCGTAGAGCAGGTCTTTGGTCCTGGAAGGGCCGATCCGCAGCGACATCCGGTTGGCGAAGGTCGCCGGCACCAGCAGGCCGAGCCGGGCTATGGGCATGCCGATTTTGGCGGAGTGGTTCATGAGTTGAAGGTCGCAGGCCAGGGCGAGTTGGCATCCTGCCCCGGTCGCGAAGCCTTCCACTGCGGCGACGGTGGGGACGGGAAGGTCTTCGATGGCTTGCAGTGCTGATTCCATGCCGGCGAAGCTGGCGCTGACCGCCTCCGGGGAAGCGTCTTCCCATTCCCGCAGGTCCGAGCCGGAACAGAACACCCCGCCACGGCCGCGTATGACGACGGCTCTGAGTGCTTCGTGTTCCGCCAGTGAGGTGGCCGCGCGTTCCAGGGCTTCCCAGTCCTCCATTCCGAGGGCGTTGAAGCGCTGTCCTGTTCCGATGGTCAGGGTCGCGACGGACCCGGAGTCGTCCAGGGTCATGGTGTCCAGCTCTGCCGGGCTCGGTGAGGTCACTGGACTGCACCGGCCTCGCGCAGGGAAGCTATGCGGTTTGTGCTGAAGCCAAGACCGGCCAGGATGTCATCGGTGTGCTGGCCCAGCAGGGGCGGGGCGGTCCTGATGGAGGCCGGGGTGCGTGTGAGCCGGACGGGACAGCCGACCATTTTCATTGCTCCGACGGTGGGGTGCTGCAGTTCGGCCACCATGCCCCGTGCGATGACCTGCGGGTCTTTGAGGGCCTGGTCGACGGTCTGGATGGGGCCGACCGGTACACCGGCCAGGTCGAGTGCCTGCACCCATTCGTCGGTGGTGCGGGTGAGCATGATCTCCTCGAGGAGGGGGATGAGGGTGGTGCGGTGTGCGACCCTGGACGGGTTGGACGCGAACCGTTCGTCGGCCGCCAGATCTTCGCGGTTCAGGGCGGTGGTGAAGCGTCTCCATAATCCGTCGTTTCCCACGGCGACCATGACGAACCCGTCGGCGGTGGCAAATGCCTGGTAGGGGGCGATGGTGGGGTGCGCCGAACCGTAGCGTTGGGGTGTCTGGCCACTGGCGAAGTATCCGCTGGAAACATAGGTCAGCCAGGACACGGACCCGTCGAGCAGGCTGATGTCGACCCACTGGCCGGCCCCGGTGCGCTTTTTCTCGTGCAGGGCGGCCAGGATGCCGATGGTCGCCCACATGCCGGCGACGAGGTCGGCGCTGCTGACCCCGACCCTGACGGGCGGGCCGTCTGCTTCACCGGTCACGCTCATGATGCCGCT
>DIZT01000220.1:413-2686 GCA_002427975.1 Micrococcaceae bacterium UBA6021 | reverse complement strand
TGTCCGTAGCCGCTGATGGAGGCGTAAACGAGCCCGGGGTTCTGGGTGGAGAGGTCCTCGTAGCCCAGGCCCAGTCGGGCGGCCGTGCCGGGGCGGAAGTTCTCGACCAGTACGTCCGCTTTCAGTGCCAGTTGGCGCACGGCGGCCAGGCCTTGGGCTGATTTCAGGTCAACTGCGAGGCTGCGCTTGTTGCGGTTGACGGAGAGGAAGTAGGCGGCTTCTTCGCCTTGGAAGGGCGGGCCCCACTGGCGGGTGTCGTCGCCCTGGCCGGGCTGTTCGATTTTGATCACGTCGGCGCCGAGGTCCGCCAGGGTCATGGTGGCGAAGGGGCCCGAGAGTATCCGGGTCAGGTCCAGAACCAACAGATCCTTCAAGGCTCCGCCGGATCCGTCCTCGGAGGGGGCAACACGGGGGCTTAGGTCCGGTGCCGGTTCTTGAAGACGGCCACCCTGCGGGCTCATGTCTTCGAGGCTTTCTTCTTGGATGCTCATGCGGGGTTTCCTACGGTTTTCGGGGTTGTGGCGGCCAGGGCGTGTGCGGCCTTTGGCAGAAGGATCAGGGCGGCCATGCTGATGACGGTGCAGATGATGATGTAGATGGAGATTGCTGTGGAATCGCCGTAGTTCGCCAGCAGGGCGGCGGCAATCAGCGGTGCCGGGCCGCCGGCTATCACGCTGGCGAGCTGGTAGCCCATGCCTGCACCGGTGTAGCGGATGTCCGGGTCGAAGCTTTCGGCGATCAGTGCCGCCTGCGGTCCGTACTGGATATCGTGCAGGAGCAGGCTCACGACGACGGCGATTCCGACCAGCAGGGCATTGCCGGTGTTCAGGAGCCCGAAGTAGGGGAAAGCGAACAGTGCGGTCAGGACGATGCCGATCCCGTACACCCGGCGGCGGCCGAAGCGGTCCGAGAGCCGGCCGAACAGGGGGATGCTGATCAGTCCCAGTGCGGCCGCGATGAGCGTGTCATCCAGGATGGAGTTGCTGTTGAGCTTCAGCTGCTTCGTGGCGTAGGTGAGCACGAAGGTGATGAACAGGTAGAACGGCGCTTGCTCGGAAGTCCGCAGCAGGGCCGAGAGCAGGATCTGCTTCGGCTGGCGCCTGATAGCTTCCAGCACCGGGTTCTTGATCACCTTGTTGGACAGGCGGACAGCCTCGAATTCCGGGCTCTCAACAACGCGCATCCGGACAAACATGCCGACGCCGATCAGGATGATGCTCAGAATGAAGGGAATCCTCCAGCCGAAAGCGGCGAATCCTTCTGTGCCCGTGACTGCCGAGGTGAGGCGCACAGCTCCCGTGGAGAGGACAAGGCCGAGTGGCACCCCGATCTGCGGCCAGGACGCGGACAGGCCCCGTTTCTGCTGGTTTCCCCATTCCATGCTGAGCAGGACGGATCCTCCCCATTCCCCGCCGACGCCGATGCCCTGGATGATCCGCAGCAGCACCAGCAGGATAGGAGCGGCGACACCGATGCTCTGATACGTGGGAAGGAGCCCGATCAGCACCGTGCCGAAGGCCATCAGGAACAGTGTTGCCATCAGCGTGGTCTTACGGCCGATGCGGTCACCGAAGTGGCCGAAGATCGCAGCGCCGACCGGACGTGCCACGAAGCCGACAAACTGGGTGCCGAAGGCCGCCAGAATGCCGGCGAAGGCGGACTGGCCCGGAAAGAACAGCTGCGGAAAAACCAGGGCAGCCGCCGTTCCGTAAAGGAAAAAGTCGTACCACTCAATGGTTGTTCCAACCACGCTGGCCACGGTGGCACGCCGTACGGCCTGCTCCCTGGTCACTTGTTGAACAGTCATCATCACTCCATTGGTCTGATGTTCCGGGCGCGGTGCCCGGTAGGGGTATTTGGGGTTGTTGCCAGGCGCCTAAGAAGAATTCATCACAACGGTCCCCGGCGGCAGCTTGGCCCGCCGGGGACCGGAAGCCGATCGGATACCCCGAACAGGAACGCCAACGCCGGAACGAATATCGATATGACGGGACCGGTCATCGTTGTTCCTCCACGGAAGGACCTGATGTGATGTCGATTACAATATCACTGGACTAGCCTCTAGTACAGAGGGTCACCTTGTCAACATTCCTCCGTATATCCTTCTTAACCAGAGGACCATGTGAGGAGGTATAGATGCCGAGATTGCACCTTGTGATCCATTGGCACGTGTTTTCCGGGGCCTCGCCGCGCCTCAGCTCGTGCGCGCCGCCTACGGCGCCGGCTTGGCCTCATCACCCCGCGCTTCCATAGATGATTGACCCTAGTTGGCC
>DIZT01000220.1:0-179 GCA_002427975.1 Micrococcaceae bacterium UBA6021 | reverse complement strand
CCGCCCGGCTCGACGATCGGCATCTTCCAGCAAACGCCCGATTTTGAGAAAGCGTCGGCGATGCCGCCCGGAGGGCCGGCGAAGGCCGGATTTCCTCTCAGAACCCATTCTCACTCAAAGAAGCTTCGGCCGACTTCTAAGAAATGTTTGTGAGAGGATTTCGGGATGAGGAGCGAGCC
>DIZT01000212.1:6442-6894 GCA_002427975.1 Micrococcaceae bacterium UBA6021 | reverse complement strand
AGGTTGATGGTCGCGCCGGACGTGGTTTGGTCGCGTCCGCAGCGGGGGGCTGCGATGTTGAACGTGTGCGCGGGTGCCCCGTTCACGAAAGCGTCGGTGACGTAGTAGTCCACACCGCCCGTGCCGGGGGTGACCGCGGCGGTGCAGTCGGCGATGATCTGCGCTGCCGTGACTTCCTGGTTGACGGTGTAGGAGGGTGTGATGTTCGGTGGGGGCGAGTTCAACGCGAGCCGTGGTGTGAGCCGGATGTTGGCGGCGGGCTGGTTCTGCGTGTCAGTGACGACGTTGTAGAGGAGCTGCGCGGGGCTGATCGGGACGTTGTAGGACTTGGTGGCCGTGACCTGTGTGAAGTAACTGGTCAGGCCCTTCCCAGCAATCGTCAGCGTCGCGTCGCCGGAGCCCATGGCAGTGTTCCATGCGATGCCCGAGTATTGGATCGACTCGTCACGGTT
>DIZT01000212.1:2604-6285 GCA_002427975.1 Micrococcaceae bacterium UBA6021 | reverse complement strand
GGTGAGCTGGGATGTGACGGCGGCGGAGTCCGCGGAACCGTAGCCGATGGTGTTGGTCCCGGGCGTGAGTTGGAAGAATGTGGTGGTGATGTCGACGGTGTTGTTGCGGTTCGCGCCGTTGAGCGTGACGGTCCCGGACTGGCAGTCGACGGCCAACGTGTCGCCGGCGCCAATGACGATGTTGAGCTTGATTTGCTGCCCGGTCGTCTGGTTGGTGATGATCGGGTACGACACGGGCCCGGTGATGGTGAAGAACGGGGACGTGTTGTAGGCGCCCGTGTTGTTCATCTGGAAGGAACCGCCGGAGGACGCCCCGAACGTGAGGTTGAATGTGGCGGGGAACGTCATCCCCGATGTGGGGTTGGGGAGCCCGCGCGAGCCGGACACGATCGTGTTGTCGTAAAGCAACCCGTCGGGGCAGGACCATTCGGTGGCAATATCGACGCGCCCGTACTGGTAGTCGGTGCTGATGGGTGCGCTGAACCTGACCGGGCGGCCGAAGAAGATGAGCGGGTTTGCCCGGGTCGGGAGCTGGACCATGCCCGAGTAGACGGGTTTGACCGTACCGGCCCCGGCTTTCTGCCTCAGGTAGTCGCCGGACATCATGCAGATCGTGGACGGGTCAATAACGTTCTGGTGCGCGGCAGACGCCGACGCGAGGGCAGCCTCAGTGCCCGCGCTGGTGGTCGTGATCTGGTAGTTGATGCCAATCGTTCGTTCACCAACAAAGTTCAGGCCCGGCAATGCCCCATCCTTCTGGCCACGGTTCACGTTCCCCTGACGAATCCCCGGCAGGTCACGCAACCCCGTAATGCTGATCAATCCCACGTCGGTCCCGGCACCGAAAATACTGGACGTGGACGACACATACACCTGGTACTGGGTGAGGGTCACGGCTGCGAATACGACGGCGGGCAAGGCAGCCTCCAATAGGTTTTGGGCAAGAAAAGAGCCCCCACCATGCGGTGGAGGCCTCGAAAGTGAAGCTAATTCAGTTAGTGAACAAAACAGCCCAGCAGGCCGAAGGCGCGAAGGTTCGGGTGAAGAAGCCCACTGACCGCCCCCTGCGAGTCCTTTTCGCGGGCGACTCACTCACCTATGGGCTCTATACCTCCGCCGAGAATAAGGGTTTCCGCCCATTGGTGGTCGCCGGCCTATCCGCGACGATGGCGGTCGAGGAGACCAAAGCGCAATTTTCAGGTGCTGGCGTGAACCAGGTAAGTAACCTCGTCTCCGCACCCGAGAACTTGGACCTGGCGATTATCGAACTTGGAACGAACGACGTCCCTAAGACTGACCTCGGGGCTTTCCGGGACCAGTACGCGGCCCTTATCACCAAGATCCGTACGCCTTCCCCCGGTGCGGCTTTGCTGTGCGTCGGCACTTGGAGTCCGGGAGATGCGCAGACGCTGCCGTTCAATTACGCCATCAAGGATGCGTGCGTCAAAAATGGCGGCCAGTACGTCGATGTTCTCGACCTATACAACGCCGCCGGAAACCATGGGGCCGAAGGCGTCAAGACTTGGGCCGGGGTATCCGACACTTTCCACCCGAACGATGCGGGACACAAGGCCATCGCTGATCTCATCTTGTCCCGCATCGCACTGGTGTGATTTGCCCCTAAATGGCGCCCGGGTAAGCAGTACGTATTTGGTCAGCTACCCGCATGGCGTAGGCGCGGTGCCCCGCGCTTGTCGGGTGCTTCGTTACGTCAACGTAGGTATCCGCGTTGCCGTCATTACGCTGGTTAGAGATAGTGACGGAAACGCCGGTTGCGGTCAGTGTCGCAGCGGCGGAAATGACTGCTGTTGTGGCGTTCGTTACCGATGAGATGGTTGCGCCGGCCGGGATACCAGAGCCGCTGATCGGGGCGCTTACATCACTGGAGGTAAACGCTGCCGTGGCCGACGTAATGGTTGTGGATGCGCTGGTTGTTACCCCATCCGTGACGGTGCGTGAACCTGTCGACCCGGTCCCTGTGAACCACCCGGAGGTTGGGTAGACCGCTTTCACGGTAGGACCAGACTCAGAAGCCGCTTGGGTTATGGCCGTATCCATATTGTTGTAGATGGTATTTCCGGTGTCTGAGCCGTGGGCGCGCTGCACACCGAATACAAACACGGGGACTGTGGGCAACGCGGTATTCAGTGCCGCAAACGCTGCTTTCGCTGCGGCCTTGAGCGCCACCGTGTCCGTGATGGAAACAGAGTAGTCGTTGATAGAGCCGAGTATTACGATAACGTCAGGATTTTGCGGAACCACAAACGGTGTTATCCGTCCCTGAAAGGTCTGTTCTAGGCCCGTTCCGGCGTTGGTGTATCCGGTGCCCTGTTCACCGCCGTTGAGGCATTCCCATCCGAGGATGTCGCACACGTCGAAAGGGAAACCGCGACCGATACTGCTGCCCACACCACCCATGAACGAGTCTCCAAGGAAGAACGCACGCGTTGGGCGGAGCGGCGATGTCGGCGCCCAGATCGAGCTAAGAGTCTGATCCACCCGGACACCAATAAGTGATTGGTTGAACATGCGTATTTCAACATGTACGGGGCGTGCATCGGATAGAGTAATCGGATACCATTGCCCGGCACCTGATGCCCCGAACAGGGCGGCGGCGCGGACAAGTACCCCGTCCAAGCGGATTTCCAGGAAGTTCACCGGATCAATGGTGTAGATACCAAGTTCGAAAACCGGGGCTTGAACCATGAAGTCAACTTTAGACAGCTTCCGCTGGTCCCCTGCCGACGGACTAACCGCGTAGACGCCCCCGCCTGATGCGGCAAGGGCAACGGTACCGTCACATTCAGAGAACCGGAAAGGCGCGGCGTCGCCACCGTTGTAGATAAGCTGGTTCGCGGTTGAGCCGCTGCCAAGGGTCAGCCCGGGGAGCGTCTGCACGTCGAGCGTGCGCGGCTGGTACTGCGTTTCGATGGTGCGGAGATGGCTGCGGGTTGCGTAATTCTTCGACCCGGTGACGGGGGCATAAGCGGAATTTAGTTGACCTGTGGTGGCGGAGCCCGTGTTGCTGATGAAGTTGGCGACAGCCGCGTCCGTGGGTACACAGTTCCACGTCCACGCGTACGTGTGGGCCGGGTCTGTGATGACGACAGCGGCGTTGGTGGCCTGGTTGAACTGGGGGAACACGCCCTGGGAACCGCTGTTGAGGATGTTGCCCGGAATGGCCGCGCCGAACGGGTCAGTGATAGCCAGCGGGGTGGTGTAGCCGGTGTCCACGGTCGTGTACACCTGAAAAGAGACGTTCTTGACAGCCTGCTTCCCGATAGGGTCCCAAGCGACCGCCGCAGCGAATGTGAAGGTCACGAGGGACCCCTTTCGGTTATTGGGTGCGCAGAGTCCACGCGACTTCAGCAGCGATCTGCTGGGCTGAAGCGTTGGTCTGCACGCTGATGTTGTTGTTGATGACGGAACCGCCACGGGCTTGTGCGGGTGCCTGGATGTTGCCGGACGCGTAACCCGCCGTGTAGGTCGCCCGCATCGCGGCCCCGATGTTCAGCCCGGCGTTGGACGCTTTCAGCCACGGCAGGTTCATCTTCGTGGACGGTTCGTTGTTGATGAACTCCCCAGACCGGACCTTCAACGGTTTCCCGTCGACCGTGGCAAGGATGTTGTCCACGTTCGGGGCGCTAGGCGGGGTGCCAGGGATCATGCCGCCCCCAGCGA
>DIZT01000212.1:2083-2524 GCA_002427975.1 Micrococcaceae bacterium UBA6021 | reverse complement strand
GAAGCGTCCTGCGCGTGAGCCTGCAACGCCGATATGTTGTTCCACGCATCCTGGATGTTGGCCTGCGCGTACAAGTGGATAGTCTTACCGTCCAGGTTGCTCACAGTTGTTCCGAGGTTGTCCGCTGCGGCCTGGGCTGCAGCCGAGTCCATCCACGCCTTCACATCCACGTTCTTAGGGATGCCCAACAGGTTCCGGGTCAGGTCAATTGCGGCCTGGCCGTGGATACCCTCCGCATCGGCTGCTTTGAGCATATTGTCGTAGGTGTCTTGCAAAGCCCCAACGACGGAGTCTTTCCCCTGCCCAACCAATGATTTGGCAACCGCGAGGCCCTTGTCCTTGACCGCCGTGAACTTTTCGTTCAGGGTAGCGCCGGCGTCGGAGGCAAGGTTGAAGTCGGTGCCGGTGGCGTTCAACGCATTGGAGACGTCCACGTTGGAC
>DIZT01000212.1:1438-2001 GCA_002427975.1 Micrococcaceae bacterium UBA6021 | reverse complement strand
ACGTTGGACTTGATAAGATCCGCGACTGCAGTGTCAGCGTCACGGAGGGTTTTGTTGAAGTTCGCCGTGGCAGAGCGTGACGTTTCGGTAGCCATGCCCGTGGCAAGCATCCCGTCGAGCACCTTGCTGAGGTCCTTAGCAAGGCCCTCGGCCGAGACTCCGGCATCGTCCAAGGACTTCTGCAGGGCTGGGGTGATGGGCTTTACTTGGCCTGTGGCGTCCGTGTACTTCTGGGTCGCTGACATCGCGTCGAGCATCTTCTGCGGGACCTTGCCCATGGCGTATTCAGTGAGTTCCTGCGCGCCAAGCTGGATACCTGAGGCGGCCGCTGAATCGATGAGTGACTGCTTGTAGGCGGGCATCTTATCGAGCAGGTCCTGTACGCTTCCGCCCTGCTTTTTCCATGTCAGCGCGAGCCCGTCGAACGACTTAGCCGCGACGTCAATGGAGCCGCCGGTAGCCAGTTTGCCGAGCTGGTCACCTACCTTGCCGATCCTGTCATCGATCTCACCGAGTGGGGTCTGCGCCTGCCCGATGGCCTTATTGAGCGGGTCAAACCAGTG
>DIZT01000212.1:0-1324 GCA_002427975.1 Micrococcaceae bacterium UBA6021 | reverse complement strand
TCGACGGTCCCGCCGAACACCTTGTCCCAGTTGCTGAACTGGCCGTCAAGCTCCGTTTTCCCGGCCTTACTGGCGGCGTCAGAGAAATCTATGAGCGCCCTGGTAAGGGTGTCCGTGCTAACGACCGCCTTTTCGGTCCCTACGCTTCCAAGAAGTAGTGCGACTCCGAGCATTCCCGCCGCGGTGCCGGCCACGGCGAGGGCGCCCTTCACCTTGGCCCCAGCAATTTCGGCTTTGGTTGAGAACTGTCCGATAGCCATTTCGTCGGCCATCATGCCCTTGACAAACAGGGTGGATTGGGCGATAGCGGCGGCGCCCATATCAACGAAACCGGTGATGGTGCTGGCCACCATTTTGCCCATTTTGATGCCAAAGTTGACGACGGAGCCCGCCACAACAACGCCCAGAAGATCGGCGAGCCCCTGAATGACAGGGTTTCCCTGTTCGAAGCCGTGGAACAGGTCCGTGAAGCCGCCGACAAGGTCCTTCGCGACGGGCAACAGTTTCGTGCCCATTTCGATACCAAGATTGGAGACCATGGCCTTCGTCTGGTCCATTTTCACGGACAGGGTGGACTGCATGTCCGCCCACGTGGAAATGTCCTGCCCGGTTTTCTTGCCCGCGTCCCCGATGGCTTTGATGTTCGCTTCGAACTCTTTGCCGTTGTTCATGAGGAGCATTTGCGCGGCGCGCATCGCAGTCACGTTCCCGAGAGTGTCGCGGAGTGCTGCGGCGTACGTTTCGTAGGCGGGCTTCCCGGCCTTCAGTGAGTCCGTGACACCCGAGTTAGCTTTGTAGAGGGACATGAACTGGAGCCCGAGAGCCCCCGCTTCGCCGCCCATGTCCTTGGTGTCTTTGGAGTACTGCTTGATGGACACTGAACCGTCTTTGAGTCCTGTGGAGAGTTTCGCCATGGTTGGGGACATCTGCCCCATGATGGTGTCCATGGCCTTGGTGGCGTTGGCGTTATCCTTCATGGTCCCGGTGAAGACCATGCCATCCTGGGTGTGTGCCTTGATCGCGTCGTCAACGATTTTCAGGGACCCTGAGAGCCCGCGTTCACCGAGATGCCGGGCGAGGTCCGTCGTGTCAATGCCGAGCTGCGACATGGCAGCGGACGCCATCGCGTTCGGGCGGACGAGGGACTGGATGAGGTTGGCGAGGTTCTGGGAGGACTGTTGCGCGGTCTGCCCGTGCTGCGTCATGGTCGCGATAGCACCGCCGACCTGATCAAAACTAATCTTCGCCGTCGACGCGATAGGGATCACAGCGGACATGCTGCCCGCGAAGTCCGTCATCGTGGTTTTCGCGGCACCTGATGCGG
>DIZT01000295.1:7579-7801 GCA_002427975.1 Micrococcaceae bacterium UBA6021 | reverse complement strand
CTCCAGGGCGGGGTGTCGTGGGCCCGCCCCACCGCCCCGCTCACCTCCCGGCGTGCCTACGCCGCTGCGCACGTCATTCCCGAGGTCCTGGCGGACAACACACCAGGTGCCCCGGCCAGCCTCGACTGGGACGCCACCATGGCGTACCGGCACGAACTCTGGTCCTATGGCCTGGGGGTAGCGGACGCCATGGACACCGCCCAGCGCGGGATGGGACTTGAC
>DIZT01000295.1:7089-7322 GCA_002427975.1 Micrococcaceae bacterium UBA6021 | reverse complement strand
TCGCCACACTACCCAACGGCAGCGCCGGTCTTGCTGCCGTTCTGGACGCGTACCGCGAGCAGATCGCCGTCGTCAGTGAAGCCGGACCCAAGGTCATCCTGATGGCCTCCCGGGCCCTGGCCCGCGTGGCCACCGGTCCGGACGACTACCTGAAGGTGTACTCCACCTTGCTAGAGGAAGTAGACCAGCCCGTCATCCTGCACTGGCTCGGGACCATGTTCGATCCCGCACTG
>DIZT01000295.1:6477-6791 GCA_002427975.1 Micrococcaceae bacterium UBA6021 | reverse complement strand
ACGTTCCTGTCCCTGATCCGCGAGCACGCGGACAAGGTGGACGGCGTGAAGGTATCCCTGCTGGATGCCAGCCATGAAGTGGCCCTCCGTGCCGTCCTGCCCGAAGGCGTCCGGCTCTACACGGGCGATGACTTCAACTACCCGGAACTGATCGACGGCGACGGCAGTCACCACTCGGACGCGCTCCTGGGAATTTTCGCAGCCATCTACCCCGCGGCGTCGGTTGCCCTGCAGCATTACGACGCCGGCGACGCCGCTAAGGGACGTGCCATCCTCGATTCCACCCGGGACCTGGGCAAGCACATCTTCAGCGC
>DIZT01000295.1:6019-6335 GCA_002427975.1 Micrococcaceae bacterium UBA6021 | reverse complement strand
TTCCAGATGGTGGGCGGCCTGCACTCCGGCCGCTCCGTCTGCCACCTGGCCAGGACCTTCGAACTGGCCGACAAGGCCGGGCTGCTGAAGGACCCGGCGCTGGCCGCGTTCCGGATGTCCGACTACCTTCGCATCAATGGAGTGGGAGTATGAGCGACTTTTCCCGGCTGTCCCTGAACAGCGCCACCACCAAGAAATGGACGCTCGCCGAAGTGGTTGGCGGCTGCGTCCGTGCCGGAATCCCGGCGATCGCCCCGTGGCGCGACCGCGTTGCAGAAGCCGGGCTGGACAAGGCCGCGAAGCTGATCAGGGACGC
>DIZT01000295.1:5641-5933 GCA_002427975.1 Micrococcaceae bacterium UBA6021 | reverse complement strand
GACAACCGCGCCGCCATCCTCGAAGCTGCTGCGCTGGACACCAGGGATCTGTTCCTGGTGGTCGGCGGGCTGGCGCCGGGGGAGAAGGACGTTGTGGCCGCCCGCCGGCGGGTGGCAGACCGCCTGGCTGACCTGGTCCCGTTCGCTTCCGGGAACGGCATCCGGCTGGTGCTGGAACCCCTGCACCCCATGTACGCAGCGGACCGCGCAGTCATCTCCACCCTGGGCCAGGCCCTGGATCTGGCAACCACGTTTGATGCGCAGGCTGTGGGCGTCGCCGTCGACACCTTCC
>DIZT01000295.1:5135-5523 GCA_002427975.1 Micrococcaceae bacterium UBA6021 | reverse complement strand
GGCGTCGCCGTCGACACCTTCCACGTCTGGTGGGACCCGGAACTGAAGGCGCAGATCGAACGCGCCGGTCGCGAAGACCGGATCGCGTCCTACCAGGTGTGCGACTTCAACATGCCCATCGCGGCTGATCCGCTGCTGTCCCGGGGCTTTATGGGCGACGGTGTCATCGACTTCGCCACGATCAGCACCTGGGTGCGGGAGGCCGGGTACACGGGCGACATCGAAGTCGAAATCTTCAATCAGGAGGTCTGGGACGCCGACGGCGACACTGTCGTGGAGACCGTGAAGGCACGCTACGCGGAACTCGTGTTGCCCTACGCGTGACCTGATTCAGCAAGCGGGCACTGCCTCCGAATAAACAAGAACACCCCGGTCCGAAGACCGGGGT
>DIZT01000295.1:0-4994 GCA_002427975.1 Micrococcaceae bacterium UBA6021 | reverse complement strand
GGAGGGAATCGAACCCCCGACCGGCGGATTAGAAGGCCGCTGCTCTATCCCCTGAGCTACTGGGGCACGTGGCGCCAGGACCAGAAATCCGGCCCGTAAAAAAGTCTACATGGCCCCGGCGTCAGCCGCGTCAGCGTGGCCCGCTGCCGCACTTGTCCTCAACAAGGCGGTTTCAGGCAGGGTTGTGCACATACGCGAAGTTGTCCCTCGCGGCCCGGTGCAGTCCGCGCGAAGCTGGTTCTGCCGCTAAGGCACCACCTTTCGAGACAGGACAAGACGATGAGTGACTACCAAACGTTCCGGGGCTTCGTTGCCACGGATGTCAAGACCTCCACAACTCCGGGCGGTGTTGGCACCGCCTCGTTCCGCCTCGGTTCAACGGCGCGGCGCTTTGACCGCGCTTCCGGTACCTGGGTGGATACGCACACCAATTGGTTCAACGTCCAGGGCTACCGCCAGCTCGCCGGGAACATGGCCTGCAGCATCAAGAAGGGCCAGTGTGTCATCGTGGTGGGCCGGCTCAAGCTTCGCCAATGGGAGAAAGATGGCCGAATCTACCATTCGGCCGAAATCGATGCGGATTCCGTGGGACACGACCTCAAGCGGGGGTCGGCCAACTACATCCGTACCAGTGACAGCGCACTGCACCTCGCATCAGGCAATGGCGCGTCGGGGCAGGAGACGGCGAACGCGGGTGAAATCAGCCCGGCCGATCCCGACGAAGACGGCGGGGGACCGGGCGAAGGGGAGGACGCGGATGACGACGTCGCAGCGTCGACAGTCTTCCTCGAGGATGCAGACGGCAACTACATCCCGGTGGACTCTGAAACAGGCGAACTCGCCGGATCTTCCGTCTGAAAGTGGAGGCACTGGCTACCGCGTGGGACATGTGCGTGCCCGGTGCCGGCAGTCCGCCGGCACCCGGGGCCGTCCGTTCAAGGCGTGGCCTCGTGGGAGAATGGCGGCATGAAGCGCGAGACGGACCACCGGCAGGCAACCCCAGTCACCAGCCGGACCGCCCATTCCCGGCAGGGTGCATCCCGCACCGGAAGGGCGCCGGCGGCGCTCGCAGGGAGCCTCCTTTTGCTGGCATTCGCGCTTGCAGCCTGCACCGGCGGATCCCCATCGGTCACCGGGCCATCCGCCGCCACCCCAACGGGCCTTGCCACTACCGGCACCGGCCAAGCCACCACTTCGGCGCCCACAGCAACCCAACAGCGCACCGCCCGCCCCGGAGCCTCCGCCATGGCGGAGGACCCGGCCACCGCGGTGATGAAGCAGACCGTGACGGATGCACTGGTCAGGCTTGCAGCGGCGTCACCCAAGCCTGCCACCGCCCAGGTGACCGATGCCCTGACCGGCGCCGGTATTCCCGCGGCGGCGCTGGAAGTGTCGGCGAGCCGCACGCCTACCGGACTGGAAGCCGACGCCATCGAATCGGCTGTCCTGCAGGGCACAGCCTGCGTCTTGGGACAGGTCCGGGACGGCAACGTCACGGTCACCGTTCTTCCGGTCCTGGCGAGCGGCAGGTGCTTCGTCGGGGCGGCTTCCTGACGCCTCGAATGTGAGTTATGCCCGCCAACCCACTAGATTTGGAACCATGGCGGAATTTATCTACACAATGACCAATGCCCGCAAGGCAGTTGGCGAAAAACTCATTCTTGACAACGTAAGCATGTCCTTCTTCCCGGGCGCCAAAATCGGTGTTGTCGGCCCGAACGGTGCCGGTAAGTCCACCATTCTGAAGATCATGGCCGGCCTGGACACCCCGTCCAACGGTGAGGCCCGGCTCAGCCCCGGCTACAGCGTGGGGATCCTGCTGCAGGAACCGCCGCTGAACGAGGAAAAGACTGTCCTGGGCAATGTCCAGGAAGGTGTCGGCGAGATCTACGGCAAGATCCAGCGCTTCAACGAAATCTCCGAGGAGATGGCCAGCCCCGACGCTGACTACGACGTCCTGCTCGAAGAAATGGGCCACCTTCAGGAGGCCATTGACACCGCGGACGCCTGGGACCTCGACTCCCAGCTTGAGCAGGCCATGGACGCCCTCCGCTGCCCGCCGGCGGACGCCGACGTGACACTGCTCTCGGGCGGTGAACGCCGCCGTGTGGCGCTCTGCAAGCTCCTGCTGCAGAAGCCTGACCTCCTTCTCCTGGACGAGCCCACCAACCACCTGGACGCCGAGAGCGTGCTGTGGCTGGAACAGCACCTCTCCAACTACGCGGGCGCAGTCCTGGCCGTCACCCACGACCGGTACTTCCTTGACCACGTCGCGGAATGGATCGCCGAGGTTGACCGCGGCCACCTGTACCCCTACGAAGGCAACTACTCCACCTACCTGGAGAAGAAGCGTGCCCGCCTGGAAGTCCAGGGCAAGAAGGACGCCAAGCAGGCCAGGCGCCTCACCGAGGAACTCGAGTGGGTACGCTCCAACGCCAAGGGCCGCCAGACCAAGTCCAAGGCCCGTCTGGCCCGTTACGAGGAGATGGCGGCCGAGGCTGACCGCACCCGCAAGCTTGACTTCGAAGAGATCCAGATTCCGCCGGGCCCGCGCCTGGGCGGGCTGGTCCTGGAAGCCAGGAACCTGCAGAAGGGCTTCGATGACCGCACCCTGATCGAGGGCCTGTCCTTCACGCTTCCCCGCAACGGCATCGTTGGCGTCATCGGCCCCAACGGCGTGGGCAAGTCCACGCTGTTCAAAACCATCCTGGGCCTGGAGCCGCTCGACGGCGGAGAGCTGAAGATCGGCGATTCGGTCAAGATCTCCTACGCGGACCAGAGCCGCGGCGGCATCGACCCGAACAAGACCCTGTGGGAAGTTGTTTCCGACGGCCTCGATTACATCCAGGTGGGCCACGTAGAAATGCCGTCCCGCGCCTACGTTGCCGCTTTCGGCTTCAAGGGTCCGGACCAGCAGAAGAAGGCCGGGGTGCTCTCCGGTGGTGAGCGCAACCGCCTCAACCTTGCACTGACCCTCAAGCAGGGCGGTAACCTGCTCCTCCTTGACGAACCCACTAACGACCTCGACGTCGAGACCCTCAGCAGCCTTGAAAACGCGCTGCTGGAGTTCCCCGGCTGCGCCGTCGTGGTATCGCACGACCGCTGGTTCCTGGACCGGGTGGCCACGCATATCCTGGCCTACGAAGGCGACGAGGAGAACCCCGCCAAGTGGTACTGGTTCGAGGGCAACTTCGAATCCTACGAGGAGAACAAGGTGGAGCGGCTGGGACCCGATGCGGCCAAGCCGCACCGCGTGACCCACCGCCGCCTCACCCGCGACTGATCGCAAAGAAAAGGCCGGCACCCCGTCAGGGGAGCCGGCCTTTCTGCTGCCTGCCGGAAGTCAGCCAGTTCCGCCCAGCCTCAGTTCCGCCCGGCCTTGCGGATCTGGTGCTCCAGGACTTTGGACTGGAAGGCGCCAACCACCTTGTTTTTCAGGTCGGTGGGAACCCGGACCATGCCCTCCTGGGCCACGGAGGCAACGTGCAGCCCGGCCCGGTTAAAAATCTTGCCCGTGGCGAGGCCGCGGGCTCCCTGGGCGCTGGGGGATTCCTGGACGTAGAGCAGCCATTCGTCCACGCGGGCGGGGCGGTGCCACCACATCGCGTGGTCAAGGCTGGCCACACTCATGCCCGGCGTGATCCAGCTCAGCCCGTGGCGGCGCAGGATGGATTCCAGCAGCGTGTAGTCGCTCGCGTAGGCCAGGGCGGCCCGGTGCAGGTTCGAATCATCCGGCATGGGCCCGAACGTCTTCATCCAGACGGCGTTCCGGGCCTCCTTCTTGCCCTTGGCCGAAACGTACAGTGGCGGGTCAACGTGCCTGATATCAAAAGGCCGCTCGTAAGCCCAGTGTTGTGCGATGGGGTGGTCGAACTTGCCCAGCAGGTCGGCCGTGCTCGGCAGCGACTCAGGATCGGGAATGCCGGCGGGCATCTTGGATTCGTGGTCGAGGCCTTCGTCCGGGTCCTGGAAGGACGCGATCATCGAAAGGATGGGCACGCCCTCCTGGTACGCGTGGACACGCCTGGCCGAAAAGGACCGGCCGTCACGCAGGCGCTGGACACCGAACGTGATGGGCTTGTTGGCATCGCCTGGCCGCAGGAAATAGCCATGCATGGAATGGACGAACCGTTCCGGGTCCACCGTCCGCATGGAGGCGACCAGCGACTGAGCCAGCACCTGGCCGCCGAACACCCGCTGCCGTGGCTGCTGCTGTGACGGGCCAAGGAAGATGTCCTCATCGGTCCGGGCGCCTTCAAGCTCACCGAGGTCAAGGAGTTGGATGAGCGTTTCGGTGGGGTCGCCGCTGGGTGACGCCAGCAGTCCGGTTTCGGCTTCAGTCATGGTTCGACTTTAGACGCCGCCCCGACGCTGCTCAACCAAGGTTCAGCCGGTAGTGTTCTTTTTGTGTCTGACCTACTTACCGAGTCCTTCCGGTTCGCCGATCCGCGTGATCTCGCCGATCTGCGAACCTTCGCCAGCCGTGCCAAAACCGTCGACGACGGCGCCATCCGCCTGCAGGCCGCAGGCTCCGTTCTCGCGGCATACGTGTGCGTGCTGCGGCCCCGCCTGTTGGGGGAATCCACTCCCACCATCCTTGGGCTGCGCACGATGGGTCTTGCGGAACCTTCTGCGATTGACGTGACAGTGCCGCTGTCGGCGGTACTTGACCGCCTTGCCAAGGCAGGGGAGGACGACGTCGAGCTGCCGGTTCCGCCGTCCACCGTCACCGAATCGTGGACGGGCGTCGGCGCGCCGCGCACGGGCTGGGAGCTGGTGGGTGCGCTGTCGGATGCCGAACTCCGGCGCGCGGCTGAAGCCGGTATCACCGAAGTAGCGGGCATCGTGCCTGCGCAGCCGGGGGCGCTGATCGTCAACAACGCCCGTGCCGCTGTGTGGGGCCGGGCCCTTGATGACTCCGGTCTCCCGGCAGGGGCCGCATTCGCGGCCCTCACCCTGGGATTCCTCGCGGACGCGGACCAGAACCTTTACAG
>DIZT01000293.1:19299-19477 GCA_002427975.1 Micrococcaceae bacterium UBA6021 | reverse complement strand
GCCGCGGGCACCGCCGTCGCACACTGCCCGACGTCGAACATGCGGCTCGCGTCCGGCACCGCCCGCGTGCTGGAGCTCGAGGCAGCCGGGGTGCCGGTGGGGCTGGGCGTGGACGGATCGGCGTCGAACGACGCCTCCAACATGATCCTTGAGGCGCGGCAGGCGCTGTACCTGCAGC
>DIZT01000293.1:18799-19088 GCA_002427975.1 Micrococcaceae bacterium UBA6021 | reverse complement strand
TGCGGTTCTCCGGCAGCCACGATCCGGTGGCGGCGCTGCTGCTGTGCGGGGCGGACCGTGCGGACCGCGTGATGGTGGGCGGGCAGTGGCGCGTGGTGGACGGGCAGATCCCGGGCCTGGACGTAGCCGGGCTGATCGCGGAGCACTCGGCAGCGGCACGGAAGCTCGTGGCCGGGTAGCCTTCCCCGCCGTTTCGATGGTTCGCTGCTGACGCGATGGCGCGAACCACCGGGTGGGCAGGGAACCGTCTAAATGGCGCTGGCACGCCGGGCGCGAAAAAGCGGGCGGC
>DIZT01000293.1:15469-18719 GCA_002427975.1 Micrococcaceae bacterium UBA6021 | reverse complement strand
GCCCCCCCCCCCGGGGTCCCCCCCGCCCCTTGGCTCTGTTGCGCAGAGTCCGGCGTCCGTCGGGGCCGGTGGGGATTAGGGACGCTGCCGGCCAAACACCGGGAGGGCGCGCAGCCAGCGGGAGAACCCGCCGGTACGGTCACAGTCGGCCGGAATATAGAAGTCCGGGTCCGTGGCACCGAACGGCAGGGACAGCTCCTGGCCCGGGGCCGGGAATTCCACGACGTTGTCCTTATCCTTCGAGTACATCTGTTCCTCCTCATTCAGGTTGCTTGGATTTTCCACACTTCGGAAAACTTTTATTGTTATGTGGAAACTCTACGGCCGGGTGGAAGCGGGCGTCAAGACTCCCGCGGCGGGGGTGCATGGGGGCCGGTCACAATCGAAAAGTACATAACGATTCCCCGGAAGTGATGTACAGCACCGGCTCGCGTGGGCTACGCTTTTCTCACTTCGTGGCCCAGGTCACGTAACCTGGGAGCAGCAGGCAGGGTCGTAATGAGCTGGCATCAATCGATGCCGGCTCTTTTTTGTTGGGTCGGCTCCACCAGAAACGCGTTGGAAACACGCGCTTAATTTCGTTGGTGGACCTTTAGGGTTCCACCTCGCAGAAGTTGGGATATGACCATGAGCAACAAGATCGTCCTCGGCGATAACCAGTACGGCAAGGCTGAAGTCCGCGTCGTCAAAGTTACCCGCGATACCGACCGCCACCAGATAGAAGACCTGAACGTCACCTCGCAGCTGCGCGGCGATTTCCTGGCTGCGCACCTGCAGGGCGACAACGCCCACGTCGTCGCCACAGACACCCAGAAGAACACCGTCTACGCCTTCGCCCGTGAGGGCATCGGCTCCCCCGAGGCATTCCTGCTGCGCCTCAGCAAGCACTTCACCTCGGGCTTCGAATGGGTCACCGGCGGCCGCTGGGAGGCCGAGTCCTACAGCTGGGACCGCATCCAGGCACACGGCGCCGGACACGACCACAGCTTTGTCCGCAACGGCCAGGAAGTCCGCACCGCCGTCGTGGTCCGCGACGGCAACACCACGCACCTGATCTCCGGGCTCAAGGACCTGACCGTCCTGAAGACCACCCAGTCCGGCTTTGTCGGCTACCCCCGCGACAAATACACCACGCTGCCGGAAACTACGGACCGCATCCTGGCAACGGACGTCTCGGCCCGCTGGCGTTACAGCACGGGCCTGGATTTTTCGGCCACGGACTTCAACAAGAGCTACGAGGACATCAAGGCCCTGCTCCTGGAGGGCTTCACGGAGAACTACTCCCACGCCCTGCAGCAGACCCTGTTCGACATGGGCAAGAAGGTCCTCGAGGCGCACAGCGAAGTGGACGAGATCAAGTTCTCGATGCCCAACAAGCACCACTTCCTGGTGGACCTCTCCCCGTTCGGGCTCGACAACCCCAACGAGGTCTTCTTCGCCGCCGACCGCCCCTACGGCCTGATCGAGGCCACGGTGCAGCGTGAAAACTCAGGCTCGGCCCCCGCCGCCTGGAACGGCATCGCCGGCTTCTGCTAGACCCTCCCGGCAACACCCAGCCACTATCCCCGCCCCGGAGTTTTTGTCCACCTACGGCGCCTTCAGGCCTCGTCAACGCGCATTATCTGGCCAAAAACTCCGGGCCGGGGCCCACCATCGAACAATCAGCCAGACCACGTTAGCCAGACAAAGATGTCTGCCATGAACCAGAAAGTCTGCCATGAACTTCAAGAAAAAGTCCCCCGCCGCGGCCGGCCCCGGCCGCCAGCCCTCCGCCCGCCCCGAGGACAAGCGCCTCTCCATCGGCAGCACCTTCGCCTACGGCTTCCAGCACGTCCTGACCATGTATGGCGGCATCATCGCCCCGCCGCTCATCATCGGAGCCGCAGCCGGCATGTCCGCCACGGACATCGGCCTGCTCATCGCGGCCTGCCTGTTTGTCGGCGGCCTCGCCACCATCCTGCAGACCGTGGGCATCCCGTTCTTTGGATCGCAACTGCCGCTGGTGCAGGGCGTCTCATTCGCCGGCGTCTCCACGATGGTGGCGATCGTGCAGGGCGGCGGCGGAATCCAGGCCGTTTTCGGCTCGGTCATAGTGGCGTCCCTGATCGGCCTGGCCATCACCCCGCTCTTCTCCAAGATCATCAAGTTCTTCCCACCCGTGGTTACAGGCACGGTCATCACCACAATCGGCCTGACCCTCATGCCGGTCGCGGCCAACTGGGCCATGGGCGGCAACAGCAAGGCCCCCAACTACGGGAGCACCGCCAACATCGGTCTGGCCGCCGCCACCATGGGCATCGTGCTGCTGCTGAGCAAGGTCGGCAACGCGGCCATCTCGCGCCTGTCCATCCTGCTGGCCATGGTGATCGGCACGGTGATCGCCCTGGTCACCGGCATGGCGGATTTCTCCAAGGTGGGCGAGGGCGATGTGGTTGCCTTCCCCACGCCGTTCGCCTTTGGCCCGCCGACCTTTGAGGTCGCGGCCATCATTTCGATGCTCATCGTCATCCTGGTGACGCTGACCGAGACCTCGGCGGACATCATCGCCGTCGGCGAGATCGTGGACACCAAGGTGGACTCGCGCCGCATCGGCGACGGCCTGCGCGCGGACATGCTCTCAAGCGCCATCTCGCCACTGTTCAATTCGTTCACCCAGAGCGCCTTCGCCCAGAACGTGGGCCTCGTGGCCATCACGGGCATCAAGAGCCGCTTCGTGGTGAGCGCCGGCGGGCTCATCCTGGTGGTCCTGGGCTTGCTGCCCATCCTGGGCCGGGTGGTCGCAGCGGTTCCGACCCCCGTCCTGGGCGGCGCCGGCGTCGTACTCTTCGGAACGGTGGCCGCCAGCGGCATCCGCACGCTCGCCAAGGTGGAGTACAAGAACAACATGAACCTGGTCATTGTGGCCGCATCCATCGGCTTTGGCATGATCCCGATTGCGGCCCCGAAGTTCTACGACCAGTTCCCGTCCTGGTTCTCCACGATCTTCCACTCGGGTATCAGCTCGGCCGCCGTCATGGCCATCCTGCTGAATCTGCTCTTCAACCACCTCAAAGCCGGCAACTCGGACAACCAGTCAGTGTTCGTGGCGGGCACTGGCAGGGTGGTCAGTGAAGCTGACTTGAAGTGCCTTGCCGACGGCGACCACTTCGAGGGCGGCAAGCTGATCGACGCCGCAGGCAAGGAAGTCCCGCTCCAGTCATCGAGCGACGCGGAGCACTAGCTCCGCCCAAACGAGCGTTGACGGCAGTGT
>DIZT01000293.1:14159-15445 GCA_002427975.1 Micrococcaceae bacterium UBA6021 | reverse complement strand
ACACTGCCGTCAACGCTCGTTTCGCGGGGAGAAAGAGTCAGTTCTGGTTGAGCTCCGCCGAGATCGCCATCGCGGCCTGGCGCAGCAACGGCACGGCACGGTCGGCGAAGCTCTGGTCCACGCGGGTGATCGGCCCGGAGACCGAGATGGCGGAAGGGGTGGGCGTGTTGGGCACGGCCATCGCGAAGCAGCGCACGCCGAGCTCCTGCTCTTCCTCGTCGATGGAGTAGCCGCGCTCACGGATCAGCTTGAGATCGGCAAGGAGGGCATCAATGTCGCCGATGCTCTTGGACGTGGGGGTGGGCATGCCGCTGCGGGACACGATGCCGCGCACCACCTCGTCGTCCAGCTGGGCCAGGATCGCCTTGCCGACGCCGGTGTCGTGCGTGTGGGCGCGGCGGCCCACCTCGGTGAACATGCGCATGGAGTGCATGGAGGGAACCTGGGCCACGTAGATGACCATGTCCGAATCGAGCACGGCCATGTTGGAGGTCTCGCCGAGGCGCTCCACGAGGGTCTTCAGCTGCGGACGGGCCACGGCTCCAAGCTGCTTGCTGGCACCCTCGCCAAGCCGGATCAGCCGGGGGCCCAGCGCGTAGCGGCGGTTGGGCAGCTGGCGGATGTAGCCGAGCGAGACCAGCGTGCGCAGCAGGCGGTGGATGGTGGGCAGCGGCAGGTCCGTGGAGGACGAGAGCTCACTGAGAGTTACGTCTCCGCCGGCATCTGTGATGAGTTCCAGCAGTTCGAAGACGCGCTCGACGGACTGCACGCCTCCGGCGGGTTTTTCAGCCATTCCGTTGTCTCCTATTAGCTCAGATTCTGACAACTCTTATCCACATCGTGAAAAGAATTGCTTAGAACACTCAACATACAACACAAGAGGGCTGGAGGCGATGCCTCCAAACATGACCGCAAGAGGGTTGCATTTCCACTTTGCAGATAATAATATCCATAATACGAAAACATTCAGTTGGATTGGTGGTCCGGGAACGGACCCTACGAGGAGGAATTTCAATGGCGAACCCGAGCCCCGGCAACTCGATCACCCTGCGCGTCGCCGCGCCGTCGAGCTTTACCGCGACGAGCGAGCTTGCTGCTGCTGTCGCCGCGGCCGGCGCAGCCGTTACCGCACTGGATGTGACCGAGTCCCATCACGACACACTGGTTGTGGACGTCACCTGCAACACCACTGACGAAGCGCACGCGGACCGCATCAAGGATTCGCTGAACGCGCTCGACGGCGTCACGGTCCAGCACGTCTCGGACCGCACGTTCCTGATGCACCT
>DIZT01000293.1:9548-14092 GCA_002427975.1 Micrococcaceae bacterium UBA6021 | reverse complement strand
TACACGCCGGGTGTCGCACGCGTCTGCCTCGCGATCGCGGAGGACCCGTCGGCGGCCCGCAACCTGACCGTCAAGCGCAACACGATCGCCGTCGTCACCGATGGTTCCGCAGTGCTGGGCCTGGGCAACATCGGCCCCGCCGCTGCCCTGCCGGTCATGGAAGGCAAGGCTGCGCTGTTCAAGCAGTTCGCCAATGTGGACGCATGGCCGGTCTGCCTGGATACCCAGGACACCGAGGAAATCATCATGATCGTCAAGGCGCTGGCCCCGGTCTACGGCGGCGTGAACCTTGAAGACATCGCGGCCCCGCGCTGCTTCGAGATTGAGAACCGCCTGCGCGCGGAACTGGACATCCCGGTCTTCCACGATGACCAGCACGGCACCGCGATCGTCACCCTCGCCGCCCTCGTCAATGCACTGCGCGTGGTGGACAAGAAGCTCTCCGAGGTCCGCATTGTTGTCTCCGGCGTCGGCGCTGCAGGCTCGGCCATCATCCAGCTCCTCAGGGCCCAGGGCGCTCAGCACATCGTTGCCGCCGGCCGCTCCGGAGCCATCCACTCCGGCCAGCAGTACGACGACGAGCACCGCTCCTGGATCGCCGAGAACACCAACCAGGAAGGCTTCTCCGGCACCCTGCATGAAGCCATGGCCGGTGCCGACGTCTTCATCGGCGTCAGCGCCCCGCACGTGATCGGCGAAGAGCAGGTTGCCTCCATGGCCGAGAACGCGATCGTCTTCGCCATGGCCAACCCGACGCCGGAGATCGACCCGGTCATCGCGTCCAAGCACGCCGCCGTCGTGGCCACGGGCCGCAGCGATTTCCCCAACCAGATCAACAACGTGCTGGCCTTCCCGGGCTTCTTCCGCGGCTTGCTCGACGCCGGGGCATCGGACATCACGCAGGAGATGCTGGTGGCCGCCGCAGACGCGATTGCCAACCGGGTGGCTGACGAAGAGCTCAACGCGAGCTACATTATCCCCAGCGTCTTTGATCCGCATGTCGCCGCCGATGTGGCTGCCGCCGTGGCAGGCGCAGCACACGCCGCCCGCGCTCTCTAGAAAAGGACTTACGAACATGGCTATCACTGTCACTGACCACCAGCCGGTCGACCGCGCCGAAGAGATCCTCACCCCCAAAGCCCTGGCCTTCGTCGAGGCGCTGCACCAGCGCTTCGCCGGGACCCGCAACGGTCTGCTCGAGGCCCGCATGGCCAAGCGCGACGGCGTCGCCCGCACCAGCCGCCTGGACTTCCTCCCGGAGACCCAGGAAATCCGCGACGGCGACTGGAAGGTCGCCGAGGCGCCCGCGGCGCTGCAGGACCGCCGCGTGGAGATGACCGGCCCGGCCACCCCGGCCAAGATGGCCATCAACGCGCTGAACTCCGGCGCCAAGGTGTGGCTGGCGGACCTCGAGGACGCCAGCACGCCCACGTGGTCCAACGTCATCGACGCCATCCTCAACCTGCGCGACGCCGCCCAAGGCACCTTGGCCTACACCTCGCCCGAAGGCAGGGAATACAAGCTCCGCACCGACGCGCCGCTCGCCGTCGTGGTGGCCCGCCCGCGCGGCTGGCACATGGAGGAGCGCCACCTGCTGATCGACGGCGCCCCCGCCGTGGGTGCGCTGGTGGACTTCGGCCTGCACTTCTTCCACACCGCCAAGCAGCTGCTGCTCAACGGCCACGGACCGTACTACTACCTGCCCAAGATGGAATCGCACCTTGAGGCGCGCCTCTGGAACGAGATCTTCCTGTTCGCCCAGGACTTCCTCGGCATCCCGCAGGGCAGCGTCCGCGCCACGATGCTGATCGAAACCATCCCGGCCGCGTTCGAAATGGACGAGTTCCTCTACGAACTGCGCGACCACGCCTCGGGCCTGAACGCCGGACGCTGGGACTACCTGTTCAGCATCATCAAGTACTTCCGCGACGCCGGCGAGGAATTCGTGCTGCCGGACCGTGCCTCGGTGGCCATGACCGCACCGTTCATGCGCGCTTATACCGAACTGCTGGTCAAAACCTGCCACAAGCGCGGCGCCTTCGCCATGGGCGGCATGGCCGCCGTCATCCCCAACCGCCGGCACCCCGAGGTCACCGAAGCCGCCTTCGCCAAGGTCCGCGCGGACAAAACCCGCGAAGCCAACGACGGGTTCGACGGCTCCTGGGTGGCCCACCCGGACCTGGTCCCCACCTGCCGCGAAGTGTTCGACGCCGTGCTTGGCGAGCGCCCCAACCAGCTGGACAAGCAGCGCCCGGAGGTCAGCGTCACCGCGGACCAGCTGCTGGACATCGCCTCGGCCGACGGCCAGGTCACCGAAGGCGGGATGCGCCTGAACCTGTATGTCGCCGTCGCCTACACCGCCGTATGGCTGTCCGGCAACGGCGCCGTGGCCATCCACAACCTCATGGAGGACGCCGCCACCGCCGAGATCTCCCGCTCGCAGGTATGGCAGCAGATCCGCAACAAATCCGTCCTCGCTGACACGGGAAACACCGTCACCCGGGAACTGGTGCAGCGGATCCTGGGCGAGGAAACGGAACGGCTCCGGGCCGAATTCGGCGACGAGGCCTTCCGCCTGTACTACGGGCCGGCATCCAAGCTGATCGAAGAGATCTGCCTGTCCGAGGACTACACGGATTTCCTCACCACGCCTGCCTACGAACTGGTGGGCTGAGATGGCTTCCTTCACTCCGGCGGATCTCGCCCGGATCGAGGAACAGCTGTCCGCCACCGACCAGCTCCTTGACCAGGGCTACCCAGGCGACGACGGCAGTCGCCAGCCCATCCACACCGTCTACGTGCCGGCCGACCGCTTCACACCGCAGCTCACCGCCGAATGGGGCGCCCAGGCGCTCGCGACGGCGGAAGCCCACGGGGGGCTCGCCCGCCTGGGTTCCCTGCTCGGCCAGGACAGTGACCTCGCTTCCGCCGTTGCGGAGCGGGTTGCCGCGAAGCTCGCCAGCGAGCCGATCGAGGACCTGCGTCTGGACTTCGAGGACGGCTACGGCGACCGCGGCGACGAGGCAGAAGACGCCGACGCCGTTGCTGCCGCCAACGCGGTGGCCGCGGCAGTTGCCGCCGGCACCGCTCCGCCGTTCATCGGCATCCGTTTCAAGTGTTTCGAGGCCCCCACCCGGGCCCGCGGCCTGCGCACCCTGGACCTGTTCGTGTCCACTCTGGCCACAGCCGGGGAACTTCCTGCCGGCCTGATCCTCACGCTGCCCAAGGTCACCACCGTGGCGCAGGTCCAGGCCATGGACTTCGCCGTGTCCCGGCTGGAGGAAGTCCACGGGCTTCCCGCTGGCCGGCTCCGCTTCGAGGTCCAGGTGGAAACGCCGCAGCTGATCCTCGGGCCTGATGGCACCTCCCCCGTGGCGCAGTTGCCGCACGTGGTTCCGGGACGCATCAGCGCCCTGCACTACGGCACCTACGACTACTCCGCCTCCCTGCAGATCTCGGCCGAGTACCAGTCCATGGAGCACCCTGTGGCGGACTTCGCCAAGGAAGTCATGCAGCTGGCCGTCGCCGGCACAGGCATCCGGCTCTCCGACGGCTCCACCAACATCATCCCGGTGGGCGACGCCGTCGAGGATGCCTGGAAGCTGCACGGACGGCTGGTCCGCCGTTCGCTGGAGCGCGGCTACTACCAGGGCTGGGACCTGCACGCCGCCCAGCTGCCCAGCCGTTTCGCCGCCACGTACGCCTTCTACCGCGAGGGGCTCCCGGCCGCAACGGCCCGCCTGCGCAACTATGTGGAACGCACCGAAGGCGGGGTCATGGATGAACCCGCCACCGCCAGGGCACTGGCCGCTTTCGTCCTGCGGGGCGTCCAGTGCGGCGCAGTGGCGACCGAAGAGGTCCAGTTGCTGGCCGGCGTCGAACTTTCCCAGCTGACCGCACTGGCGCACCCGCGGCTGGCACACTCCACTTCGAAGTAAGGATCCAATGATGGGCAAGTACTACTACCCCCAGGGTGGCCTGCCGCCGCAGACCCACCTCACCACTGAACGGGCCATCGTCACGGAGGCCTACACGGTCATCCCCAAGGGCGTCATGACCGACATCGTGACCAGCACGCTGCCGGGTTTCTCTAATACCCGCTCCTGGATCCTGGCCCGCCCGATCTCCGGGTTTGCCACCACGTTCTCGCAGCTGATCGTGGAGATCGGCCCCGGCGGCGGTGCCCCCAGGGCCGAGTTCGAAGCAGGGGTGGAAGGCGTTGTCTTCGTCACCAAGGGCAAGGTCAACCTGACGCTCGACGGCGAACTGCACCAGCTTGAGGAGGGCGGCTACGCCTACCTGGCTGCCGGTTCCACCTGGGGCCTGGAAAACGTCTCGGACGACATCGTCTCCTTCCAATGGATCCGCAAGGCCTATGAGCGGCTCGAGGGTTACGAGGCCAAGTCCTTCGTCACCAGTGATGCGGAGGTGGAACCAACTGCGATGCCTGATACCGACGGCGCCTGGAAGACCACCCGCTTCACGGATTCCAGCGACCTGGCCCACGACATGCAGGTGAACATTGTGACGTTCCAGCCGGGCGG
>DIZT01000293.1:0-9338 GCA_002427975.1 Micrococcaceae bacterium UBA6021 | reverse complement strand
GGCCAGTTCCGTTACCTGCTGTACAAGGACATGAACCGCCAGATCCGCCTGACCTAGGCTGCCTCGTCCAGGCCAGCCGCCGGCTGGCCACCGAAATCGCCGGAACTGTGCCGGGTCGCTGCAAATTTGCGGCGACCCGGACACGGTTCCGGCGATTTCGCGTTCACGGCAAATTCCCACGTTGCCTGAACCTCCTCGAGACGCCCACGTCCGGCCACGTTGTGTTCGACGGCGAGGACCTCCTGGCGCCGAAGGTGGACCTGGACCGCCTGCGCTCCCGCATGGGCATGGTCTTCCAGCAGTTCAACCTGTTCCCCAACATGACGGCCCTGAAGAACATCATGCTTCCGCAGATGGACGTCCTGAAGCTCAGCAGGAAGGACGCCGAGGCCCGCGCCATGGAGCTGCTCGAAAAGGTCAACATGACCCACCGGGCACACGTCTACCCGAACCGGCTCTCGGGCGGCCAGAAGCAGCGCATCGCCATCGCCCGCGCCGTGGCCATGAACCCCAAAGTGATGCTCTTCGACGAGCCCACCAGCGCCCTGGACCCCGAAGTGGTCCATGATGTCCTGGACGTCATGGCCGGCCTCGCCGCCGACGGCATGACCATGGTGGTTGTCACCCACGAAATGGGCTTTGCGCGCAAAGTGGCCGACCGCGTGGTGTTCATCGACGGCGGCACGATCGCCGCCGACCTCCCGCCGGGAGAGTTCTTCTCCGAAAGCAACACCAACCCGCGCATCCGTTCGTTCCTGGAGAAGGTTCTCTAACGCCCAAGACCGTCCTCCGAACACCCCGTTACCCCCAAAAAAATGAAGGGCGGTGGCGCCGGATTTCCGGTGCCACCGCCCTTCAGGTCCTGGCCAAGGGTGCCGACCGCATCTTTGCGGATACGGTCGGCGTGCCTCACGGTCAGGGCTCAGTAACCGTCTGCGGTTGAGGTTCAATTGCCCTTGCGGCTTGGTGCAGGACACCGGCCAGCCAACGCTGCAGGCGAGGCAGCATTCTGCGCGTGCGTCCGGCGGGTCGTGCCGCCACAACAGGGGCATCCGGCAAGGCGCTGCGGCTGTCGTTGTTTATGAGGGCGACGACTGTGCAAGCCATCATCAGCGAATAGTCCATGGTTCTCTTCTTTTCATTTGGCGGGCACTGAACTTGTGCACGCGCTTGTTCGGCGGGGCTCTTTGGTTTTGCACGTCCCTGGTGCGGATTGGCTACATTTGGCTGAACGCGGCGACGGCGGGATCCGCTCCGGCGCGGGCGCCAGACTCCAGATCCGTGATTTCGGCTACCTCCTCCTGGGTGAGCACTACGGCCGCAGCGCCCAGGTTTTCCCGCATGCGTTCGGCATGGACCGACTTCGGGATGACGATGGTGCCCTGGCTGAGATGCCAGGCAAGCACAATCTGGGCAGGTGTGGCACCGTACTTCGCGGCCAGGGATTTCACGGTCGCGGCCCCCAGGTCGGCGCCCTGTCCCAACGGGCTGTATGCCTCCACCGCAATGCCCAAGGCGCGGTTCCTGGCCGCCAGTTCCTGCTGCTGGAAGGTGGGGTGGATTTCGATCTGGTTGACAGCCGGGAGAATGTCCGCCGCCGGCAGGAGCGTGTCCAGGTGGTCAGCCAGGAAGTTCGAAACGCCTATCGCACGGATCTGGCTGTTTGCGTACAGCTTTTCCATGGCCTTCCAAGCCTCAGTGAAGAGACCCTGTGAGGGCACGGGCCAGTGGATCAGGTAGAGGTCCACGTAGTCCAGGCCCAGGGCTTTGCGGCTGTTCTGGAAGGCTTGGTGGGCCATTCCTTGTTCACCGTTGCGCAGCTTGGTGGTGATGAAGAGTTCCTCGCGGGGTATGCCGGATGCAGCAATGGCCGCCCCAACGCCGGCCTCGTTCCGGTACGCCGCTGCGGTGTCAATGTGGCGGTAGCCGGCTTGGAGGGCGTCTTCGACGATGCGCTGCGTTTCCTCCGGCGGAACCTGGAACACGCCGAAGCCGAGCTGCGGGATCTGGACGCCGTTGTTGAGGGTCACGGTGGGGACGGTGGTTTCTTGTGGCTGGGACATCATCAATTCTTTCGGTGGTTGTGTTGTTTGCTCGAACAGCCCTGCACTGGCAATGATCGGTACGAACCGGCTTCATGCGGGCTATGCAAACAACGCTAAACACGTCGGGAGGCCATGTCAGCAGGTGTGCCATTCCCTCCTTTTCCTAGGACTGACAGTCCTACGTTCGTCACTGGAAAGACGGGACGCGGGGTTGGAGAATGGAAGGCATGGGTCAGAGCGTGGAGTTCGGAAAGTTCCTGAAGGCAATGCGGTCGCGGCTGACGCCGGAACAGGCCGGCATATCCTCCTCCTCCGGTGGCCGACGGGTCCCCGGGCTGCGCCGCGAGGAAATCGCGCGCCTGGCGGACGTGAGCACCGACTACTACACCCGGCTCGAACAGGGCCGGAACATCCACCCGTCCCGGGCGGTGATGGATTCAGTGGCGCGGGCCCTGCGCCTGGATCCTGGCGAGCAGGCGCACATGATCGACCTTCTGGAGAACTGCGCGAAGTCCCAGCAGTCACCCATTCCGGCCCAGGGTGTTCGGCCGGCGCTGCGCCAACTCCTGGATGCCGTGGGTAATGTTCCCGCCCTGATCCTGGGCCGCCGCACAGACGTTCTGGCAGGAAACCGCCTGGCGTTCCTCATCCTTGCAGATTTCCCGGCCATGCCGGCGGCGGAGCGGAACCTCACCCGATGGGTGATCCTCGATCCGCTCGCACACAATCTCTTCCGGGACTGGGAAACGGTGGCGGCCGAAGCCGTGGGGACCCTGCGCGCGGATATCGGCCGGCACCCCAACGACCCCCAGGCCAATCAACTTGTAGGCGAACTCGCGGTGCACAGCGAACATTTCCGCCAATGGTGGGCCGGACACCGGCTGGCCACGGGGTCCGCAGGCAGCGTTCGGCTGCACCATCCCGTCGTCGGGGACCTTGAACTGAACTTTGAAGATCTGACGCTTCCTGGCGATCCCGATCAGGTGTTGCGGGTGTATTCGGCGAAGCCGGAATCGCCGTCGGTCGATTCCCTGACACTGCTCGGCAGTTTCGGCGCCGGAGTGCTGGCCACCGCGGAAACTCCGCGGGCAACACAAGACACGGACGCTTCCGGCGCGGCCAAGGCGCCCTGACTTCCGGAAGGCCGTGGTGATGGCCCCAACGCTGTCACATCCTGCGGTGAGCCCGCGTGACAAGACCTGCCACCGGCACCCGTGGTACTCGTCGTAGGTCCGGCCGGACTCTCCGGTGAGGACCCGACACGACCCGAAGGATGTAAATGCGCAGCGCCACAATAATGACCAGGAAGTCTTTGATAGTTGGATCCGGCCTGGGGCTGCTGGCACTTGTCACCGGCTGTAGCAGGTCCGCACCCGGGGCCGTGGCACCCTCGCCGTCCGCCCCCGGATCTCCCCATGCCTGGTCCTACGATGGCGCCGAGGGCCCCGAACACTGGGGCACCTTGAGCTCCGATTTCGGCTCGTGCTCTTCCGGCACCGCCCAGTCCCCCATCGACGTCCGAGGCGGTTCGGGCCTTTCCCCGGCGCCGCTCGCCCTGGCCTATTCCGCCTCGGAGTGCGAGATCACCGACAACGGCCACACCACCGAACTGAGCGCCCTCACGGCCCAGGGCATCACGGTTGGCGGCAGGCAGTACGCCTTCAAGCAGATGCACTTCCATGCCCCGTCCGAGCACACAGTGAACGGCGTCCGGCACGAGGCCGAGTTCCATTTCGTGCACCAGGCCGACGACGGCGGGCTGGCCGTCGTCGGGATCCTCGCCACGGCGGGGGCCGCCAATGCGGCGTGGACGCCGTTCACGGACGGCGTGCCTGCCGCAGCCGGCGGGCAGAAGGTGGCGGCCGGCGTCGTGGACTTCCCGGCGCTGTTCCCGGCGTCGCTGGATCATGTCGCGTACGACGGCAGCCTGACCACTCCGCCCTGCTCGGAAGGCGTGCGCTGGCTGCTCCTCGAGACCCCCGTCGAGCTGGGAGCCGGACAGCTCGCCACCTTGCGCGCGGCGCACGCGGGCAACAGCCGGCCGGTCCAGACGCTCAACGGCAGGGACGTCGTCGTGGTCGATCAGTAAAGTCGCCGCAGGGCACGCGCCGCTTCCGGGGTCAGACCGTGGCGGGGTCCGTGTTGGCGCCGCAGAGGATCACGGCCACGCGTTCCCCGTCCGCAGGGACGTAGGCGCCGGAGTGCAGGGCGGCGAAAGCCGTGGCCGCGCCGTGCTCCACGATGATGCGGTACTGCTCCCACAGCAGGGAGCGGGCGGCCACGATGTCCTCGTCGGAGACCAGCACGGCGCGGACGCCGGTACGGACGGCCACTTCGAAGCCGATCCGGCCGATCTGCCGGGCCCCCAGGGAGTCGGCGGCGATCCCGGAGACGGCCACATCCACGGGGGTCCCGGCCGCGAGCGCGGCGTGCAGGGTGGGCGTGGTTTCGGATTCGACGCCCACCACTTTGGCCCGGCCCTCCACGGCGGCCGCGACACCTGCCATGAGCCCGCCGCCGCCCACGGCCACCACCACGGTGTCCACCTCGCCCAGCTGCTCCAGCAGTTCAGTTCCGATGGTGCCGGCGCCGGCTGCGATCTCGGGCTGGTCGTAGGCATGGCAGTAGACCGCGCCCGTCTCGGCGGCGTAGGCCACCGCGGCGTCGTACGCCTCGGAGTATTCGGCACCGCGCTGGACCACATTGGCGCCGCTGGCCCAGAGCTTCATGACCTTCACGGCCGGGGCGGTCTCGGGCACGAACACGGTGGCAGGGACGCCGACTTCCGTGGCGGCGTAGGCGTTGGCGAGGCCGGCGTTGCCGCCGGAGGCCACCACGATGCCCACGTCGTCCTTCAGTTCGCCGCGCTCCCGGCAGGCCAGGACCCGATTGAACGCACCCCGGGCCTTGAACGTGCCGGTGTGCTGCATGAACTCGCACTTGAGCCACACCTCGCCGGGGAACGGGCCGCGGTCTGCCTTCAGCACGGGTGTGACGCGGATCCTCCCGGCAATCCGGGCAGCGGCTTCGTCGACGTCGGTGCGTGTGATCATGGGGAAATCCTCGTTCCGGGTGGGTAGCGTGGGGGCCGCCTTCAGGCTATCGCCCGCGTGGGCGGTCCTTTACACAACGTACGACGGCGGCGCTTCGGTGCCGCCGTCGTCGTTCGTCCCAGCGGCTCTGCAGCTAGGCTCGGCCGTCCGTCGCAGGGCGTAACGCACGAAATATCCCCACGAGCGCCGGTGTTGCCCCGGATATGACAACTATCGGAATCATCGGCGCAGGACACATTGGCAGCCAGGTTGCCCGCAAAGCGGTCGAACTCGGCTACGACGTAGTGATCAGCAATTCCCGCGGCCCGGAAACGCTGGCCGCACTCGTGGCGGAACTGGGATCCCGTGCCCGGGCCGCGACGCCGGCCGAAGCGGCAGTGGCGGGCGATTTCGCCGTCGTAACGGTTCCGTTCAGGAGCCTCGGCAGCATCCCAGCCGAGCCACTCGCGGGGAAGATTGTGATCGATACCGGCAACTATTACTGGGAGCGCGACGGCCACGTCCCCGCTCTGGACAAGGGCGCTGCCACCTCCTCCGGGCTGGTGCAGGAACACCTGCCCGGTTCCAAGGTGGCCAAAGCCTTCAACCACATCCGCTACAGCGAGATCACCACGGACGGCACCCCCGCCGGTACCCCCAACCGTCGCGCCCTTGCCACCGCCAGCGACTACCCGGAGGCCAGCGAGCTGGTGACCAGGCTCTATGACGAGTTCGGCTTCGATACCGTGAACATCGGCCCGCTCTCAGAGAGCTGGCGCGTGGAACGGGACCGCCCGGCGTACGTCGTCCGCCAGAACGCGGCCGAGCTCACCGACAACCTGGCCAAGGCGCCGCGGACTGTCTGACGCGTCGGCAGCGTCCTAGAAGAGCCGGTCGACCACCGCTTGCGTCAGGTGGTGGATGATTTGCGTGCGTTCCGCGGTGTCGCTCTCGTCCCCGCTGTTCGTGCAGACCACCAGGGCGTAGGCGCGGGTCCCCCTGGCGAGGATTGCGGTGTCGTGAAGTTCGCCGTCGAGCAGGCCGTACTTGTGGTAAACGGTGATGCCGGCCGGTACCGCGTCGGGGATCAGCGTTTCGAAATTGGTGTCCTGCATGTAGGACAGCAGCTGGGCGGTGTGCTCCTGGTTCAGGAGCCTGCCGGTGTAGAGCTTGGCCAGGATCGTTGCGAGTTCCGCCGGGGTGAGACCGTTGGCTTCGGGATCGTAGTCCACGCCGATGGATGCCGCGTAGTCCTGCAACTGCGGATAGCCGACGGCGTCCATGATGGAGGACCAGGCGTCGTTGTCGCTGTTCTGGATCATTTCCTTGATTTGGTATCCAGAGGTGTAATCGCCCAGGAGATCATCCAGCGACGCCGTGCCGTCTTCCACGTGGCGGTAGTACGCTGCGGCGGCCAGGACCTTGGCCGTGCTCGCGGCCTCAAACGGGTCCTGGACCCCGTATCGGTGGATTGCATTTTGCAGGGCGAGGTCCTGTTGGGGCACAACGTCGGACAGGTCCATCAGGGCGACGCCGATCTGATACTGGCCGTTCGCGTCGATAATGCCGTTGATGGCGGCGTCCAGCGCCGCATCGATGCTTTGACCTCGGGTCGCTTTTGATGCGGCATCAACCCCGGCTGGGCGCGACGCAGGCTGCACGGCGGCCGGCGATGCCGGCTTCGCGTCCGTCAGGTGCCCGGTCCTTGTAGCTTCGGCGTGAATGGTCAGGGGGCTGGCCTCTGTGGCGGAAGGGATGTCGGAGCCCAATGCCAATGCAACGATGGCGACGCCGCCAGTCAACAGGCGGCGGATTCGAGCATGTGGCCGGGGAGCCTTCCGGCCTGGCGCCGGCACAATGGGCGTTTCAAGGGTCCCGAGACCGTGCCACCGCGGCTCCTGCATTTTCATAACTGAACGTTAGCAACGGCAGCCTGTGGAAGCCATGTGCGGCAGAGAACATCTGTCGAGGCGCGGCGGAGTCGTCTCAATGCTGGGATGGGGCCGTGGCTAGAGTCTGGCGTTGTGCTGCAAACTGCGAAGGTCTAATTCGATCTCACGGCCATTTACATGGACGACCATCTTTGCGTCTTCGACGCCCGCCGCGGACAGGTAGTCCATCAGCGTTGACAGCAGCATGTCTTCCCGTCGCTCCGTCTTCGACACCACGCTCTGATCTATTCCAAGGCGTGCTGCCAGCTCATCCTGGGTGAGTTCGGCAGCCTTGCGGATGGTCGCAAGGTTCAGTGCATAGATGCGGTCCTCCTGCTCTGAGGCCTCCCGAATTTCGGCAACCCGCTCGGACACTCCTGGCTTTGCCATGATCCTGTCCAGCCGGTCATTGCTCTTCCTGAATGTCTTCCCCACCATCTTCATCAACCTCGCCTTCTCTCATCCACTTGTTCGATTATCTGGTCCGCTCGACTGCCGACACTGTCGTAGAACACGTCACCCATGTTGGCCTTGTCGCCGGAAAATAGCGCCACCACTACGGTGCCCTCATCGGGAGGGAACCAGCAAATAAGGCGCACTGCGAAGCCTTCATGGAATGGATGCGACACCCGCCACAAGGCATACTTCTTTGCTTGCCGAACGCCCTTGATAGTTGGGGTGTCCTCGTGGGCGGAGTCGCCAAACGTCGCAGATAATCCATTTCCGCGACGACGTATTCGAAGACCGCCCTTGCACTCGCGTCGCCCCTGTCGGCCTCTTCCTCCAGCCGTTCGAGCTGCTCATCGAAGCTATCCGGCCAGAAGAGTTCCATCTCCAATTATGGCCTTGTGTGCATATGCATTTCAAGTCATATCGAAATCATGCCGCCGCGCGTTCACAAGGAGAGCCCTCAATGTCGGAGCCCTCGAATATGGTGCAGCCATGCTCAGAACATCGCGCAATCACCAACGGCAACACTGTCACCGCTCGAAGGAACAACGCGAAGACTTCTCTCTGAACGATTCACACGCGGCCGGAAGGTCAGAGAATTCACGGCTTCTGTGGGCAGCTCTACTCATCGTCGTCTACATGCCAGTGAGCACAGCCATCGTCCTCTCAGTCGTTGCGACAGCTCCCGGATGGATCCAATTCAGGGGAGCTGGTCAGATAATCGATGTCGAGGAACTACGCCGCTACATGGGAATTCTTGCCGTTGACGCAAGCGGGCTAGTCAACTTCATTGCATTTGGCGGCTTGCTCTTGGCCATCAATCGCTTCGAAGGGGTTCGGCAAAGCGACATTGATGCCGCAACGGCCATGCGATTTTTCATCGTCTTGAGATTTCGCAATGCAATCCAATGGCTTGCAATTCTGGGCACGGCAACCGGCCCGTTAGGAGGAGCGCTCTGGATAGCCCTCCACCTTGGCCATGATGGCTGGATCAGTGGTGCCGTTTCCATCGCCCTTGCTTCAGCAGCGATTTGGACTGTACTCGTACTGTCTGTCCCAAGCAGTGGGTACTTCGGTTTACAGTCCGTGGCCAAAGAGTGGACGTTGATTCACACAGCTTTTCGGAGAGACATGCTGGTAAGGACCTGGGGCAACAGGTGGATGACGAACATATGGGAGGCCCCTGTCAAACGCTGGTGGATGTGGCACATGATCTGGAGATGGCTGATCATAGCCCTCGCAGCCACCGGCGAGGCTGTCCTTCTGGCCCAACTCACGGACGAAGTGAAGCTCGGTTGGGACGATCCGGGTGCTCTCCCAATTCTTATCGCTCTGTTCTTATTTAATGCTTATGTCGGAGGGATTTTCCTCGTGTTTGCCGGTTTGGTCGTTGAGATTGGAATGACTGCCTCGCATCGGGGTTGGCATAAGACCGGATTTGCTCTCAAGTTCCTGTCTCTTTCATTTGGGCCCGTTCTTGCCATCACGTCCATCGGATTCGACTATCTCCCACTTGCCGCCATGGCCTGGACGGTTGCCGCTCTGCAAATGGCTTTCCTGTTCGGAATGCTGAACAACGGGAACCTTGGGCGCTGGTTTTGGTTACCGGTTCGAGGCTTGGTCACAAACGCACGCTCTCAATCTCATCAATGGGCGCATGTTCGGTGGAGGACTCTGGACGAATCGCTCAACGCCAGCCTGAAACTCCTCCATCGCCGTGAACGGAAGAGAAAAGAGAAGGAAATCGCCCAATGGCGGGACCGCATCACCCTCAGCGAAACCTAGAAACGCGGTCCCAGGGATCAGCCAAGCCTCACTGCAACCTGGGGTACGGTCGTCAACGGCACCACAGGCACAAGTCCCGAGAACTACGGCAGCGT
>DIZT01000052.1 GCA_002427975.1 Micrococcaceae bacterium UBA6021 | reverse complement strand
TGGTCGTTCCCGGCAGCGTGGATCTTCCGTGGAAGGTCATGCATGGCACCGTGCGCGATGACGTACATGGCGGCCTGTGTTTCGTGGCCGGCGGCGAGGGCTGCTTTGCCGCTGTCCAGGTAGGTTTTGGTCATGTGGCTGGTCAGGACGAGCGCGACCGCGCAGTGTGCCTCTTCAGGTGTACGGCCGCCCTCGACCAGGGCGTCGGCAGCGTCATGCCATTCCTGGTCCTTCTTCGGTGGAGCCGGCGCGAGGCTCACCCTTGGCTCGGCATGCGTGGTGGCAGCGAACTGGCCACCGGTCGGGATACCGGACGGCTGGCGGGCGGTGTTTTCACTCATGCCTGATCTGTGTGCGGCTTCAGGGCTTAGCGGCGGGGACCGGTTCTTGCCCCTGGAAGACACCCGTGTTGCGCCGGACGGCCACGAAGCGGGTATCGGCGGCACCCGTGTCGCTCAACATCACAGTGAACAGGACGAAAAGGAACCAGCCGACAGCTCGAAGTCCTCCGGTCAGGAACCCGGGGACACTCCCGTCGTCGATGTTGACGACACGCATGCGGGTGGCCGCCTCACCGAGGGTTCCGACTGTGCCGGCGATGCCACCGTAGAGGAAGATCACCACGAACGGATGATGCCGACGGCAGCGACTGACTGCCATTCCTGGGTCAGCAGGGTCGTGGGCTGAAGGGCGACGGTGACGCCTTTGGCGAGGGCGAGAGCCGCAGCCGCGACGATGACGACGTCCAGTGCCCGTCCCAGGAGGTAACGGCGGAGCCCCTGGGGGACGTAGTGGCGGCCGGTGGCTTCGTGTGGCCAGGTCCTCGCTCCTGTAACAGGGTCAATGAGGGTGTCTGGTCTGGTGGCAATGGTGGCGGCGGTCATCTCAGGCTTTCAGATCTTGGTGGTAGGTCAGACGTAAATGAAGGTGACGGGGGAGATGGCTCCGTCGTCGTCACCAGTGTCGAGGGTGTCGAGGTCCACGGAGAAGTTCCGCCGGCCCTGGCCGCGGAGGGTGACGGCGGCACCCAATTCGCTGACTAGGACGACGCCGTGGCCATGCGCCTGGCCGGCCTCCCGGTAGTTGTCCCAGGTGTCGGCTTCGTAGCCGCGTTCTTTCGCCCACGCTTCGGCGGCTTCGTGGCGCCTCCAGCCCGGTTCGTTTTCCACGGCGGCCCACACTTCGCGGGCGGCCCGGAGTGCAGGTGCGGGGACCTGGTATTCACCCAGTGTGGTCAGCTCAGGTTCAGCGGTGAGGGTGACGTCGGGTTCGGCATGGGCAGTAGGCGCGAACTGGCCCCCGACAGGGATGCCAGCTGGCTGGCGCAAGATGGCTTCCATCAGGAGACCCCCGTGAAGGAAGGGTTCGTCTTCTCGTGCCGGTAGTACTCCGAGGAATCGTCCAGTGCTTTCTGAATATCGATGCCGCGGGCGTCTGCGTAGTGGCGCAGATCGGTGAACAGGTCGCGCATCGTGTCCTGACTTCCCTGGCCTTCCTCGACGACGGCCACGGCGGCAGCCGCACGCTTGGCGGAAGCCTGCTCCGGAGTTGGCTGGATGACGGCCTCGCCGCGGCCGGTGGCAAAATTAATGATGGAGACGCGGGCGGCTCCATCGGATGCCGCGGTGGTCAGGACCTCGAGGGTTGCACCGTGGATTCGCTCGTGAACCGATTCGGCCCAGGTGCGGGTCTGCTCCCAGTCCTCGTATTCGGCGATGGCGGACCAGGGGGCGACTTCGACTTCGCCGCTGTGGCCGGATTCGATGGTGTTCGTGATCTCGTCAGCCATGTCGTCGTTCCAGAACGACATCGTGCTGCCGTCCACGCTGACGTGGGTTTCGAGTTTGCCGTCGATGTCGAAGTCAAAGGTGACCTCAGGGGTTCCGACACTGGCCGGGAGCTGCGGCAGGCTGCCGAATGAGGATTCGTTCAGGTCGATGCTGCCTTGGAAGGGCACGGAGACAGTGGTGGCTGAGCCGTTCAGGGTGAAGCCTGGTTCAGAGTGGAAGGTGGGGGCGAACTGGCCGCCGACAGGAATGCCCTGTGGCTGGCGTGCAACGGTATCGGTCATACCATCTCTGTGTGCGGCCAGTTCGCCGTGCGCCTAGTCCTACTCGTAGACGGGTCGCTCGTACGGGTTCCGGTCAGCGTCCGTGCCGGTTGCCAAGAAGGTCTCGCCCTTGCCGAACGGCCGCAGCCGGTTCTTCTCTGAAGGACAAGCCAGTGTGAGCTTTCCGCCTTCCTCGCATTCGGCGGTGACCTTCGAGTCCGCGGGGGCGATGACGATTGCTTCGGCGCTGGGGCCGACGTCGATGGAGTTGCCCCAATTGGAGCGCATCCGGATGATCGCAGTCCCGGAGATGACCTTGAGGCGGGGCAGACCCGAGACGACGTCAATGACGATGGGGCGTCCGTCCTTGGGTCCGACAACGTCGACCCGTTCCCCGACCTCGGAGTCGGGTGCGTTCTCGTAGTTCAGCTTCACGAGGCGGATCCGGCCGTCGGTTTCGCCGCGGGCGTTCTTCAGGAGCCGGCGGGCTTCCGTCTTCGAGGCGGGCTTCTTTTCCTCGAGTACCGCGCCGGCCCCGACCAGGGCAGCCAGTTCGCGTTCGTACAGGTGGGTGTCGTTGACGAATTCGGCGCGCCCGCCGGTCAGGACGATGCCCGGCTCGGAGTGGCTGGTGGCGGCGAACTGGCCGCCGACGGGGACGCCCTTGGGCTGGCGTGCTGTGGATGTGCTCATGCCTGGTTTGTGTGCGGCTAGGCAACCGTTCGGCTAAGCACTTCATGCTGTGGCTCCTGCAGCGGCTCATCGTTGACCAGGTGTTCGACGGCTGCCACGACCGTGCGGATGTCGACTTTCAGGGTGGCTCCTGTGGATTCCACGCCGTCCAGGTCTGCCAGAGCGCCGGCGGCTTCGTGGCGGATTTCGTTCGCGACGGCGTCTGCCCACTCCCCGGTCCGGCGGGCCGGCAGGCGGCGGCCTGCCCCGTCCAGCACGTTGGCGAGCATGGATGGCTGGCCGCACTTCACTGCGAAGATCAGGACTTCGGCATCGGGGTGGCGCTCCAGGACGTGGTGTGCCGCGGCGGCGCAGGCAAGTGACCTCTGCTGCTGCAAGACCATGTCGAGCTGGGCTTGAAGGAAGACCCTCCGGCGAGCCAGAACGGGGGTTTCCGCGGCGGCCCGAGCGGCGATGTCAGCGGTGGCTTTGGGGATCAGGCTGATCTGCGGTTCCGAGCGGAACGTGGGGGTGAACTGGCCGCCGGCGGAGATACCCTGCGGCTGGCGGACTGCTGAAGTGGTCATGTCCTGCATGTGTGCGGCTGGGGGACTCTATGGCGACGATATTCCAAGAAATTTATAGGGTCGGTGTGCTAATCGGTTCGACACGCTGGTTCAGGGGCGCTTCACCCGGGGCGAACTGTCCGCCAGCCGGGATGCCTTAGCTAAGGAGTCGGCTGACTACGAGGCCATGAGACAGTCCCAAACCCAGGCACGTGATCTCAGCCTTGAACTGATTCCGCGCCGGCACGCAAGACCAGCACCGGGCACGGGGCATGCTGGACCGCGTGGCTGGAGACCGAGCCCAGGAACAGCCCGGCGAAGCCCCCGTGGCCCCGCGATCCAACCACCAGAAGGTCGGCCCCGACCGTTGTCTTCAGGAGCACGTCCGCGGGATGCCCCTCCGTCACCTCACCGGTGGCCGGCACTCCTGCTTCGGATGCGCGCCGCAGCGCGTCGGCGTGCACACCCCGGGCTGTTTCTCCGAACGCCTCATAGTCCTCAGCCCTTCCGGCGGCGTCACCAATGATCGGGTAATGCCACACCGTGACAACCTGGACCTGACCTGAACGGAGCCGCGCCTCGTCAAGTGCCCATTCCAGGGCTGCCAGCGATGAGTCCGACCCGTCGACCCCGACAACAATCCGGAATACCCCCCTGCCGCCACCGTGCCTCCCGCTATGGAAACCGCATATTCACAGCCGCCGCCGTGCCGCACGGCTCACGATCCTCCCGATGCGCAGTCGAATCAAGAGGCTGATCCTGCCGAAGGTCGACGTGGTGCGCACGGGTGTGGGACTGCTGGGAGCGATTCCCCGGCCCTCGACGCCGGTTCTCCCGGTTGAGGAGATTTTTTTATTTATGGACTACTTTTCGATGGTGATTTCAACGGGTGGTGCAACTCCCGATTATTCAGGGGTGTTGCCACTGTCGCTAGAACCCGCCCCAGCAGGCAGCCCGTCACAGCCCCGCTTTTGTGCGGGGTGCCGGCTGTGTTGCTGGCGGTGTGGGGGTGAGAAGTTCTTTCACGGTCGCCGGGACCTGGTTGATGGCCACGGTGTTGATGGACGCGCCCTCCGGTGACCAGCCGAAGCCGGTGATGGGCAGTGGTGGTGAGGGAGATGTTTCCGCCGGTCGGGGAGGTTGCTTGCTAGGCCAAGTTCGATGAGGTTCAGTTCGGAATCGACCACACGATGTTTTTGCCAACGGCGTCCCAGCACCATTTTGCCGATGTCGGTGAAGGTTCCGGCTTTGTTTGAGTTGCCGATCACGGAACGTACCGTGAGTCCGGCAGCGGTCCTCGCCGGCCTGCCCGAGGCGCGACCTGGCCTGCCGTCATGAGGGGCATCAGCCCTTCCTGTTCCCGTTGCCGGGCTTCGACGGGGCTGTCGAGGGCAGGGGCGCCGTCAGTTGCGGAACCTGGCTCGGGCCCGTCCCGCCGGCGGCCTGGTTGCTGCTACGGGTCTGTGGCGCGGAGCCGCCGATGAGGTTCTGCGGCGGGGCGTCGAAGTCGCCGTGGTCGTAGAGACCGACGACCTGCTGCATGTACTGCGCCCACTGTGGTCCGGCGATGTAGGCCCCGTCCACCACGGGGTAGTATCTGCCGTTGACCGTGATGTCGCGTCCGAGCCGCGAAGGACCGCCGTTGAAAGGGTCTCCGAAGAAGGACGCCGATGCCAGGCCTTTTGTGTAGCCGAGGACCCAGGTCTGGTTGTTGTACTGGTTGGTGCCGGTCTTGGCCGCGTCCGGGACGCCGAGCTTCTGCGGGATGAGCAGGCCGGAGCCCTTGGTGAGGACGTCCTGGAGGACATTGGTGGTGGCCTTCGCGACATCCGGTTTCAGGGCGTTCGGCTGGCACGCGGATGTCTGCCCACCGATTCTTTTGCCCTGGACGTCGTCGACCTCGGAGATCGAGATGGGTGCGCAGTACGTGCCGTCCGCAGCGAATGTTGCGAAGGCGTTGGCCATCGTCAGGGGGGCGACGTTCTGGCTGCCCAGGATATTGCCCAGGGTCGAGAGGTCGATCTTCTTATCGTTCCCGTCGCCCAGGTGCAGGCCGATGGCGTCGGCGGCCCGCTGGACGTCGCAGAAGTCGTTCAGGCCGGCGAGGGACGCGAACGTCGCGGTGTTGATCGACTGGTAGATGCCCTCGCGTACGGTCATGGGCCGGTACCAGTTGGGTTCGTCGTTCTGGAGGTCCGTTGACGGTGGAAGAGTGCTGTCGAACCAGCCATGGACGGGGCCGCATGTCGTCTTCCACGGGTAGTTGACGCCGTAACGCCGCCTCGACGCGTCGACAATCTGGTTCGTCGTTTTGCCCTCGCCGAGCCAGGCCGCGAGGGTCACGGGCTTCATGGTCGAACCGGGCTGCATGCCGCCCACACCGCCCAGGTCGTTGCCGTTGGCGTCCGCGCGGTCGACGTTGAAGTTGTAGGTCGAGACGAAGCCGGCGCCCTGGCCAGCGAGCGTGCGCGAGTTCTGCGCCATCGCGAGGACCTTGCCTGTGCCGGGCTGGACCGTCACGAGGGAGGCACCCCATTTGTCCGGGTTCACCCCTGTCGTGGCGTCGACCTGGGCCTGGGCGGGTCCTTGGAGGCGCGGGTCCAGGGTGGTCTTGATGGTCAGCCCGCCGCGCATGATCTTCTGGATCCGGTCCTCCTGTGTCGCGCCATAGGCGGGGTCGTTCTGGATCTGGTGGAGGACGTAGTCGCAGAAGTACTGAGCTTGAGAAGCGTAGGCGCCTGTCTCTTATACACATCT
>DIZT01000283.1:26266-26523 GCA_002427975.1 Micrococcaceae bacterium UBA6021 | reverse complement strand
GGCATGGTCCGCCCTGGTGTAATGGCAGCACCCCGGCCTTTGGAGCCGTGGAGTATAGGTTCGAATCCTATGGGCGGAACTGCTGTGCGGAGAGCGTCCAGTAGGATGAACTCGGTGCCCCAGGGTCTTTGGTCGGACAGGCACCGCGCCCAGTGCAACGCGCAACCAAGCAAGGAGAACCCGTACGTGATCCCCGAGACTACCGGTCCAGCCGCCGTCATTGTTCTGGCAGCAGGCGCCGGTACCCGGATGAAATC
>DIZT01000283.1:18045-26164 GCA_002427975.1 Micrococcaceae bacterium UBA6021 | reverse complement strand
CCGGTCCATGGTGGGGCACGCCCTCCTGGCCGCCCGCAGCATCAATCCCGGACGGCTGGCCCTCGTGGTCCGCCACGAGCGCGACCTGGTGGCCCGCCACCTGAACGGGCTGGACCCGGAAGCCCTGATCGTGGACCAGGACGACGTCCCCGGCACCGGCCGCGCCGTTGAGGTGGCCGTGCACGCCCTGGATGCCCAGGAAAAACTCGCGGGCACGGTGGTAGTGACCTACGGTGATGTTCCCCTCCTCACCGGCAGCCTGCTGGCGGACCTGGTGGCGACGCACGAACGCGAGTCCAACGCCGTTACCGTGCTGACTGCACTGCTGGATGACGCCACGGGATACGGGCGCATCCTGCGCGGCGATGACGGTTCCGTGACCGGCATCCGCGAGCACAAGGACGCAACGGAGGCCGAACGCCTGATCCATGAGGTCAACTCCGGCATCTACGCCTTCGACGCCGAGATCCTCCGCGACGCACTGGTCCACATCACTACTGACAATTCGCAGGGCGAAAAGTACCTCACCGACGTCCTGGGCCTCGCGCGGCGGGCAGGCGGCCGGGTTGCCGCCGTCGTCACCGAAGACCGCTGGCAGGTGGAGGGCGCCAACGACCGTGTGCAGCTCTCCGCCCTTGGCGCGGAGCTGAACCGCCGAACCGTTGAAGCCTGGATGCGGGCCGGTGTCACCGTGGTTGACCCCGCCACCACCTGGATCGATTCCACCGTCACGCTGGAGCCGGACGTCCGCATCCTGCCCAACACGCAGTTGCACGGCGCCACCACTGTGGCGAGGGACGCCGTCGTCGGCCCTGACTCAACCCTGACCGATGTCCGCATCGGCGCGGGAGCCACGGTGACCCGCACCCACGGTTCCGGAGCCGTGATCGGCGCGGACGCCGCCGTCGGCCCCTTTACGTACCTGCGGCCCGGCACGGTGCTCGGCGAAACGGGCAAGATCGGCGCGTTCTACGAAACCAAGAACGTCACCATCGGGCGCGGCTCCAAACTGTCCCACCTCGGCTACGCGGGCGACGCTGAGATTGGCGAGGACACCAACATTGGCTGCGGCAACATCACGGCCAATTACGACGGCGAGAAGAAGCACCGCACGGTGATCGGCTCGGGCGTCCGCACCGGCTCCAACACAGTGTTTGTTGCCCCGGTCACCGTGGGGGACGGTGCCTACAGCGGCGCCGGCGCGGTGATCCGCAAGGACGTCCCGCCCGGGGCGCTCGTCCTGTCCGTTGCTGCCCAGCGCAATGCCGAAGGCTGGGTTGTTGCCAACCGCCCCGGCACACGCTCGGCAGAACTTGCCCAGGCGGCCACGGCAGATTCCTCAAGTACCCCAGCATCAACAGAAGAGGACTAGCACTAATGAGCGAAATTACGGCACACAGCGAGAAGAAGCTGGTGCTTGCCGCTGGGCGGGCCCACCCCGAACTGGCGCGGGAGATCGCCAAGGAACTGGGAACCGAACTGCTCCCCATTGATGCCTACGACTTCGCCAACGGGGAGATCTACGTCCGCGCCGGCGAAAGCGTCCGGGGAACCGATGCGTTTGTTATCCAGGCCCACCCTGCCCCGCTGAACAACCACCTCATGGAACAGCTGATCATGATCGATTCGTTGAAGCGGGCCTCCGCCAAGCGCATCACCGTGGTCTCGCCGTTCTACCCCTACGCCCGGCAGGACAAAAAAGGCCGCGGCCGCGAGCCGATTTCGGCCCGCCTGGTGGCGGACTTATACAAGACGGCCGGCGCGGACCGCATCATGAGCGTTGACCTGCACACGTCACAGATCCAGGGCTTCTTCGACGGACCAGTGGACCACCTCATGGCCATCCCGCTCCTGGCCGATTACATCCGGACCAAGGTCGGCGCTGACAATGTCACGGTCGTGTCCCCGGACACCGGCCGCGTCCGGGTGGCAGAGCAGTGGGCTGAGCGCCTGGGCGGAGCGCCGCTGGCGTTTGTGCACAAGAGTCGGGACCTCACCGTCCCCAACCAGGCCGTCTCCAAAACCGTGGTGGGCCAGGTCGAAGGCAGGACCTGCGTCCTGATCGATGACATGATCGACACCGGCGGAACCATTTCCGGAGCGGTCCAGGTCCTGATGAACGCCGGTGCGAAGGACGTCATCATCGCCGCAACGCACGCCGTTTTCTCCGAACCTGCCGCCCAGCGGCTGTCCGATTCCGGGGCCCGGGAAGTGGTGGTCACCAATACGCTGCCCCTCGCCGCCCATCAACTGTTCCCGCAGCTGACAGTGCTGTCCATCGCGCCGCTGATTGCCCGCGCCATCCATGAAGTGTTCGACGACGGTTCGGTCACCAGCCTGTTCGACGGCAACGCCTAGTACGTCCTGCGCGGGTACGTTTTCACGAAATCGTGCCCGCGCTGGTAGCCTTGTTCCGATACCTTGGCGAGGGAGAGCGCTGGTAAACCGTTTGCGCGGGACACCGGATTGCAGGTCTCCGTTATCGACTGGGTCTGAATCTCCCTTCTGGAAGGGCCGCCTCACGGCCGCCCGGCGTTGAAGGTCGTAACAGACCTCCGCCCTTGCTGAACACCGTTTAGTCTTCCGAGGAGATACACATGTCTGAGCAGAAGCTCGCAGCAGAAGTACGCACCGAATTCGGCAAGGGCTTTGCCCGCCGCGCGCGCATGGCCAACCTGATCCCGGCCGTCATCTACGGCCACGGCGCCGAGCCGATCCACATCACGCTTCCGGCCAAGGCCACCACGCTGGCAGTCCGCAAGGCCAACGCCCTGCTGACCCTGGACGTTAACGGCGAAGAGCACCTGGCCCTGGTCAAGGATGTCCAGCGCGACCCCATCAAGCAGATCATCGAGCACGTTGACCTGCTGACCGTCATCAAGGGCGAGAAGGTCACCGTGGACATCCCCGTCCACCTCGTTGGCGAGCTGGCCCCGGGCAACGCCTTCAACCAGGAACTGACCGTCATCTCCCTCGAAGCAGAGGCGACCCACCTGCCGACCTCCATCGAGGTCGACATCGAAGGCCGCAGCGCCGGACAGCACATCCACGCTTCTGACCTGGTCCTGCCGAAGGGTTCGGTCCTGCTGGCCGACGCCGACGCACTGGTTGTCCACATCTCCGAGGCCACCGAGGTCTCTGACGAAGAGGCACAGGCTTCCGCAGCCCCCGCAGCCGAGTAATAGCGGACTGTAATTGGTGGCCGGGCCCTGTTGGGGGTCCGGCCACAGCCATGTCCGGACCACCTTAGGATTGAACAATGACTGACACCTGGCTGATCGTCGGCCTCGGAAACCCCGGGGCCGAGTACAAGGGCAACAGGCACAACGTCGGCCAGATGGTCCTGGACGAACTCGCGGGGCGCATGGGCGGCAGCTTCAAGACCCACAAAGCGCGGGCCCAGGTCCTCGAAGGCCGGCTGGGGATTGGGGGTCCCCGCGTGGTGCTGGCCAAGCCCATGAGCTACATGAACGTTTCCGGTGGGCCTGTGGCCAACCTGGCAAACTTCTTCGGCATCGGGCCGGACCATGTTGTGGCGGTGCACGACGAGATCGACATCCCGTTTAATACCGTGAAGCTGAAATGCGGCGGTGGCGAGGGCGGCCACAATGGTCTGCGGGACATGTCCAAGGCGCTCGCCACCAAAGACTACCTGCGCGTACGGGTGGGTGTGGGCCGGCCGCCCGGGCGGATGGATACTGCTGACTATGTGCTCCGCGACTTTGCCGCGGCAGAGCGTAAAGACCTTCCATTTCTGCTGGACGACGCAGCTGATGCGGTGGAGATGCTGGTCAGAGAGGGTCTGGCGGCGGCCCAGCAGAAGTTCCATCCTGCGAAGACGGACGTTTAGCAATAAAAGTAAAACGCCGCGTCCCTGTTTACCTGCGTGCGCCTAGGGGTAGTCTTCTTCCTAAGCGGGGGAGCGAAGGGGCTTGTTCCCGCTTTAGTGGGATGTAGGGGATAAGTTCATGTCAATCGAGCCACTCAGCTGGGGACGTGGGTCACCGCTCAACAACCTTGGGCACCGCACGGACGCCGCCGGCATATCAGAGCCACAGCGATGGTCGGTGCCCGCACGCAGCGCCAACCTCGAAGCCGTCCGAACCGGCCTGACCAGCGTGGACTCCCTCGGAGTGGTTATCACCGGCGGACGTGGCGTGGGCAAGTCCTCCTTGGCCAGGACGGCCGTGTCAGAGCTCGGCCCCGAGATCTGGACGCTGCAGTTGCGCAGCGGACCCGCCACGGCCAAAACCCCCTACGGTTGTCTGGCGTTCCTGCTCGCGCGCCTTCCCCAGGCCTACATGGGTTCACCCACAGCCATTCTTCGTGGCATCACCTCGCTGATCAGAAGTGACGCCGCAGGGCGCCAGTGCGTCATCACGCTGGACACCGCCGGCAGCATCGATGACATGAGCGCCGGTGTCCTGCTCAACATCCTCCTGACCGGGACCGCCCGCATCGTCGCCGTGGCGCCACGGATCAGCGATCTTCCGGCCGATTTCCACTGGCTCCTGACTGACCGCCGGCTGACCGAGGTCAGGCTGGAAAACCTCAATGAACTGCAGACCCGCCAGGTGCTGCTTTCCCTGCTGGGTCACCGTGTCTCTGCCTCCCTGGTCAGCACCTTCCACACCATGGTGGGAGGAAACCCGCTGCTGCTCAAGGCCCTGATGACCGAACAGCAGCACTCCGGGAACCTGGTCCTGTCGGACTCCGTCTGGACGCTGCGGGACAAAGTGGTCCTTGACGGCGCGGCCAGCCTGGATGACATCGTGCGCTCACAGTGGACGCGGAAAACTCCGGAAGAGCGTGAAGTCATCGAGATGCTCTCCTGTGCCCGCAGCGTCGAGCTGTCCAGGCTGACCGCCGTCTATGGTGCCGGCGTCGTGGCTGACATGGAGGATTCGGGCCTCCTGGAGATCGATGCTTCGGACCACCGGTGGGTTTCACTGCGGGAAAAGTACCTCGGCGACGTCGTCCGCTCCTGGCTCAGCATCACCCGCCGCAGGGAGCTGCGGAGCCTGCTCCTGGATGGTAAGGAACCTGACCCGTCCACCATGACGGTGGAAGAGCTGATGGCGTTCGGAGCCTGGACCCAGGAATGCGAGGCCGAACTGAGCCCGGCGATGGCGTTGGCCGCCGCCGAGGCCGCCGTGCACCTCTTTGACCCTCATTTTGCCCTCAAATATGCAGAGACCCTGAAACGGAACGATCCCGAATGGGTGTCCGGCCAGCGGCAAAAAGCAGCGGCCTACCTGCTCATGGACCTCCCGGTGCAGGCCATGGCAGCACTGGCTGACATCTCGCAGCCGCAGCTCGACAACCTGGACGCCGAGGCATACGCACAGGTTGTGGCAGCCAAATCACACGTCATGGTCTGGCTTCCGGAGCACACCGACCGCGTTCCGGCCCTGCTGCAGGCCGCGCGCGAGCGGCTTGGCGTGGAAGCCGGCATCGCGAGGGCCTGGCCCGAGCCCGTCGCTGCCGCCGCCAACAGGATCAGCCTGAGCGAATTTGAGTACAAGGCTTTCGTAGGGGACTACGCGTCCGCCCTCCCGGGCCTGGAAGCCGCTGCGGACCCCGAGCAGAATCCCGATACGTGGTTCAGGATGAACGCCGCCTTGATCCTCATGAGCGCTCTGTCCATGACCGGCCGGGAAATGGACGCCCTTAGCCTGATGAGGCAGCTGGGCGGGCAGATTTCCGACGCCGCCCAGATCGTGGGCCTGCGAGAGAACTTCGCAGGCCGGGCGTACACCGTCCTCCTGACGGCCGGGCAGTGGCGCCGGTGCATTGACCTCCTGGATCCGCCGTCAGCCCGTGACGTCCACCAGCTTCCGTACCGGAGCGCAGCCGCGGAGCTGGCGGCCGGAATCGCTTACGTGTACTCCGGCCGCGGGGCCGTCGCCCTTGACTCGCTGCTGTCAGCGGCAGCGCAGCTGGAACTGCGGCCCGTCCAGAGCGTGCTGCGCGCGGCATACGCGGCGATCGCCTTCGCGTATGCGCAGATCGGCAATGCCGGGCAGTCCCGAAAGTACCTGGACCGGCTGCAACGGACCCAGGGCGCCGCTGACCACGCCACGATGAGCATCACTGGATTCTGTGCGGACATGGCGGCCAGATGGCTGGGGGACAGCGACGCCGCACGGCGCCTGAAGGAGTCCGCCCGCCGCGACATCGCAGCGGGCAGATTCACGCTTGCCGGCATCAGCTTGCTCGGAGCTACAGTGAACGGCACGGAAGCCGACTTCCGGCTCATGGCGGAAGTGGCCGGCCGCCGTCAGGGCCCGCTGGCCGAAATCTCACGGCTGATCGCAGTGGGCAGCAGGACCCGCGATGCCAAAACCCTGCTCGCCGGCGGGGAGTTGGCGGCCACACTGGAGCTGGATGCCGTTGAAGCCCGTTGCATGGCGCTGGCCGTTGATTACGCGCGCCAGGCCGGCGACTCCGGGTCAGCCCGCACCGCCCAGGCCCGGCTGGACATCCTCGCGGCCACCGTGGCAAGCCTTCCCATCGTGCCGAGCAGCGGAAGCCCCCTCCTGACCAGCAGGGAACGGCAGATCGCGCGGCTGGCAGGCCGGGGCGCTTCCAACCGGGACATAGCGCTTGAGATGGGCGTCTCCGTCCGCACGGTGGAGGGCCATCTGTACCAGGTCTTCACCAAACTGGGCGTAACCTCCAGGGGTGATCTGACTGGACTCGTCTAACGGCCACCCACCGAAACCGGGGACCGCATATCGCCTGCTCACGGGACGGCGTGAACCGCTGGACCGGATCTGCAATATCATCCGCAGCCGCACCAGCCAGGCAGTCTTTGTGATGGCCGGGCCGGGCATCGGCAAGTCTGCCCTGACCGATGCCATCACGGAGCGGCTTTCCGCGGAGATGATCATCGTCCAGATCCACGGAAGCTCGTCGCTGGCCAGCGTTCCTTTTGGTGTCCTGGCGCCCTACACGGCAGAGCTGACCGCGGAAGACTCGGTATCCCCGGTGGCTGTGCTCAGGTCCGTGTGGAGCTACTTTGAGAAGTTGAAGGCGGGCAAGGACACACCACTGCTGTTGATGATGGACGACGCCCACCACCTGGACGAGGCGACCGCCAGCATCGTGGCCGACATGATCTCCGCCGGCTGGGCCAGCGTGATTGCTGCTGGCAGGCCACGGCCGGGGCTGCCCCAGCCGCTGGCACAGCTCTGGTACGACGGCCTCGCCGACCGCGTGGATCTCCGACCCATGAACCGGGAGCAGATCGAGGAAGTCCTCACCCACGCCCTTGACGGGACGGTCCCGTCCGGAACCATCGACACCATCTGGAGTGCCTCGGGCGGAAATCCCCGGATCCTTGACGCGTTGCTCCACGACGCCGCGGAGCGTGGCCAACTGGCCAAGCGGAACGGGATCTGGATGCTGGTTGGACCATTGCAGGCCGACGGACCCAAAGTCACGGCCGTTGTCGTCAAGGACATGCTCCGCCGCACGCCGGAAGAGCAGGAAGCCCTGAAGCTTATCGCCCTTGCCGGGCCGGTGAGCCGCAAGGTCATCGAGGACATCAGCGGCGCCGAAGTGGTGCGGTCCCTGTTGGACCAGCAGATGGTGGTTGAGGGCTCCGGCACTCCCGCGGACCTTCGGATGTGGAACGCCGTGTTCGGTGATGCCCTCCGCGCCAGCATCTCGGTGTCCCGGAGCCTGCAGCTGCTGGTAAAAATTCGGGACCAGCTGGCCGGGGCCCCTGCCGGGTCCGAGGGCCGGATGAGGGCCGTGGAATGGGCACTCGAATGCGGGCTGAAGACACCCGATCCCGAGCTGCTGGAAGCCGCCGGAACAGCCCTGGCCCATTTCAGTAACCGGAGCAGCCGGACCATGGCGGCAAAGGTGCTGGACGCGGACCTCGTGCCGCAGGCAGATGCTGTCCAGGCGAGGGCACTGTTCAACGAAGGCGACTTCGCCGGTGCGGCCAGGATCCTGGACGGCTGCTGGCTGCAACTGGGGGACGGGGCCGGGGCTGCCCCCGCGCTGATGCTCAGGGCCATGGCCCATCAGGCGCTGGGAACCCCGCTGGCAGTCTTTGCCGCCGAATTCCGGGAAATTATCAAGGGTGCCGGCGCCGCTGCAGCGCCCC
>DIZT01000283.1:9864-17990 GCA_002427975.1 Micrococcaceae bacterium UBA6021 | reverse complement strand
CGGAAAGTCCGGCGAGGTCCTGGCAGGACCACCTGGTGTATCTTTTGGAACTTGGCGAAGCCGGCAACCACGAGGCTTTGGAAATCGAGGTCCGCGACTTGCGCAGCCGCAACCCCGGCAGCGCTCCGGATGACGCCCTGCATGCCGTGGGACTGGCTTTGCTGGCTCATTCGCTCGCTGCTGCCGGACGCGCCGTCCAGGGACTGGACGCCGCCCTGCTGGCGGCTTCGGAGCTGCCAGCCGTCCAGGAGAGCGTGTTCTTCTTCAACGAATTCGTCCTTGGCCGTCTTGTGGTCTGCTACCTGGCCATGGGGGAGTGGGAGTCGGCTGAACGGGAAATGGCGAATTACGCTGCCGGCGAGCCCCGGGGGGCCGCTGCCTTCGGCGGCAGCCTCCAGGTCCTGCGCGGATATTCGCTGCTGCGTCAGGGACGGATCGAACGTGCCTACCAGATGCTGCTGCCGGCAGTGGAGACCCTTCGGCTTAATGATCCGCTGCAGATGTTCCGGTTCGGCTCCGCGCTGGCGTTCTATGTGGCGGCAAGGCTTGGCGATGCCGCCCAGGCCGGCCGGCTTGAGCTGGATTACAAGGATTCACTTCAGGGAGCCGCCCACCAGGAACTCCTGGCGGCTGCCTATGCGGCCGCCGCTTCGGAGTACGTGTCGCATGACGGCAAGGGGCTGGCGGCCCTCCATACCCTGGCCACCACCCCGGACGTAACTGCCCGGGCCGGAACGCTGCTGGAGCTTTTGGCCGTCTGCTGGGACCTGGGCGACCAGTCAGTGATCCCCATGGTCCACTCCCTGGCCGGGAACGTCGAGGGCCGGTGGGCCGCAGCCATGTTGACCCTTGCCGGTCAGTGGGGTTCGGCAGACGCCGATCTGCTCATGGACTCGGCAGCCACCCTGGAAACAACCGGGTTCGTTAACCTGGCCAGGGAGGCCTACGCGCGGGCCAGTTCCGTCCTCGAGAACTCCGGTGAGCGCCGCCGCGCCCGTCAGGCCGTTGCGTTACGGGAGAAATGCGACCACGAACTGGGCGAGCGATTCCGTGAGGGCCAGTTCATCGCCGCAGCACCCACAGTGCACCTCACCCGCCGGGAACAGGACATCGTGGAGCTGGCTGTCCAGGGGTTGACGGACCGGGAGATCGCCCAGCGGCTGATGGTGTCCGTCCGGACCGTGGAAGGACACCTGTACCGCACGTACGTCAAACTCGGAGTGCGGAGCCGCGACGAACTGGCCACGGCCCTTCCGAACTGAACACCTTGGAGTGCCGCCCGTAGCGTGCCTATCGGGGCCTGTCCTTTGTCGCCAAGTGGTGGCCGCCAAAATACGCGTAGCAGCGGGGCCCAAACCGCAGTGCGACGGCGTAAAAGTAGAGTACTGCCTACTCGTGTTCCGGGCGCCCGCATGCGCTTAACTTGAAGAGGCAGGAAAGTGCGGCGGCTCGTACCCCGCATCCCGCCAATAGACTTTTCAGGCCTCGTTTTGACGCCAACTTCCGGCCCTGTGGCCGGATCGAGACGGGGCCGGCGACGTCAGAGTCTTCTGAGACCGAGACTCTCCCCCCAGCCGTCGCCGGCCCTCATTTCCGCGGGCTGAAGCCCGGAGCCACTGTGGCGGCAGCCCCTCGGGCCGCCGCCACAGTGGTGTTGTGGGACAATTGAGTGTCAATCCATTGGCATCTCAAGGAGTTAACTTTGGCCCTCGTAACAACGCCTGCCACGCTTGAACGCGCAGTGCCGGCCATGGACAACGCCGAAGTCCTCAGGATTCGAAACGACTTCCCCGTGCTGGGCCAGTTGGTGAACGGCCAGCCCCTGGTGTATCTGGATTCGGGCGCCACCTCGCAAAACCCGCTCAGCGTCATCGAAGCTGAGCAGGAGTTTTACGAACAGCGCAACGCTGCCGTGCACCGCGGTGCCCACCATCTTGCCGTGGAAGCAACAGAGGTTTTCGAAGATGCCCGCCAGACCCTGGCGGACTTCATCGGTGCCGACTACGCGGAAACGGTGTGGGCCTCCAACGCCACCGAAGGCCTGAACCTGGTCAGCTACGCGCTGTCCAACGCCTCGCTGTGGGCCGCGCAGGGACGCGGTGACGCCCGGCTGAAGGACCTCGCAATCGGCCCGGGCGACCAGATCGTGGTGACCGAAATGGAGCACCACGCCAACCTGATTCCCTGGCAGGAACTGGCTTTCCGCACCGGTGCCACGCTCCGCTACATCCCCATCGACGACGCCGGTGCCCTGCGGCTGGACGTTGCGGCCGAGATCCTGGGACGCAAGACCAAGGTCCTCGCCTTCACCCACGCTTCCAACGTCCTTGGCACGATTAATCCCGTGCACGAACTGGTCGCACTGGGGCGGCAGGCCGGAGCCCTCGTGGTGCTGGACGCCTGCCAGTCCGCACCGCACCTGCCGTTGAACGTCAAGGAACTTGACGTTGACTTCGCCGTCTTCTCAGGCCACAAGATGCTGGCGCCCACGGGAATCGGTGTCCTCTACGGCAAGCAGGACCTCCTGGACGTACTGCCGCCATTCCTCACCGGCGGTTCCATGATCACCACCGTGACCATGGAACGAGCCGAGTTCCTGCCCGCGCCGCAGCGCTTCGAGGCCGGGACGCAGCGCATCTCGCAGGCCGTTGCCCTTGCCGCCGCAGTCAACTACCTGACGGAAACCGGCCTGGACCGCGTGCACCGCTGGGAATCCGAGCTCGGCCAGCGCATGGTGGCTGGCCTGGAATCCATTCCCGGGATCCGCGTCCTGGGGCCCGCCGCAGGGCAGGAACGGATCGGCCTTGCCGCGTTCGACGTCGACGGCGTCCACGCGCACGACGTCGGGCAGTTCCTGGATTCCCGTGGCATCGCCGTCCGCGTGGGGCACCATTGCGCCCAGCCGCTGCACCGCCGCCTCGGCCTGACCGCAACCACCAGGGCAAGCGCCTACCTGTACAACACCACCGACGACATTGACGCGTTCCTGGAATCCGTCGCCGGCGTCCGCTCCTACTTCCGCGTCTAGCGCGATTACTGAAGGTAAACCCCATGAGCCTTGACCAGCTGTACCAGCAGATCATCCTTGACCATTCCAAGGTCCGCCACGGCAGTGGACTGTCCGGTCTCGCCGCACCCGCTGGTGCGTCCACCGGCCAGTCCCACCAGCTCAACCCCGTCTGCGGCGACGAAGTCACGCTCCGGGTGGCCGTGGAAAGCGGTAAAGTGGCGCAGATTTCCTGGGACGGCGCCGGGTGTTCCATCTCGATGGCATCGGCCTCGGTCCTCAGCGAGCTCGCGGAGGGAATGACCGTGGACGAGCTCCACGGTGTCATTGGCACCTTCCGCGAAGTGCTCCGCTCGCGTGGGAAGGTCCACGCCGACCCTGAGATCCTGGGCGACGCCGCTGCTTTCGAAGGAGTGGCCCGCTACGCCGCACGTGTTAAGTGCGCCATGATTTCCTGGGTCGCCGCCGAGGACGCCCTGAACCAGGCAGCCTGAGTCTTTCCGGTCCGGGTCAGGCCGGGCGCTCGAAAACATCAGGGACGCCGTCGCCGTCCGCGTCGCGCCGTTCCGCCTGTTCCACTGTGCGGTAATGCCGGTTCCGCAGCCGAAGCACCACGGCTGCGAGCAGGGCGGCAACCAGTGAACCGGTGAGGATGGCCACCTTCGCGTGGTCATCGTGGGCGGAACCGGCACCGAAGCTGAGCTCGGCGATCAGCAGCGAAACCGTGAAACCCACCCCCGCCAGCAGCGCGAGGCCGGCCACATCGATCCAGGAGAGGCCGTCGTCGAGCCTTGCCCTGGTGGTTTTGGTGATCAGGTAGGTGGTCCCGAACACCCCGATCATTTTGCCCGCCACCAAGGCCGCCATGATGCCCACCGCCACCGGGTCCGCCAGTGCCGACCGGAAACCGTCGAAGCCGCCCAAGGCAACGCCGGCTGAAAAGAAGGCGAAAACCGGCACGGCGAAACCTGCCGAGAGCGGCCGGAGACCGTGCTCGAAGGACTCAGCCATCCCGGTGCCCGTTTCGCCGCGTTTCCGCGACGCCAGCACTGGCACGGCAAACCCGAGTAATACGCCGGCAACCGTGGCGTGGACACCGGAAGCGTGCACCAGTCCCCAGGTGGCGGCGGCCAGCGGCAGCAACAGGTACCAGCTGCGGACCCGCTTCTGGACCAGCAGGGTGAACAGCCCCAGCGGAACCAGTGCCGCCAACAAAAAGAGCGGTTGCAGTCCGGACGAGTAGAAGAAGGCGATGATGCCGATTGCCAGCAGGTCGTCCACGACGGCCAGGGTCAGCAGGAAGGTCCGGAGGGCCGCAGGCAGGTGGGTGTTGATGACGGCCAGGACGGCCAGCGCAAAGGCAATATCGGTGGCTGTGGGAATGGCCCAGCCCCGCAGGCCCTCAGCGCCCTGGCCCAGGTTCACCAGCGTGTAAAACAGGGCCGGAACGCCAACCCCTCCCACGGCCGCGGCCACCGGAACCACCGCCTTGGACACCTTGCGGAGCTCGCCGGACACAAACTCCCGCTTGAGTTCAAGGCCGGCCAGGAAGAAGAAGATGGCCAGGAGACCGTCCGAGGCCCAATGCCCCAGGGAGAGCCGGAGGTGCCAGGGCCCATAGCCGAATTCCAGGTCCCGCAGTGCGAAATACCCTTCAGCCGCTGGCGAGTTGGCCCACAGGAGGGCCGCAACGGTGGCCACCAACAGGAGGGCGCCACCAACTGTTTCGAGCCTGAGGATCTCGGAGATCCGCAGGAATTCGGGGTAGCTTGAGCGGCTGAGGACCCTGGCAGTGAGGGGGGGACGGGACGGGCGCTTGGCCATGGGTGGCTCCTGGCATTAAGGGGTCGGCAAAACTGTTGCCGACCAGACTTCCCGGCGCACCTGTGACCAGCCTACCCGAGCAGGCCCATAATCCCGATCACCGCCGTGGCAGCTCCCAGCGCCATGGAGATGCTGACCAGCACCAGGTGGACCGTGAGGAACTTTGTCGCCTTGCCGGCAGCGCCCCGCGCCCTGGGATCCTTCATCACACGGCGCAGGAACTGCGGCCAGACCGCCAGGGACCAGACGCCGGCGATGATCAGGAGCCAGGCCGCAAACAGGGGGAGCTGCATGGCGTTAGTGGCTTTCGAGCCAGGCCTGGGCCTGCTGTGACTGGATGTTCAGGGCCTTGGCCACCATGGGCTCAGCGGCCTCGGCGATCTTGCCACCCAGGAACGGCACTGGCGACGTCACATTGCCTTCGAGCTCAATGCGGGTGCTGCCGCCTTCCGCGACGAGCCGCTGGACCGCGGTCACATCAAGTGGGGCGCCGGCGATCTTCAGCGTGATGTTGCTCTGGCGGGAACCATCGGCCGCGGGGGCCTCCCAGTTCTCCACCTGCGTCACGGTGAGCTTTTCGCCCACGAACTTCCGGGCGATCTCCGGCAGCCGGGTGGTGGGCAGGGTGCGGACCGAAGTGGTGCTGAAGGCTCCGTCAACGTCTCCGGCCACCTCGAAGGACTCCAGGGTGCCGCCAACGAACTGGCTGGTGTGCCGCTGGAAGTCCTCGTTGATAAATACAGCAGCGACGCTGCCGACGGCGTGCGGAAGGGTGGTGGTTGCACTCAGTGCCATGGGTCCTCCAGTGATGTGTAGGTCAAAACGCTTTTTGCTCCCCACATCCTACGGGGAGCCCTGCGTGTTGTTGGAACCGGGCCTCTTCGCTGTCCGCACTGGCGATCTTCTTGCCGGGCAGGGGATCGGCGTCGGCCCCGCATTTGACCACGTGGTTAACCGGTGGCGCCGGTCACCAGGACTGTGCGGGGACTTTCGGTAACGGGCACGGCAAAACTCCTCACGGGGGACAACTCCTCAGCAAGCTTAGCAACGGGGTCCCCGGCGGGCCCCGGGGCAGGGGTAGGCTGGGATGACCCGGGATTCGAAGTGAATTTCGGGTTTTCGTGTTGCCTGCTTTTTCCTTGACCCCACAGGAGTTTCCGCCATGAGCCCCACTGGCCCGTCCCATCCTGGCCCGATCCACACTGGTCCCTCGCTGGCCGGACTGCGCCGTGTCCTGGCCGAGGACAGGACGTTCGCCCGGGTCCAGGCCGAGGCAGCACGGGGGTTTGACGTCAGGGGCCAGGATTACCAGATCAGCGCGCCGGCGGGACTCCGCGCCGTCCTGCTGGCAGAAATGGCTGACGGCCTTGCCGCCGGTGCCGCAGAGGGAACCTCCGACGGCGGGATCCCCGCCGTCGTGCTGGCAGTCACCGCTACAGGACGCGAAGCAGAGGATCTGACGGCGGCCCTGCGCGCTTATCTGCCGGCCGGTTCAGTGGCCGAGTTCCCCAGTTGGGAAACCCTGCCGCACGAGCGGCTCTCACCCCGCTCGGACACGGTGGGCCGGCGGCTGTCTGTCCTGCGCCGCCTGGCGCACCCGGAAACTTCGACGGCGGGCCCGCTGCGGGTTGTGGTGGCGCCGGTCCGTGCCGTGGTCCAGCCAATCGTCGCCGGACTGGGTGAACTGGTTCCGGTCACGCTCAAGGTTGGCCAGGACGTGCCGTTCACCAACGTGGTGCGCCGCCTCGCCGATGCCGCCTATGCGAGGGTGGACATGGTCACCCACCGCGGCGAGTTTGCCGTCCGCGGCGGCATCATCGACGTGTTCCCACCCACCGAGGACCACCCCATCCGGGTGGAGTTCTTCGGCGACGAGGTGGACCAGATGCGCTGGTTCGCCGTCGCTGACCAGCGCTCGCTGTCTGGGCCCGGCGTGCACCACCCCACCGAACTCCATGCCCCGCCCTGCCGCGAAATCCTGATCACGCCGTCGGTGATGTCCCGCGCGGCGACCCTGAAGGCCCAACTCCCGGCGGCCGCGGACATGCTGGAGAAGATCGCCGGCGGTATCGCCGTGGAAGGCATGGAATCCCTGGCCCCGGTGCTGGTGGACGCCATGGTCCCGTTCGTGGAGCAGCTGCCCGCCGGATCAATTTCCGTGGTCATCGAACCGGAGAAGGTCCGCACCCGCGCACACGACCTGGCAGCAACCAACGAGGAGTTCCTGGAAGCAGCATGGTCCACGGCGTCCGACGGCGGAACAGCGCCGCTGGATCTCAGCTCGCAGGCGTCGGCAGCATTGCATTCCGCCAGCTTCCGTTCCCTGGCAGAAACCCGGGGCTTCTCGCTGGAGCATGGGGTCTCCTGGTGGTCCATCACGTCGCTGGCCACCGACGAGGAGCTGCTGCCGGAGATCGACGTCCTGAACCTCCATGCCCGGGAACCCCGCGGGTACCAGGGCGATGTGGCCGAGATGATGGACTTCATTGGCTCCCATGTCCGGGACCAGTGGCGGATTGTGGTGGCCACGGAGGGTCCTGGCCCGGCGCAGCGCCTGGCGGAACTGTTCCACGACGCCGACATCCCGTGTGCCCGCGTGGACACCCTGGAGAAGGAGCCGCAGGCGGGCATCATCGAGGTGACCACTGCCGCCGTCGGGCGCGGTTTTGTCCTGGACAGTCTCAAACTGGGGCTGCTGACCGAAGCTGACCTGCTGGGACGGACCTCCGCCGGCTCCACCAAGGACATGCGGCGCATGCCGTCCAAGCGGCGGAACGCCGTGGACCCGCTGCAGCTGCTGGCCGGCGATTCCGTGGTGCATGAACAGCACGGCATCGGCCGGTTCATCGAACTCATCCAGCGCAAGGTCGCCGGTGGTGGCGACGGCGTCCGCGAATATCTGGTCCTGGAGTATGCCCCGTCCAAGCGCGGCGCGCCAGGGGACCGGCTGTTTGTCCCCACCGATCAGCTGGACCAGGTGACACGGTATGTCGGCGGTGATACGCCGGTGCTCAGCAAGATGGGCGGCTCGGACTGGGCCAGCACCAAGTCCAAGGCGCGCAAGGCCGTCAAGGAAATCGCCGGCGAACTGATCCGGCTGTACTCCGCCCGGATGGCCTCCAAGGGCCATGCCTTCGGACCGGATACCCCGTGGCAGCGCGAGCTGGAGGAGGCGTTCCCGTACGTGGAGACGCCGGACCAGCTGACCACCATCAACGAGGTCAAGGCGGACATGGAGCGGGAGATCCCCATGGACCGCCTGGTGTCAGGCGACGTGGGCTACGGCAAGACCGAG
>DIZT01000283.1:7395-9799 GCA_002427975.1 Micrococcaceae bacterium UBA6021 | reverse complement strand
GCTACGGCAAGACCGAGATCGCCGTCCGGGCGGCGTTCAAAGCCGTCCAGGACGGAAAACAGGTGGCGGTCCTGGTGCCCACCACACTGCTTGCCCAGCAGCACTACGAGACGTTCACCGAACGCTTCTCCGGCTTCCCCCTGCGGGTCAAGGCCCTCTCGCGGTTCCAGGGGACCAAGGAAACCAAAGAGACCGTAGAGGGCGTCAAAAGCGGTTCCGTGGACGTCGTCATCGGCACCCACCGACTGCTGTCCAGGGACTTCGCGTTCAAGGACCTGGGCCTGGTGATCGTGGATGAGGAACAGCGTTTCGGCGTGGAGCATAAGGAAGCACTGAAGAAGATGCGGACGAACGTGGACGTTCTCGCCATGAGTGCCACCCCGATTCCGCGGACCCTGGAGATGTCCCTGACGGGCATCCGCGAAACGTCCACGCTGGCCACCCCTCCTGAGGAACGCCATCCCGTGCTCACGTATGTGGGACCGTACACGGACAGGCAGACCTCGGCGGCCATCCGCCGTGAGCTGATGCGCGAAGGCCAGGTGTTCTTTGTGCACAACCGGGTGTCCACCATCGAACGGACGGCAGCGAAGATCCGTGAACTGGTTCCGGAAGCGCGCGTGGAGGTGGCGCACGGGCAGATGTCCGAGAACCGGCTGGAGCAGATCATCGTGGACTTCTGGGAGAAGCGCTTTGACGTCCTGGTGTGCACCACCATCATCGAAACCGGCCTGGACATCTCCAACGCCAACACGCTGATCGTGGATGGGGCCGATAAGTACGGCCTCTCCCAGCTGCACCAGCTCCGCGGCAGGGTGGGCCGCGGCCGTGAACGCGCCTATGCCTACTTCCTGTACCCGTCCGAGAAGCCCTTGGGCGAGGTGGCACTGGAGCGGCTCAAGGCCGTAGCTGCGCACAATGAGCTGGGTGCCGGCATGCAGCTGGCCATGAAGGACCTCGAAATCCGCGGCGCCGGCAACCTGCTGGGCGGCGAACAGTCGGGCCACATCCAGGGCGTCGGCTTCGACCTGTACATCCGCCTGGTGGGTGAGGCAGTGGCCGACTACCGCGGCGACGCCGAGGAAAAGGCTGCCGAAATGAAGATTGAGCTGCCGGTCAACGCCCACCTGCCGCACGACTACGTTCCGGGGGAGCGGCTGCGCCTGGAGGCCTACCGCAAGCTGGCATCCGCGTTGACGTACGAGGCCATCGAGGAGGTCCTGGCCGAGCTTGTGGACCGCTACGGCGAGCCGCCGCTGCCGGTCCGGAACCTCATCGCCGTGGCCCGCTTCCGGGTGGGTGCCCGCGAAGCCGGCCTGTCCGACGTCGCGCTTCAGGGGAACTTCATCAAGTTTTCGCCGGCCCAGCTGCCGGAGTCGAAGCTGATGCGGCTGACCCGGATGTACCCCGGCTCCCAGTCCAAGCCAGCCCTGGACGCGGTGCTGATTCCGAAGCCCAAGACCGCGAGGATCGGCGGCCGGGACCTGCAGGACGCCGAAATCCTGGAATGGGCCAACGGCGTTATCCGCAATATCTTCTCCGACGCCCCGCTGGCGGTGGGCTGAGCCTTGATGGGAGGACATCACGCCGCGTCGGGGGCCGCGGCGTGGGTAGCTATTGCCTCAACGGGGCCATACACGCTGGGCTGGTATCCGCTGGATGCTACCGGAATCCTGATCGGCGGAATGGCGACGGCGGGGACGGCCCTGGTGTGCGACTGGGACCACCGCCACAGCACGGTGGCCAACTCACTGCCGCCGCTGTCCAATGTGATTGCCGTGGGTATTGAGAATGCCAGCGGCGGGCACCGGCAAGGCACCCACTCGGTGCTGGGGGCCGCGTGCTTTGTGCTGCTGGCAACGATGGCCGGACAGTTCCAGCTGCAGACGGACTGGGGCCTGTTGTCGGTGGGTGCCGGCCTGCTGTGCATGTTCATGATCAACATTGCGGCCAAGGCGCTGAAGGTGTTTCCCAAGTCCGGATTTATCAGCAACTGGATCTTTGCCCTGACCATGGCCGGACTGGTGACCTGGTTCGCGCCGGAGCAGTGGACCTGGCTGCCCGTGTCGATGCTGACCGGCGTGGTGGTCCACATTGTGGGGGACATGATCACCACCGGGGGCGTGCCGCTGCTCTGGCCGATCGTCATCAAGCCACCGAAGTTCCTCCGGAAACTGCCGGTGCTCAACAACGTCTGGAAAGCCAACGGTGCGTTTTCCCTGCCGCTGTTGGGCCGCGCAGGTTCCCGTCGGGAGTGGCTGGTACTGATCCCGGTGAGCGCCTACGCGATGGTAGGCATGTGGGTGGCGGCCTGGTCGTTGGCGAAAGCATATTTCCCCGCGGCCATGGCGCTGGGAAAGACCACGGTCAGCCGGCTCCTTGGCACGGGCTGACGCGGCCGGCA
>DIZT01000283.1:6769-7334 GCA_002427975.1 Micrococcaceae bacterium UBA6021 | reverse complement strand
CTGACGCGGCCGGCATCAGGCGGCCAGGACTTAAAAGGCTGGGGCCCCGGATCTTCCGGGGCCCCAGCCTTTTTGAGTTACAGAGGTTTCTTACTTCCCGCCGGCTGAATCGGAGCGGCCAGCGATGGTCTGCGGGATCCAGAATGCCAGTGCGAAGAGGCCCAGGCAGATGGCCATCGGCCACGGGTTGCCGAGCGTGAGGAAGGACAGGGAGTAGATGGAGCCCAGGAACAGCGCCATCACGGGCACAAACAGGAGGATGCTGCCCACGAGGCTGTTCTCGTTCTGGGGGGTCTGTACGGTGGCGTTGCCGTACTCAGTGGTCTTGCTGGACATTCTTTCCTCCTCGGCCCCGCGGGGCTCAAACTATGGCGGCCCCGGGCCGGTATCAGTAGTTGGATGAACCCTGTTCACCCTTGACGATGGCAATTCCGGAGCTGGCACCAATTCGTGTTGCACCTGCAGCAATCATAGCCTGCGCGTCGGCCAGGGAACGTACGCCGCCGGACGCCTTGACGCCGAGATCGGGGCCGACAGTGCGGCGCATCAGGGCGATGTCTTCAGG
>DIZT01000283.1:0-6672 GCA_002427975.1 Micrococcaceae bacterium UBA6021 | reverse complement strand
GTGTATAAGAGACAGGTCCTCCACCAGTGCACCCTTGTCACCCGCACGGGCCGCTGCGATGTTGATGACCATGTCGATTTCGTCCGCACCGTCCAGTACCGCGCCGCGGGCTTCGAAGGTCTTCACGTCGCTGGGCGTTGCACCCAGGGGAAAGCCGATCACCGAGCACGTCAGAACCCCGGACCCCTTAAGGGCGGTCTTGACCGTCTTGACCCACAGGGGGTTCACGCAGACTGACTTGAAGCGGTACTCAGCGGCCTCGGCACACACCTTGAGGATCTCCGCTTCGCTGGCCTGGGGCTTGAGCAGAGTGTGGTCGATGTAGGAAGCGATGTTGCCCGGCGCAGAGTCCGTACCGGCTCCAGTCTGGTCGGCCGGAGTGGCTGCGTTGCTCATGATGGTCCTTTCCATGTGGCTTTGTGGGCCGCCGGAGCCACGCTGTGCGAGGCTGTTCAGGTGACCATCTTGTCACAGCGGACGGACGCTCACGCGGCCGCAGCCACGCGCTCCGTGACACCGGCAGCCATGCCTTCCGCCGCTGACACAGCGGTCATCAGCTGCGCAGCGCAGGCACCGGCGGCAGACGCCGCCGCGACAAGCAGTCCCAGCCGGACGCCGTCGAACGCTGCGGCGTCACCGAGGGCCCAGATGCCGGGAACGGAGGTCCGGAAGTCCTGGCTGACGGCGATCCCGCCGCCGGGTGCCGTGCGGAGCCCGGCGCTTGCCGCGAGCCCGTCCCGGGACACCCTTTCCTCCGCCAGGACCACAATGTCGCCGTTCATGCTGCTGCCGTCGGCGAAAACGATTCCTGCGGCATTCGGCCCCGAGCCGGCGACGGGCGGCTTCACCGCTGCGGGCCGGAGCGTGGTGCGGATGGGCCGGACTCCGCGGGCGCGCAGCACGGCCTCCGCCTGTCCTGCCGCGGTGCCGGTGCCCACCAGGATGCCGAGGGGGCGGCGGCCAAGTTCAGTGGTGAGGTCCCTGACGGCTTCACCGATGCGGCCGGCGTCGTCGATGGTGGAGTAGCTCAGGCAGTGGGCGGCACCCTCCACGGGGGCCTCTTCCGGTGCTGAACCCGTGGCTATGACGAGGTGGTCATAGCCGAATTCCATGCCGTCCGCGGTGGACACAGTGCGGGTCCCGGCGTCGACGAAACTGGCAGGCTGGCCGAAGCGGAGCGAGACCTGGGGCAGCGCGGCGAGGTCCAGGAGCTCCGCGGACGCGTCGTCCCTGTTGCTCAGCACCGTGACGGTGCCGCCGAACCGGGCGCGGTTCAGCTGGCCGACCAGGGCCTGCGCTGCCGGCCCTGCCCCGGCGATGACAATACGGGGCGGGCCGGAGGCGGGTCCGGCAGCGGGGACGGACGTGAGCGTGGAGGGTGCGGGTGCGGACATGGCTGGCCCTTTCGCCGGCGGCCGTCAATGTATTCCGGCCGGGAAGTTCGTGGTGAACCCAGCGTAGGCGGCCCGTTTTTCCAGCGTGTTTCCCCGCAATTACGGACTTAGGAGTTTTTGTCCAGATAATGCGCTCAAAACGACGCTTTGGCCGCATTATCTGGACAAAAACTCCTGGGGAGGGAGGTGCTAGACGCGGATCCGGTAACCCCGCTTGACCACTGTTTCCACCAGGCGGCCGTCCGGCAGCGATGACCGCAGGCGGCTGACGGTCATGTCCAGGGCGTGGACTGAGCCTTTCAGCTTGAGCAGCTCCGCCAGCGATTCGCGGGAGAGCACCGCTCCACCTGCACCCAGCAGGGCACGCAGCAGCAGCAGCGGCGCAGGCGCCAGCTCAACCTGCGCTCCGTCGACCCGAAGGCTCCGCCCGCGCAGCTCGAGGTTGCCGGAGGCGGTGTCCAGCCGCCGCACGTGGTTCAGGGCAAGGTGCTCGCACACCAGACGGATGAGGGCACCCATCCGGAACCGCTCGGGAATGAGCGGCGTGATACCGGCGTCGAGCAGTGGCTGGGCCGTGACCGGGCCTACCACTGCCGTGGTGACGTTGGTTTTCAGGCTGTCAATCAGTTGTTTGTAGACGCCCATTTCGTGGGCGGTGCTCCACACGGCGTCGACGGCGGGGGCACTGGTGAAGGTGAGGACGTCCAGGTTGCCGTTGCACACTGCCTCGATGAGGCGCGGAAGCCGGTCTTCGCCGTCGGGCTTTACCCAGCGGTAAGGGGTGACCGTCAGGACGGTGGCGCCGGACATACGCAGCCGCTCCAGCTGCCGGACGTCCGTATAGCCGTGCAGCTGGACGGCCACGGTCTTTCCGCGCACGCCTTCGGCGAGCAGCATGTCCACCAGCGTTGCGGTGGTTTCGTCGCTGCTGATTCCGACGTCGGCGAGTCCGGCCGCGCGGACGGCGCCGCGGGCCTTGGGGCCACGGACGAACATCCGGCACGCACCCAGGGTTTCCAGCAGTTGCTCACCGATCCCAAAGGAATCGGCGGCCTCGCACCAGCGGCGTATGCCATACGCCGTGGTGGCGATGCACAGGTCCGGGCGCGCGGCGATGATGGCCTTGGTGTCCTCGATGAGGCGGATGTCCTCCTGCGCCGGGGCGATCTTGAGTGCCGGCGCGTGCAGCACTTCCGCGCCGCGGCGTTCCAGGGCCTCGATGAGGTCCCGGGAGCGGCGGTGCGAGGTGACGCCGATCCGGAAACCCTCCAGCGGTGAATCCGCCGCCTCCGGCCCGGACGTCACTTCAACCTGTGCCGGTTCGGCGGGTGACAGTGCGTTCATGGGGGTCAATCCTTTCATGAACCGAGCAGCGAGGCCGCCAGCCGGTCGAGGTCGGCGGCGGCCTCAGCATGCCCGCGGTTGGCTTCGGACACGCGAACCACCTCGCCAATGACCAGCACGGCGGGATTGCTGCACCCGGCAGCGGCGGAGGTGATGGTGCCCAGATCCGCGATGGTGGTCCGCTGGCCGGGGCGGTAACCGCGTTCGACGACGGCCACGGGCATGTCGGGGCGCATGCCGGCTTTGCGGAGTCCGGCCGCAAGCTGGTTCAGGGTGCCGATGCCCATCAGGACCACAATGGTCCCGCCCAGTCCGGCCAGGTGCGTGTGTTCCTTTTCGGTCAGGGGCGCGTGGCCGGAAACCACGGTGAACATGTGGCTGACCTCGCGGTGGGTGACCGGGATGCCGGCGGCCGCCGGCACGGAGATCGCGCTGGTGACGCCCGAGATGACACGGACGGGCACGCCCGCTGCCACGCAGGAGGCCACTTCCTCGCCGCCGCGGCCGAAGACGTAGGGGTCGCCTCCCTTGAGGCGGACCACGTTCTTGCCGGCGAGGGCGCTTTCGACCATCAGGTTCTCGATGTCGGACTGGCCCACCTTGTGGTGGCCGGGCTTCTTGCCCACATCCACCAACTCGGCGGAGGTCAGGTCCGGCAGGTCCTGGCAGGGAGCCAGCCGGTCATAGAACACCACGTCGGCATCGCGGAGGGCCTGGACGGCGGCGACAGTCAGCAGTTCGGTGGTGCCGGGTCCGCCACCCACCAGGGTGACGTGGCCTACGGGCCCGGCGGCCGGTTCGGCCGCCACGGGGATGCCGGTTGCGCGGCACCGCTCGAGCAGGGCCTCCCAGCCGGGCTGGCCGTCGTCGACCGCTGCGACCAGGAAGGGGCGCTCGGGCAGCGGGCCGTCATGCGCGGCACCCGCAGGGGTGCTGAGGCGGTAGACGACGGCGCCCGCGGCCCCGTAGCGGCGGACCGCCTGGCGTGCGGCGTGGTCGGAGCCGGTGACCAGGACTTCGCGGCCGGTGAGATCAATGCTGAGCTGCATGGCTATACCTCGTTCTCGTCGCGGGGCCGCATGGGGATGGAAGCTCCAATGAGGACCTTCCCTTTTTCTTCGGCCGTGGCCGGGCGCATCTGGCCACGCTCGTCGGAGACGAAGGTGATGGAGTCGTCCTTCTGGTCCGGGGCGTTGACGAAGGAACGGAACCTGCGCAGGCGCTCAGGGTCCTTCAGGGTGTCTGCCCATTCGTCCACGTAGGTGTCCACGTGCTTGGACATGGCCGCTTCAAGTTCCTCGGCGATCCCCAGGGTGTCCTTGACCACCACATCCTCAACGTGCTTGATGCCGCCGTCGAGCTCTTCCTGCCAGCGCGCGGTGCGCTGCAGGCGGTCGGCGGTGCGGATGTAGTACATAAAGTAGCGGTCGATGTACTTGATCAGGGTTTCGTCGTCGAGGTCCTTGGCCAGCAGCTGGGCGTGGGCCGGGGTGGCGCCGCCGTTGCCGCCGACGTACAGGTTCCAGCCATCGGCCGTGGCGATCACGCCGACGTCCTTGCCGCGGGCCTCGGCGCACTCACGCGCGCAGCCGGAGACGCCCATCTTGAGCTTGTGCGGGCTGCGGAGGCCGCGGTAGCGGAGCTCGAGCTGGATGGCCATGGCCACCGAGTCCTGCACGCCGAAGCGGCACCAGGTGGAACCCACGCAGGACTTCACCGTCCGCAGGCTCTTGCCGTACGCCTGCCCGGATTCGAAGCCGGCGTCCACCAGTTCCTTCCAGATTTGGGGCAGCTCCTCCAGCCGGGCACCGAACATGTCGATCCGCTGGCCGCCGGTGATCTTGGTGTACAGGTTGTACTTCTCGGCCACGGCCGCGATGACCCCGAGCTTCTTGGGGGTGATCTCGCCGCCGGCGATGCGGGGGACCACCGAGTAGGTGCCGTCCTTCTGCATGTTGGCCAGGGCGCGGTCGTTGGTGTCCTGCAGGGTGCCGCGGCCGGCGTCCAGGACGTAGGCGCTGTTCTGGCTGGCCAGGATGTTGGCGATGGTGGGCTTGCAGATGTCGCAGCCGGCACCGGTGCCGTACTTTGCCATGATCTCCTCGAAGGAGGTCAGTTCCAGGACCCGGATGGCGTCAAAGAGTTCCTGGCGGGACAGCTCGATGTGCTCGCAGAGGGCCTTGGAAACCTCGACGCCGGACTTGGTGAGTTCGGTTTCCAGCAGCTTCTTGAGCATCGGCACGCAGGAACCGCAGCTGGTGCCGGCGCGGGTGCAGCCCTTGAGCTCGCCGAGTTCCTGGACGGGGGCGTTGCCGTCGCAGGCACCGCAGCCGTTGATGGTGTCGCGGATGGTTCCGGCCGCCACGTTGTTGCAGGAACACAGGATGGCGTCGTCCGGGAGTTCGCTTTCCGGCGCGTCGCCGCCGCCGGCAGCGCTCAGGTAAGCACCGGGTTCAGCGGCGAGCTCGCGGCCCAGGAGCGGACGCAGGCTCATGTACGGGGAAGCGTCGCCCACGAAGATGCCGCCCAGGAGTGTCTTTGCATCATCGGTGGTGACGATCTTCTGGTAGACGCCGCGGGCGGGGTCGGCGTAGACGATTTCAAGGGAGTGCTCGGTCTTGGCGAAAGCGTCACCGAAGCTGGCAACGTCGACGCCGGAGAGCTTGAGCTTGGTGGCCGTGTCAAAGCCGGGGAACGTGGCCGCGCCGCCGTGCAGGCGGTCCGCGACAATCTCGGCCATTGTGTTCGCGGGGGCAACCAGGCCCAGGCACATGCCCTCAAAGTTGGCCACTTCACCGATGGCCCAGATTCCCGGCACGTCCGTGGCGCAGAAGTCGTTGATGACCACGCCGCCGCGCGGGCCCAGGCTGAACTGCGGCTCCTCGCCTTCGGCAGCGCGGAAGAGTTCGTCGCGGGGTTTGACGCCGATGGCCACGATGACGAGGTCGGCGGGGATGATCCGTTCGTCTGCCATGAGGACGCCGGTGACCTGGCCGTCGTCGGAGAGGACCTTCGAGGGGAACACGCCGCCGTGGACCGTAAAGCCCTTGGCCTCGATGAGGCGGCCCAGTGCCTGGCCCGCGCCTTCATCCAGCTGGGTATTCATGAGCCACGGTGCGCCGTTGATGACCACGGGCGTGGCTCCGAGCTGCTCCGTGCCGGCCGCTGATTCGAGGCCCAGGAGCCCGCCGCCAATGGTCACGGCGTTGATCTTGCGGCCCAGCTTTTCCGTGAGCTCCGTGATGGCCTTGTTGATGGCCCAGACGTCTTCGAGCGTGCGGTAGACATGTACGTGCTCGGCACCGGGGATGGGCAGGCGCATGGCATTGGAACCGGTGGCAACCACCAGGTCGTCGTACTCAAAGGTGCTGCCGGCAGCGGTCTCCACCGTCTTTGCCTCGGCATTGATCTTGACCACGCGCTCGCCGGTCTTCAAAGACAGGGAGCCGTGGTCCCACATCGAGGCCGAGCCCAGGGTCAGGTCCACGCCGCTGTCCGTCAGTGCCTTGGAGAGCGCCACGCGGTCGTAGGGGAGGTGGGCTTCTTCCGTAAGGACCGTGACGTCCCAGCCTTCAAGGCCCCGGGTGTGCATGGCATCGGCGAAGCGGTGGGCAGCAGGGCCGCCACCGGCGACGACGATCCGGCGCGGTGCCCGGCTCTCTGTGTCCTGGCTTGAAGTCTGTTCGGTCACTGTGGGCCTTTCGCATGGGCCGCAGACGGTGCTCTGCGACTTTCTCTGACGAGGTGTCCATTCAGACTAGGCAGTCGCAGTTTCGCTTCAGTTTCCCAATTGTTTCGTAGGCTTAACTTCTGCATCACGAACGCGTTTCCGAACGGGTGAGTTCTCTTTTACGTGCCGGACACATTCGCTGCACGCCTTTGAAACACCCGTTGCCTAGGTTGTTGATACGGCCATGGACGTGGCCGGACAAGC
>DIZT01000172.1 GCA_002427975.1 Micrococcaceae bacterium UBA6021 | reverse complement strand
GTGCAGCTTTTCAGTCACTTCGCGCCGGACAACTTCGGCGTAGCTTTCGGGATGTCCGGCGGGAAGGCCCACGTACTCGTCGAGGGCGAAGGCCCGGACGGATGACATGTCCAGCCTGTGGTTGGCGAGCGCCGCGTAGATCGGCAGCGGCGATCCGCCCGTGGCCACGCCGAGGACGGCGTCGGGCTTGCTGCGGATGACGGCGGCAAGGATCCCGGCGGCAACGGAACCGGTGGCTGAGGCGGTAGGCACTACGAAAATTTCCACGGCAAAGGCACTCTCTACGAAAAAAGCAGGGCAAAGTCCGCCCGGGGCGCGGGCGGCGGAGGTAACAGCAGATGCCGGCTAAGCGGCCGCGACGTCCTTGAGTTTCAGGCGGATACCGTCAAAGTGGCGCTGGAGGCGTTCGGACGCAAGGGCCTTGTCCTTGTTGGCCACGGCCTCGAAGATGTCCCAATGGTCCTGCGTCTGCTGCTCCAGGTTGACCGGGCCGGTGCCGAGGGCCAGGTGGATCTTGCGGTAAACCTGCCAGAAGACATCCATGAGGTTGATCAGCAGATCGTTGTTAAGGGGGGCGTACAGCCGGCGGTGGAATTCGGCGTCGTGCTCATACAGGGGCTCGCCCTTCTTGGCCGCGTTCTCCATGGCTTCCATGGTGACGCGCAGATCAGCCAGGTGCTCGTCGGTGAGCAGGTCAATCGCCGATCCGATCAGCCCGGACTCGAGGGCCTGGCGCACATCGATGAGCTCCATGGCCTCCTCGCCCTTATGGCGGAGGGACAGCCGGCCACGGAAGGTCAGGCCGGACACCAGGGCGCTGAAGTTGTTCGGCGCCACAAACATGCCGAAACCATGCCGGATCTCGATCACGCCCAGGGCCTGCAGCACTTTCAGGGATTCGCGGACGGTGTTGCGGCCCACGCCCAGTTCGGCGGAGAGCTCACTTTCGGTGGGCAGCGCGTCACCGACGTCCAGGCCGCGGTCCAGGATGAGGTCCATAATCCTGGTTTGCAGCGCATGCGAGCGGAGCTGCGCACTGAACCGGGCGGGCGATACTTCTTGCGATGCGATGGCCACGTGGGTCTCCTCCTTGCCGCGCTTAGGGGTCGCGACTCGTCCTACACATCAAGAGTACAGGAGATGGGACATCCAATGTCTAGAAATGACGAACCAATTTTGAGCATTCCAACCCGGAGGAACCGAATCTAACCCAGGAGCGACCGGACCAGCTCGCGGCACGCCCGGTAACCAGGCGTTTTGGGATCGATAAGCGCGTAGTGGTCACCGGGAACCTTGACCAGCCGGGCATCCATGTGCGCGGTGGTTCCGGCGTTGACATAGGACTCCGACTGGCCCAGCGGAACGGTGGTGTCCTCGGATCCATGGACAGCGATGACCGGAACGGCCAGCGGAAGGGTGGTCATGGGGTCGGCGAATCTGTGGCGGTGTGGATATTTCGACGACGACCCGCCCAGCAGGTTGCACACGGCACCGTTGCTGAGGTTCAGCTTCTCGGCCTCGGACAGGTTGAGCAGGCCGGACTGGCTGACCACGCCGGTGAGGTGCACCGCCGAGGCGTCCGACTTTCGCGGGACCTGGCGGTCCGCGTCCGGCAGCCCCAGCTGGGCGAGCTTGCCCCTGCCGGCAGCCCAGGCAGCCAGATGCCCGCCGGCCGAATGACCAAGCGCCACCACCCGGCCCGCGTTCAAGGCGTGTTTGCTCGCGAGGTCATCCAGCTTGTCGAGGCCGGCCAGCACGTCAATGAAAGTGTTCGGCCAGCCACCGCCGTTTCCGGCCCGGCGGTATTCAAGGTTCCAGGCGGCCATGCCGTGGGCGGCAAGGTCCTTGGCGATGGGCTCCCCCAGCTCGGCGCCGTATTGCGAGCGCCAGTAGCCGCCATGGATGACCACCACCACGCCGCGATGCTCGCCGCCGGCCGGCAATTCCGGCAGGAAGAGCTCGCCCCATTGGCTGGCGTCCTCGCCGTACTGGTACTTGTACCGCTTCACTGACTCCCCTTTGGCGCCGCCACCGGCGGTACCGTCCCGCTCGACGCCGGGCGAACACGCGGCGCCGAGAGTTCCAACGGCCCCCGCGGCCGCCGCGCCAGCCAGCGTGCGGAAGACAAACGTCCGACGCCGCCGATCAGCCATGTGCCGAGCCTACAGCGTGATGGCCTGCGGCGAACTTGGCCGCGCGGTAGAAGGTTCCCAGCGTCGTGAGTGTCTTGCGGGAACGCGGCGACCACGGAATCCACTATGTGGACGGCGCCGCCGTCTTCACCCCCGACGAAGCCGCCGACCTGATGCCGGACACGCTTCGCCCGGACAATGCGGGCTACCGGCTGATGGCCGCACGGCTGGGTCCGCAGCTCGCCGCCGTGGCTGACGCACGCTGACCCCATCTTCTGCGGGCCCGCCCGCGGCCGCACTGGAAGGGCGTAGTGTCGGGGTAGGAGATTTCGGGTGGCATAAGGTCCGGGGTTTAACATACGGGCCGCGCGCGAAGAGAGCGCACAGCCGCCAGCCGGGTCGTGTGACCACGGCGATGCTTGGAATTGAGGCCGCATGGCCGGGAATGATGCTCTGCCGACGGCGGATCCATTACGCAAGTTTGCACATGTCCCAGGACTTTGAAATCCGCGAACCCACCGTCGGCAGCGTTGGACGAACCGGCGCCGGACTGCACGACTTTGTGCTGCACCTCCAGGACCTTGTCCTGGCAAGCTCCGACCTCCGGGAATTTCTGACGGACACGGCCACGATTTTCGCCGTGCAACTGTCACAGCCCGGGAACCACCTGTCCTGTGGGATCACGGTGGTCCGGCAGAAGAGGCCCGTCGCCGACGCCAGCAGTGACACCCGTGCGCGAACCCTGAACGAACTGCAAAAAAGCGTCGGCGACGGACCCGGCCTGACAGCTCTTCGGACAGAAACCATGGTCCATGTCCCGGACCTGGAGGCCGATCGCCGTTGGCCCAAATACAACCAAACCGCCGGCGAGGCGGGCATCGGCTCCATCCTTGCACTTCCGATGCGCCTGCAAACGTCTGCGCAGGCCGTGGTTAACCTCTATTCCCCCACCACGCACGGCTTCCCGCATCACGGAATTGATGCGGCTGTTGAGCTTACGGGCATCGCGGCCAAGGCTCTGGACCTTGCCCTCAACATCGCTCAGTTGCGCGACGCGCGTGACGACCTCTCGGCCGCCCTGAAATCCCGCACCGTCATTGATACGGCCATTGGGGCCATCATGGCGCAGAACCGGTGCAATCGCGATGCGGCATTCCAGATACTGGTAAAGGCGTCCAGTTACCGCAATATCAAGTTAAAGGAAGTGGCCGCCATCATCATTTCCGGAATTGGCGGCGAACGGGAATTCCCCACTACTTACGATGAATAGCCAAACAGCCGGGGTCCGTGCCGGCCAGGACTACCGGATGAACACCAGCATGCTGCAACCCGATTCACTTCGATAGGGTCCATGTTTCATACCGGGCGGCCGGCACGCATACATGCCGGCCGTAAAGGTTTGCCCGAGCCGCAGGTCGGTCAATTCTCCGGAAAGTATCATGACTTCTTCCCAGTACTCATGGGCGATCGTTTCCGGAGGAGTAGCGGCACCGGCCTCATACCGCTGGAGGAGGGTAGCTTCCCCGCTGCCGGCGTCCTGCGCAAGTATCTGATCCCAGATGCCGTTGTTCTTGGGTCCAGGCTGCTGCCATTCGCCGGCCGGGTGGTGGAATTCTTTTTCTGGCTTGTTCAATATTCTCGTCACTTCCTAGACGACCTTCAGTCCTGGCTGGTCTTTGCGGAAACTTCCTATAGGGCTCGCGCGTTGGCCAGCACGGGCAGTGCGGAGCGGACGGCCGCTATTTCGGAGGGGTCGATGTCGATCAGGGCCACTTGCGGTTCGCGGCCGAGAGTGACAAGGGGTTTGCCGAGCGGGGAGACCACGGCGCTGCGTCCGATGCCGGTGGGTGCGGAATCCGCGGACCCCTGGCCGATGCTCGCGGGGTCGCCCTGCCCGCACGCCACGACGAACGTGGTGCTGTCCAGGGCACGGGCGCGGACCAGCAGGTCCCACTGTTCCGCTTTTCCGGGACCGGCCCCCCAGGAAGCGCAGACGATGTTGATCTGGGCACCGGCCCGGGCATTGGCGGCGAAGAGGGCCGGGAAGCGCACGTCGTAGCAGGTGGCCAGGCCGATGACCGTCCCGTTGACCTCAAACGTCACCGGCGAGGTGCCGGCGTCGACCGTATCGGACTCGGAGAAACCGAAGGCGTCGTAGAGGTGGATCTTGTCGTAGGAGGTGTTGGTGCCCGGGCCGGTTACAAGCAAGGTGTTCCGCACCCGGCCGTTGCGCCCCGGGGTGAACATGCCCGCCACAATCGTGATCCCCAGCTCCCCGGCGATTCCGCGGACGGCGTTGGCCCAGGGGCCATCGAGCGGTTCGGCAATATCGGCAAGCGAATTCCCGAAGGCACGCATGGCAGCTTCCGGGAAGACTGCGAGCTCGGCGCCCGCGGCTTGGGCGCGGGTGGCGTAGTCTCGGATCAGCTCCAGGTTGGCTGCCGGATCCGCTCCTGTGATGATTTGGGCTACTGCTAAACGCATGGATCTGCTCCAGTCTGTTGTATACATAATGTATGCGAAAAAATTCTGGGCCGGCCTCGTCAGGCCGGGAAAAGGCCTACGCGTATTTGCGTGAGAACGTCCTGATCGACCCGGAGGTGCAGGGCAGCTTCCTCAACGAACAAGAGCTCGCGGCCGACATTGGAGTCTCCCGCACCCCTGTGCGTGAGGCGTTGCTGTTGCTGGTCGCCGACGGTCTGGTGGAGCTGATTCCCCAGCGCGGGGCCTACGTGCCGCTGGTCACCGGCCGGGAGGTCTCCGAGCTGATGGAGCTCCGCGGCGTCCTTGAACGCCATGCCGCCGGGCTGGTCATCGCCGAGGGAAGGGTGCCCGCAGCAGAGATGCGGGAGACCTTGGCCCTTCAGGAGGCCCTGCCCGACACCCTCGAGCCCGAGTCCGCCAGGGAGTTCATCCGGCTGGACACCCTGTTCCATCAGCAGCTCATCGACGCCGCGGGAAATGCGCTGATCTCGCGGACTTACAGCAAACTTCACGTCCGCCAGATTCTGGTGGGAATCTCTGCCTTGTTTGGGACCTCCGGCCGCCGCCACGACGTCTGTACCGAACACCAGGGCATCCTGGATGCCCTGGTGTCCGGCGACGCCGCGAGGGCGGAGCAGGCGATCGAACATCATCTGGCTGTTACGCGGGACATCCTGCTCCGCAGTTAGTTGTTGGCACTGACGTTGTTTCCGCCGATGCCGGCCGCCGGGCGTTCGCTGAAGGTGCCTTCGAGGAGCAGCTTGTAGTCCTCATCCTCGGTGGTGTTGGAGTTTCGGCCCAGGGACAGCCCGATCAGCGTTACGGCGGCGGCGACAGCTACGTAGATCGCCACCGGAATCCAGGTGCCGAACTGGGACAGCAGCAGCGTGAACATCAGCGGGGCGATGGCGCCGCCGATCACTCCGGCGAAGGTGTAGGCCAGTGAGCTGCCGGTAGAGCGCAGCCGCGGCGAGAACTGCTCCACGATGAAGGCCGCCTGCGGGCCGTACATAAAGGAGTGGGCCATCAGGCCGAGCACAATCCCGATGATGAGCATCGGCTCGTTCTTACCGCCCAGGATGCCGAAGAAAATGAAGGTCCAGACGGCACCCACGACGGCGGCTGCGCCGTAGACCAGCCGTCGGTTGATGCGGTCGGAGATCGCACCGGCCAGGGGAATCATGAACAGCTGGAACGCGGATCCGATGAGGACTGCAGTGAGCACCTGGCCCCGCTGGTAGCCGAGGACCTGGATGCCGTAGGTGAGGGTGAAGACTGTGAACAGGGCGTAGAGGACGTCGGGTCCTACGCGGCATAGGATGGCGGCGATCAGGGGGCGCAGCTCCTTGCTGAAGACCTCCCGGACGGGGGCTGCGGGCTGCTGGCCGTGTGCTTCGATTGCCTTGAAGACGGGCGTGTCCTCGAGCTTGAGCCGGATCCACAGACCGAAGCCGACAAGCACGGCAGACAGGAGGAAGGCAATGCGCCATCCGAAGCTGAGGAACTGTTCCTCCGTGAGCGCGAGGGTCAGGACTGCCAAGGCACCGTTGGCCAGCAGGTTCCCGGCGGGCGGACCCACCTGAGCGGCGGACGCCCAGAAACCGCGGCGGTTCGGATCGCCGTACTCGCTGGAGAGCAGGACGGCCCCGCCCCATTCGCCGCCGACGCCCACGCCCTGCGCGAAGCGGAGCAGCACCAGGATGATCGGGGCCGCGACGCCGATGGTGGCGTAGCCCGGCAGCACACCGATCAGGACGGTCGCGACGCCGATGATCATCAGGGTCGCGACAAGGACTTTCTTGCGCCCGATGCGGTCGCCGAGGCGGCCGAAGATAATGCCACCGACCGGGCGGGACACATAGCCCACCGCATAGGTGGAGAAGGCCAAGATGGTGCCGGTCAGGGGATCGGATGACGGGAAGAAGATGATGGGAAATACGACGGCGGCTGCGGCCGAGTAGACGGCGAAGTCGTACCACTCGAGCGCCGTGCCGGTGAGGCTGGCGGCAAAGGCCTTGTATAGGCCCTGCGGGCGGATCGGCTTGTCCGAACGCGGCGCTGCGCCGGAAGCCGGAACTGGGACGTTGGCCATGGTGTTGTCCTCCACGAGATGTTTACGGGTGACGCCTGTCACGCTGGCGTTAAATGTATACATTACGCATACTGGATGTACATTGGCGACTGTTTACGGTTTCCGGTTTGTAAATTTTTCCCAGTCCCAACACACGAAGGATGGACTCACATGGCAACGCTGAGCTTCGAACTCCCCGATGGAAGTACTCGAAACGTGGAGGTCACCCACCTTCTGAACGCCGGCTATGCAGGCCGCGAGCAGGATGAAGTGCAGGCCCACATCGAAGAACTTGCCCTTCTGGGCGTCCCAGGGCCCACCACCACCCCGGCCCTGTATCCGGTGTCCCCCTACCTTGCCCAGCAGGCCTCCGAAGTCCGGGTGCAGCACGGAAGGACCTCAGGGGAGGCCGAGTGGGCGATGGTGATCACCGAGGACGATGTGCTGCTCACGGTGGCCTGCGACCACACGGACCGCGACCTCGAAGTGCACGGCGTGGCCTGGAGTAAGAATGCCAGCCCTGACGTGCTTGGCCGCAAGGCCTGGCGGCTTGATGACGTGCGCCAACACCTGGACCGGATCACGCTGAAGGGGTGGGTCGGTGAGGGGGATGAGGCTGACACCCTGATCCAGGACAGCACCCTGGGGGCTTTGCTGACCCCGGATTACTGGCTGGAGGTCCTTTCCGAGCGCGGCCTGAACCAGCCAGGCACGGTACTGATCTCCGGCACGGTGGCCATGACCAGCAGCGTGGACCAGTTTGCCCGCAGCTGGAAGGTGGAGATGACGGATCCCGTCACGGACTACTCGATCGAAGCGGCCTACATCGTGGAACAAATGGCGGAACCCATCGGCTGACCGCAGAAGATCCCCTGCGGCCCGATGAGTCCTAACGATCTCCCCGGCTGGGGGCGTTGCCGCCCAGCCGGGCGGTGACTTTGTCCGCCGCCGTCATGCAGGATTCGCCGAGGACCTGCAGTCGCTCCTTGGAGACGCGGAACCGTGGGGCCGCAATGAGGACTGCTGCCACCACGTCGCCGCGGTGATCGTAAACGGGGGCTGCCACGCCGACTTCGTCAAGGGAGGATTCGCCGTAGTTGACGGCCCATCCTCGGCTGGTGTCGTCTTTAAGCCGGAGCAGATAGTCCTCGAGGGAGGCCTCGTCCAACCCGGGGTAGGTAATGGCTCCGCTGCGCAGGAGGGAACGGACCCGATCCTCGGACTCCGTTGCGAGGAACACCTGAACCGAAGAGCTCAACGCGTCGCTGTACCGCGCCCCCAGCGGGGTAGTGTGCTTGATCTGGTGACGGCTGGCAATCTGCTCCACGCAGATTGATTCGTTGCCCTCCCACATCATCAGGGCGCTTGTTTCACCTGTCAGCTCGGTGAGTTCGCGCAGGACTTGATAGGCGACGCGCCGCTCCTCCAGTTCGGCAAGCAGCGGGCCGGCGACGGCGATCAGGCCCAGCCCGAGGCGGAAACGGCGTGTGTCTGCATCGCGTTCCACGAGGTTTTCCTGTTCGAAGGTTGCCAGGATCCGTGACACCGTGCTTTTGTGCAGGCCGATCCGGTTGGCGATCTCCGTAACCCCAAGCAAGGGTTCGTCGGCCGTGAACGATCGAAGGACGGCGATGGCGTTGACGATGACGGAGGCGCCCTTGGTGTCGCCTTTTCCGTTGGTGTCATTGCCGTTGGTGTCACTGGAATCTGGTGTGGTCATGATGCTCACTATCATTGCGCAGATCAGTGGAAAGCGGCGCCGCGTTAGACACGGCGCCGCTTTCCACGTGGAGGGGTCAGGCTCCGATGATGTTGTGTTCCGGACCGAACGGGAACTTGGTGATGTTCTCAGCCCCGTCTTCGCCAACCACCAGGATGTCGTGTTCACGGTAGCCGCCTGCGCCCGGCTGGCCATCCAGGACGGTAATCATGGGCTCCATGGAGACCACCATGCCCGGCTCCAGTACGGTGTCGATGTCCTCACGGAGTTCCAGCCCGGCTTCGCGGCCGTAGTAGTGGCTGAGGACACCGAAGGAGTGGCCGTACCCGAACGTGCGGTTGGCCAGCAGCCCGTGGCCCACGTAGATCTCGTTGAGTTCGGCGGCGATGTCCTTGCAGAGCGCGCCGGGCCTGATGAGTTCAAGTCCGCGCTTGTGGACCTCAACGTTGATGTTCCACAGTTCCAGGGAGCGTGCATCCGGTTCGCCGTAGAACAGGGTGCGCTCCAGCGCCGTGTAGTAGCCGGAGGTCATGGGGAAGCAGTTCAGGGACAGGATGTCGTGTTCCTGGATCTTGCGGGTGGTAGCCCAGTTGTGGGCGCCATCGGTGTTGATGCCGGACTGGAACCACACCCAGGTGTCGCGGATTTCGGAGTCCGGGAAGGTGCGGGCAATCTCGTGCACCATGGCCTCGGTGCCGATCAGGGCGACCTCGTACTCGGTGATGCCGGCCGTGATGGCGTTGCGGATGGCCTCGCCGCCGAGGTCGCCGATCCGGGCACCGTGCTTGATGACCTCGATTTCTTCGGCCGACTTGATCATGCGCTGGCGCATGGCGGCCTGGGCCACGTCCACGAGCGCTGCGCCGGAGAAGGCGGCTTGGATCTTGTTGCGGTTGTCCAGCGGCAGCGAATCGTCTTCGACGCCGATGCGGCGCGGGTTGATGCCGCGGGTCCGCAGGACTTCCTGGATGGCGTGGATGTAGTTGTCCCGGCGCCAGTCCGTGTAGACCAGGTTGTCGCCGTAGCTTCGGCGCCAGGGCATGCCGGCGTCGATGTTGGCCGTCACGGTGACGGTGTCTTCCTTGGTGACCACCATGGCGTAGGAGCGGCCGAAGTAGGTGAAGAGGAAGTCGGAGTAGTACTTGATGGAGTGGTAGCTGGTGAGGACGACGGCGTCCAGTTCCTTCTCGGCCATGATCCGGCGAAGACCGGCCAGCCGCCGCTCGAACTCCGCGTCAGAGAAGGTCAGGGAGACCTTCTGGCCGTTGTTGAGGACTTTCAGCCGCTCCAGCTCGGCGACGGAGGTGGCGTTTTCAGATGCTGTGGTGGTCATTATGGTGATGCCTTTTCTTTTGGTGCGGTTGCGTGGGATGGGAAGATTTCGGCGCTGGCCAGGCTATTCGTGGCGCAGCGGTTCTTTGCAGGTTTCGCGGGAGAGGGCGACGGCGATCAGGGAGATCACAGCGGCGCCCACCAGGTACCAGGCCGGAGCCAGATCATTGGCGGTAACAGCTATCAGCAGGGTGGCCATAAACGGTGCAGTGCCCCCAAAGAGCGCGTTGGAGAAGTTGAAGCTGACGGCGAAGCCGCTGTAGCGGACCCGGGTCGGGAACATTTCGGCAAGGAAGCTGGGGAGCGTGCCGTCGTTAAGGGTCAGCATCGCGCCCAGGAGGATCTGGACCAGGACGATGACCAGGAAGTTCCCGGTCCCCAGCAGCGCGAACGCGGGCACGGTCAGCAGGATGAAGCTGACGGATGCGCCGATAAGGACTTTCTTGCGTCCGTAACGGTCCGAGAGCATCCCCGTCAGGAAGATGAAACCGATGTAGGTGACCAGCGCGATGGTTGTCGCCAGGAATGCTTCGGTGCCGCCCAGGCCCAGCTCCGAGGACAAGTAGGTCGGCATGTAACTGAGAATCACGTAGAAGCCGACGGCGTTGAGCAGCACTGCTCCAACGGCCTGCAGCAGCTGCCGCCAGTGGTTCCGGAACAGGCTGGACACGGGAGCCTTGACGGCTTCGTCCTCCGCTGCCAGTTCGCGGAATGCCGGGGTGTCTTCCAGCTTGGTCCGGATGTAGCGTCCGATCAGTCCCATCGGCGCGGCCAGAAGGAACGGCAGCCGCCAACCCCAGCTGTGCATTGCCTCGGAGCTGAGCAGGACGGTCAGCAGGCCCGCGAGCAGCGAGCCGAGGAGCAGGCCGGCGGCGGTGCTTGCAGGAACCACCGCGGCGTACAGTCCGCGCTTGTTGGCAGGGGCGTACTCGACCAGGAAGGCCGATGCGCCAGCGTATTCACCGGAGGCGGAGAAGCCCTGCGCGACCCGGACAACCAGGAGCAGGACCGGAGCCCAGATACCGATGGTGTCGTGGCCCGGAATCAGTGCGATACAGAACGTTGCGCCGGACATGATCAGGATGGAGAGGGAGAGAGCCGTCCGTCGGCCGACCTTGTCACCGATATGGCCCCAGACGAACCCGCCGAGCGGGCGTACAAGGAACGAAATCGCAAACAGGGCGAAAGTCAGCAGAAGCCCGGTCTGGGGATCTGACCCAGGAAAGAAGACAGTGGCGATCGTGACGGCCAGGTAGCCGTAAACGGCGTAGTCGAACCATTCAACGAAGTTGCCGATGAAGCTGGCCGCGATGACCCTGCGGCGGGTTTGCTTGCTGACGCCGTCACCGTTGACGGGCAGTCC
>DIZT01000240.1:4029-11414 GCA_002427975.1 Micrococcaceae bacterium UBA6021 | reverse complement strand
CTCGCAGATCCACGACAGTTCCCGCTGTGGGCTCCGCGTCCACCGGCTTCGCCTGAAATGCTTTGAGGCTCGTTTCTTTGAGCTCAAACGCTTTCGCAATTGATTCCCAGGTGTCCCCTGCGACAGTCGGGTACGTTACTGGCAGTTTGTAAGAGCTCAGCCCCACCGTGCCAGCAACATCAGGCGTGGGCGCACTGGAACTGGTGGTAATAACCGCCGCTGCCTCAGCTGCAGGGGAAGCACTGGAGGTAGTGGGGGACGGCGTCGGCTCTGAATAGGAGCATGATGCCAGCAGCATTGCCGACGCTGCCAAAAGGGCTGGGGTCGCTATCATCCGAGCTTTCTGATTTCCCCTACGCATGTAAGTCCCCACACAATCCTCTAAGTTGCCCCGCTGCAGATCCAGAACATCGATCCGTGCCCTGCTCCGTCAAAGACTAAACCAGCACTTCACCCACAGTCCCTTCAGGCTCTTTAGTTCGGGCGCAATGTGGATCGGCTTGGGGCGACGCCTACCAAGTCCTCGGGGCGTCGCATTGAGCGCGGTAAGCACAAGCCGTCGCGCCACAGTCCTCTGGTGCTGCCCGAGTTGGCGCTGTGCAGTATAGGCTCTGCTTGTTTGGGGGCAGTCAAAGAGCGCTCCTGCATGCTAGAAGGAGCGCGCGCCCGTATGAGCTATGACCAGGAGTCTTCCTACCAGCAGTCATGGCTTTCGGAGCCAGGGCCCGCGGCCGGGCTCCTCTCCCCGTTGGACGCTGAGAAGTCGAAACGGTGGCGGCTCGTCCTGGGGTGCAGCTCTGTGTTCCTGGGCTTATTGTTGGGCTTCTACGCTTACACGACCATCTCCTCGGTCATCCGCTCGACGAAGACCGTAGCCGCTTCCGGTGGCTACATCAACGCCAGTGGCATGAGCCATGCCGTAGCGATCATCGCGGTCTTCTGTGTGCTTGGCCTCGCCTACATCGGCGTAGGGACCTGGAACATTGTTGCGCGGCACTCCACGGCCAGGGCACCCCTGATCGCCGCCATCATCTTGGCGGCCGCGGCATTCATCCTGATCATCGTCCTCATGACGACAAAGTCGACCGGCGGGGTCGAGATCAGCGGGCTCGGCCTCAATGCCCTCATCATCTCCCGATGCGCCATCGTCCTGCGAATGAAGAAGGTCCCGGCTTACTCCTCGGCCGCCGAATGGACCAACTGACAAGCCATAAGCAGCGGCATCGACCGGCTGAGGGATGCTAACCAGCCTTTCTCCTGATCCATTAGCGGATGCCCGTAAATCGGTGGGGTGATATGACTCGAAAGCGTCCGGTGGAGGATCCCTCAAACGTGGCGCTGACATAGGATTCGAGCATGTTTGCCAGCATGCCTAAGGTTCTAAGCCAGAGCGGGATCGACTTCGCGGTGCAGACAGTGGAGACGACCGATGCGTACGTTCTTATCCGCCTGCGTTCGACGGAGATGAAGCCGGGAAGTCATCATGCCAGCGCTGTCTCTCCGGCAATCGTCAGCGAATGGCTTACGCTTTCCGACGCTCACGGCGCCTCAACGCCTATGGTCCAGAGCAGTTCAGCGTCAGGCCTGTTTCTCGGGATCGTCGATGTCGCTTACTCCCTGAGCGACGGCCTGGACCTTTCCTCGCCTTTGACCCTGTCTTCCGCCAATGCCCGGTTAACCTTCCAGATCTAGGGCAATTCCGTAGTGCCCGGTGGACAGTGCCTTTTAGGTTTGCACAGCGTGCCACCCAGGAATGAGTCAGATAGACGCAAGCGCGCCCGATGGAAGCAGGTTGTCGCAGCACCGTTCACAAGCCGATGGCTACTGGACTTGAACGGCGTTCGATCAGTGATGCTCGATACACCATCGGTCAGGTGGCAGCCGCTGCTGCTGTTGCCTTGTGGATTGCCGCCTTCCATCCCCACACACGGTGCTTGGTACCCATCTCAAAGTCCCGGTAGTTCGACGCGTACACTGTCGGCACGAGTGGGCTGTTCGCGACGACTTGCAGACCTCCCTCCGTGAAAAGCTCAATCCGCGTGAGCGCTTGCTCAGTGACTGCGAGACCCATCACATCTCGTTCCGTCGGTGGCTCTGCCCCATTCCAGGGCAGTGGCCCAACAATGAAGGTGGAGCGGGCACCAACTCCTTCGCGCTTAAGCTCAACGACCTGAAGGCAGGCCCAACGCCCTCCCTCACAAGGAACAGCAATGATGTCGCCCTGCTCCAAGCCTCTACTGGTTCTTGGACTGAAGGGGAACTGGCGATTGGTCATGCCAGAAGTGTCTCAGGACGATGCAAGACGTTGGCCTACGCAGCGCACGCTCCAAGTCTGGAATTCGCACGTCCCCAAAGTCACCGCGTCCACTCGCCCCCAGTACTAGTCCTCAGGCGGCTTTTAGGACGTCCCCGGCACGCATCTTTCGTTAGGGCTCGCTATCTGTCCATGGTTATGGCCGCAAGCACGGCCTGGAACCCTGGACTGATGTCCAAAGTGAGCGTGCCGTCCTGGCGCACGTGGGTAAGTTGTTCATAGCTCGTGCCGTTCCACCAGAAGACGTGTGGACTCACTGATCCGGCCGCATCGGCGTAGCCCATGGCCGTGAAGCGGGCCAATCCGTTCAGCACTGAGATGACGGTGGCGTCTTCGATGATGTGCCAGACAACCTGGTGCCGGTTCGGGACGCTCATCAGCCACCCGAACTGCTCTCGAACTCGTTGACCTGTGAGTTCTGTGGCCAAGTCGGGAAGAAGCAGGGCCCGGCTCGCGGTGTAAACAGATTCACCCAGGAGGGCATTGAAGGTGCCCCCTCCGGGTGCGGGGAGGGTTTCGAGTTGTTCGATTTCCAAGCTGCGGAGGTTTTCAATTCCCTGTTTTTGGAGGGCTTCCCATCCGCCGAACTTGTTCGCATTGTGATGGTTGAAGACCGCAACGGTGTCTGGAAGGTCGAGCGCGAGCATTTCGACAATGCCTGGTGCGAGCTCCCTGTGTGGGTAGCTGTCTATCCCCGGGATGCTTGCCTCGTCGTAGAGGCGTGCGAAGGTCCGCCTCTCTACGTCTTGAGAGGCTAGGACGCCGAACGGATCAGGTGCCTCGAAGCTCGCCAGTACGCGTTGAAGATGGTCGGCGATCACGCCGCGCCACTTGGCCTGGGGCTGCTCATAACAAATGGCCCCGATGTTCCAGAAGCCGAATTCACGTCCGGAGTCATCGACGGCATGGCCAGGGTGGATCTGGACTTCGAGTCCCATCTCGGCGAAGACTTCGCGGGCGATGGCCCGGAACTCGTTTGCCTTGGAATACGTGAAGAACGTCAGAGCGGAGTCCACTGTCACCGCTTCCGAAGACTTCCTCTTGAAGATACCCACTATTGCTCGCTCTCAGTGTCAGGGGCAGATCGAAATGGTCCCTTGAGGAATGTCCGTAAGTCGGGGACCAAACCCAACTGCCCCCCGATTCTCCCGCATTCCGCTATGAAGCCAGACATCAGCCTTGTGACGTTGCCCGAGCCGGCGGCATACGCCGGCACTATGCTCATCTGAGGATTTCTTTCTTTTTATATCGGTTTGGGGTAGGTATATGCGGTTCACCGCGGGCGTGGCTGCGGGCCTTGCTGGCAGCATCTTGTTGGCTGGTACTGGCCCTGCAATGGCCGCGGGGGATGTGGTTGATGTTGGGGGTACTCCTCTCAGCGTCGTTATCGACAACGAGGGCACCGCGTATATCGGCGATTACTCCGCCCGTGGATGGGTCAGCGTTCTTTCTGCGGGGGCGAGTAAACCAGCCAGGACCCTGACGACCGGTATCTGCCCTGCCGGCATGGCATTGTCTGCGGACGGCACCTTGTTTGTCGAGGGGCCGGCCTTCGACCAACGGCAGGAAAAGCTCACAGTGATACCGAAGGGCTCCTCTGCGGTGGCGCGCACCATTCCCCTCAGTCCCGGCGCCCACCTTATAGCCGCGGCGCCCGACGGCACTGTCTTTGTTCCCAACCCGCTCCTGGGCACGGTCTCGGTCATCCCGCCAGGAGCCGACGCCCCGGCTCACGAGGTCACCGTCGGGGGCAATCCCAAGGAAGTGGCCGTGGCCAAGGACGGCACCGCCTACGTCACCAACCAGAACGACGGAACGGTCTCGGTCATCCCCCCGGGCACCGGCACGGTTTCACGCACTATTGATGTCAGGAAGACGCCTGACAGGTCCGGTGATCCGCACGGGATCGCGGTAGGCCCGGACGGCGCGGTCTACGTCACCAACATCACCTCAGACGACGTCGCCGTGATCAAGCCCGGAGACTCAGTTGTCGCCTACCGCGTGCCGGTTCCAGGCGGACCAAAGGAAGTCGCCGTGGGCACGGACGGCACGGTTTACGTCCTTTACGAGGCCAACGGCCTCTCCGTCATCAAACCCGGCGGAACCAGCGTTTCACTCGGCCTGCCCACAGGGAAGAAACCCGGCCACCTCGCCGTCGCTCCCAACGGGTCCGTCATCGTAACCAACACAGCTGACAAATCTGTAACTGTCTTCCCGGCCGAGGACCTACGCGTATCCGGGCCGCCTGTGACCAACACACAAGCGGAACAGCCTGAGGTCAAAGAAACAGGACCCACGGCCCAGGCCACGCCCGAGAATGCAGGGACCAACCTCCCGGCAATCTTTGGCGTGTTGGCCGCAGCTATGCTGACAGGTGCCGCCGCGCTGGTCCTGACAGCCAGACGGCGCAACCGTTTACAAGCTGCCCAGGAGGCAGCAGCTACAAACACCCCGGCAGAGGATTCCGAACGAATTGAAGTGCTCTCGGATCAAAGGCAGAGCTGAGCGCCCCACTTCGGTCGTCAAGAACGCCGAGGTCCTGTCCACTGCTGATGCCGGTAGACCGACCTGCGACGGCGGCCAGAGAGACTAAAGATTTCGAGAACAGGGCCCGCCAAAAGGCGCCACGGATAGACATCTGCACGACCGGAACGATCGTAGATAACCATCAGATCGGCGCCTTCGAGATAGACATACCCTGCACTAGCACTGCCGTGAATCGAGGTACGTGGATCTCCCACAATGATCTCGACGCGGACGTCTGCATCGATAAATTCCAACAATGCGGCACGGGCCTCAGGTTGCCACGCCTTCGGCCACGATATTGATTCCATGGCATGATCCTTCCTTACGCCGAGACACCAGAGCCGCATTCCGGCACTTATGGATCAGTCCCAAGGGCTATTCCGCGTGAATGGTGCACAGATCGACGTGGAGGGTGAGCGCTAGCCAGGAACTACATCAGTTTTCCGGATACCCGTCGTCCATATGCGACCGCCCGTTGGTGTCTTGAAAAGCAAAAGCTTTTCAAGACACCGCGTCCGCCTCCGAGAAGCTCAAATGGTTCGGCGTCGGGGCGGGCGCCTTGTTGTCTTGGAAAGTTGTCTCGCCGCGTTTTGTCTTAGGCAGGTGCAGACCGCCGCCAGTCCAGACGGCTTTCCGTTCCGGCTAGGGTAGGAGGTTAGAACTCCATAATGATGTCGAAGTCTCCGGGCGCGTGTCCGGCTATGGCTGCGGCAGCGGAGCGTGCAGCCAGCGGGATGTCTTCAATCGTCCGGGCATGAGCGACTAGTTCAGGCATCTGAACCGCCTTAATCGTGAATAACCCGTCGGCGGCACTTGAGATGTAGACGTTCAGCTGCAAGCGTCCCGCTCCTCCCCTGCCCCGTTTGTAGGCAACGCTATCGCGGGACCGATGTACCCGCAGGTAGGGACCACTGGTTAGCCAGCTTTGAGAGTGGCCTCACGCGCTCCTTACTGGACGCTCATGCCCCGTTCCCATGCGTTGAAGGGTTGAAGTTGATGTGACGGCGTTCAGATTGACAAGCCCTCAGGCCGGGAAAGTGAGTGAAGATTACTCGGTGTGGCTGGCACACGAGTCGGTCTTGGCGCCCCGATTTTCCTGAGTGCCGTCTGCCTGGTCCGCCACCAGCATCAGTGAGATGGCGGTTTGCCCGGCGCAAGCGGTGATTGCCGCAAGGCACGGACGGCCCAGTTTCGGCAGAACGCTGACAGCGTCCCTTTGACCGACCGTGGACTCAAGACGTCGCTGCAGATCTACCGCCAGTCCTGCAAGTCGTTCAGCGCCTACCATCTGGCACGAGATTTTGAGGCTGAGGACTGCATCCATGGCCATCCCGTGGTCTCCTGACAGCAGGCCGAAGCGAAGCTTCTGGACTCTGACAGGGAGGTGGGCGAGAAAGCGCTGGAGAAAGAGGAGCCATCCCTCATCATCGTCGAGCTCGACACGCAACCTTCCTAGGACAGTCGGATCGACGAGAAGGTGCTGGGAATTATCCGGGGAAGTCATCCAATGTCCTCCCGCCCTCCTGCGACGCGTTGATCCGCGGCGTCAGCCTTGCCTTGCGGCCGGTCAGGAGAGGATCCAGTCCGGTTTCCAGCACAGTTTTTCCATAGGATTTGATCAAGAGCTGATCAGCTTCAGCGCAGGGCCTCTACGATCAGGCGTGTGCCGCATGGTGCACTTGGCCGGCAGCGGACGTTGTTGCCACGACGATTCTGGGGATCGATAGCCTTGCTTAAATCCATAAAGACGCATTTGACGGTAGTCGCCGCGGCCGTGGGCCTCGCCTTGGCCATGACTGTTTTTCAGCCCGTGGCCGCGCAGGCAGCAGCCGCCCAGATTTCCCTGAGTCCCGCAACGGGAGCAGCCGGATCCTCCATTACAGTCACCGGAAGTGGGTTCAAAGCCTCCGCGACCGGAACCGTAATCATTGGATCGGCTACCTTCCCTTTGAAAACGACGTCCGCGGGGGCGTTCAGCGCCCCGGCCACCATCCCTGCATCGGCCACCGGCAAGGTCACCGTGACTGCCAAGACGTCCTCCGTTCAGGCCTCGACTGTGTTCACGGTAACCGTGCCAGTCACAACCGTGCCGCCGATCAGTACGGCCAGACTCCGCTTCGGCGTCGCCACGGCCGGAGGCCCCCTGGCTGGCAGCGAGCTCGACGAGGTAGCTGTACTCGCCGGTGAAGCCCCGTCCAGCGTGCTGTTCTACGAGGACTTCGCACAGCCCGCACCGATCACCGAGATGAACGCCGTCCGGGCACGTGGCGCCGTACCCCTGGTCACCTGGGAGCCCTGGCTGTGGGGAGGCGGCGTGGACCAGCCCGCCTACAGCCTGGCCAGGATCACCGCGGGCGATTTCGACGCACACATCGCTCAATGGGGCCAGGCACTGGCAGCCTGGGGTTACCCGGTTCAGCTGCGGTTTGCCCACGAAATGAACGGCAACTGGTACCCGTGGGCCGAAAGCGTCAACGGAAACCAGCCCGGGGATTATGCCGCTGCCTGGCGGCACGTTCACGACGTTATCGCAGCACAGGGCGCC
>DIZT01000240.1:333-3951 GCA_002427975.1 Micrococcaceae bacterium UBA6021 | reverse complement strand
GTGGCCCTGGACGGGTACAACTGGGGAACCTCCGCCTCCTGGAGTGCCTGGATCTCCCCGCAGGACCTCTTCGCGCCGGGCATCGCCCAGCTTCGATCCCTCGCCCCCGGAGTGCCGATTCTCATCCCTGAGACGGCTTCCAGCGAAGCCGGGGGCGACAAAGCCGCGTGGAACTCCGCCCTGGTGTCCTACCTCGCGGCGCAGCCCGATGTCATGGGCTTCGTATGGTTCGACATCCAGAAGGAAACGGACTGGAGGATCAACAGCAGCACCACCTCCGCCACAGCGTTCAAAAACGCCCTGCAGGCCCGACTCACGTCCTGACTGCCAATTTTGACCATCCGCAGCTGGCCCGGATATTGCTCCAGCCCGGGCCACTGCGGGCTGCATCAGGGCTTAACCTTGCCTTCCTTGCGCAGCAGCGAAAGCAAGGCCACACCGATGAGCAGGACGCCCAAGGCGGTGAGAAGGGACGAGCCGACGTTCAGGCCCGTGTAGGCCAGGGCTGCAGCTCCGGTTGCGGGGATAGCGGTGGTCATTCCATACATGGTTCAGATGTCCTCTGCGGTGTATTGGGCTTCCCAACGGTCGATACGCCGTCGGGTGATCTTGGTGGTCAGGACTGCACACCAGGAGGCAAGAAACCACCCGGACCGCAGCCACATGAACAATTCCTGGGGAAAAAACGTGGCGGCCAAAACGATGTCCTTCCAGTCTCGGTGCGGGATCCGCAGCGCGCGCTTGACGTCCAGCGCAATGAACAGGATGGGGACCAACCACCAGAACAAGACGAATTGGAAAACGCCCAAGGCCAGGGACAGGACGATGACGGCGGCCCACAGGAGCTTGAGGAACACACCCAACAGCCCCATAGCCTGTTGCCCCCAGTCACGCAGGGTCAGGCGGTTGATGCCCAGGTCCAGGAGGTCCTCGACGGTTCCGACCTGCCATTTCATCCGCTGGCCCCACAACGCCTTGACGGTCTTCATCGAGTCCGTGTAAGCGCGGACGTCAGGGGAGACCTGACAGATGCAGCCCAGCTCCCGGATCCGGTATGTCAGCTCGAAGTCCTCCACCTGCGAGGTGTAGACCCAGGGGCCGTCCCGGTCGTCCCGGGCTGCGATCTGCCGCAAGACCGCGTTGTTGATCGCGCAGCCGGTACCTGCCAGGACGCTGGTCTGTCGCCGGCGCAAGGCCGTGTCCGTCCACGTGGCGAACTCGGCCTTCTGCAGCCTGCTGAGGAAGCCGGGGTCCTGCATGGTGAACTTCGAAGACGAACCGCCCAGCCGCGCTGCGCGTCGCCCCAGAAACTCGCGCTCCCAGGCGGCCAAGGCATTGGGCGGCAGGACGGTGTCCGCGTCAAGGCAGACCACCACGTCGGCGTCGAACGCGTACTCGCGCCATGCCCGGTTCAACGCCTCGGACTTGCGGTGCTCCAGCCGGGGCAGCTCCATCACCGTGACCGGGTACTTCCGGGCCTCCCGGGCAGTTCCATCAGTGCACCCGTTGGGAATCACCACCACCAAGTCCGCCGGCCGTGACTGAAGCATCAAACCATCAAGAGTGGCACCAATCGAGCCCGCCTCGTTGTACGCCGGAACCAGCACCACCACCCGCAAAGCGCGCCCAGCCGTCCTGCCTAACGGCTGTACGGCGTCAATGTCACTGTGCGGGGCGGTTCTTGTCGCATGATCGAGCGATTTGCCGGCAGGGGCGGATGTGGTGGCCAGGGGGGCGGGCAGGGAAGGCTCCTCGTTTGGGTGGTTGGCCTCCATCGGGCCGCACCCCATTCTTTAAGCGGCTACTCAACTTTCACCCCTCTATACCCTCAAGGTTTCATAAAGTTCTCCTGCTGCCCCTTGAGATTGAATCGCGTCTGACCTGCGCAAACTTCGCAAGAGGCATCCTCTGCGTCGTCGGTTCGACGGCGGCAAACACACCCAGCGTTGCCAGCGGAGGCGCGGCAAGTTAAAAGAGACCCGCACCCGCGAGGTTTCTGCTTGCTGCTCACGCACCCGAAAAAGTCTTGGCATCACTAGTGCAGCGACTTACATACGATGGCTCAGGCCATTGATGATCGAGACTGGCCCATGGACGGTGAACAGGCGCCTGCCACGACCGCCCGGCCGGCTGCGCAGGCTTTGAATGACCGCGACATCGTCCATAGGACTCACCTAACTCGGTGTCTCGAAACCTACCCGACTCGAAACCATAGGGTTATGAGACGTCAGGGGCGTTGCAGTTGGGGCACCTTCACCAGGCATTTAACCGCCTCGAGCCAGCAGAACGTGGTCAAGCGAGCGTAGGAAACCCCATCCTGGAATACCCCGACACCCGCCCCGCGACCGCCGCGCCCACTCCGACTACACTCTCAATCAGAAGAACCGCTTTCCCTGCCCACACTTCAGGAGCCGACGATCGCCAACGAGATTCAGCTGATCAGTGACGGCGATGGCCTGGCGGTGATTGGGAACCCGACGGCTGTCGAGAGCTTCCTGGACTCGGTGGGACTGCTGTCGTTGTCGAAAGACCTCCGATTTGACAGGCTCGGATCTATCCTCGAAGCCGGGGCCGGAATCGCACAGGCAGCCTCCGACATTGGCGCCAATTCAGGTCGGTACGTGAAGCTGACAAAGGAGTCCGCACAGCTTGTCAAAGAGTTCGGGCTGATGAAGACCAAGACGCGAGGTGTCAGCCATGCGATGTTGGGGGATCCGGGTTCGATCAGCAAGTGGCTCCAGATCGAGAACGGGCCGGGGTCGCTCCTGACCAACCCGGCGCTTCTTTCCGGTGCCGCAGGGATCATGGCGCAACTCGCGAAACAACATGAAGCGAACGAACTCAAAGATCTTCTGACCAAGATCGACGAAAAGCTCGACGACGTGCGCCGTGCGCAAAGAGACTCAGTGCTGGCGAAGATGGATTCGGTTGCCCTCGCCATCGAGGAGGCCATGACCATCCGGGAGTATGGGGGCAACCGCGAGGTCGGATGGGGGAAGGTGCAGTCTACTTCTGTGACGATCGCAGAAGTCCAGGCATCGGCGTTGCGTGCACTCGAAGCACTCGCCGACAAGGTGGATAGCAAGTGCAAAGTCGGTGGCATTGCTAAGGCAGTCAAAGAAATTGAGCAGGAAGTCGGACTGTGGATCGCCGTTCTAGCTCGCTGCTTTCAACTCCAGGACGAGATTGCGGTCTTGGAACTCGATCAAGTGTTTGACACAGCTCCGGCTGATCTAGACGGGCATCGCCTCGCACTGAGTGTTGCCAAGCAGAAACGACGGGAACTCGTCGTAGGGAAGACCAAGTACCTCATGGGCCGAATGGATGAGGCTGCTGGCGTCGCAGACTCGAATGTGCTTCTACACGCCTGGGCTGCGCGGTCTGTAGTGGACTCGATCAACTCTGCCGCTGTCATCGTTGACAACTTCCATGCCCCACTCGGAATCGAGTCCGATCGAGATTCATTGGAGGCCACCCGTTGGAGGGACGCAGCTCGCAATCCCAAGCAATTGAAGAATGCGGGCGCGGAAGCGGGACGTAAAGCACTCACGGGAGTAGCGATAGCGGCGACGGCGGCGGCCGCGGTGGCGGTTTCGGCCGGGGTGGCGAAGAACGCGA
>DIZT01000240.1:0-252 GCA_002427975.1 Micrococcaceae bacterium UBA6021 | reverse complement strand
CGGGGTGGCGAAGAACGCGACGGAGAGGAGTGAGTGAGCGCCGGTCGTCGGCAAAACACATGGAGCCGACGGCGAAGAGACGATGATCCCGCAGCCGCGATCGGTGCGGTCGATACGGTCACCACGTTGGCGCTTTCTGGCACCTTTGGCTGAGCAGCGAAGGCACTCGGTGTTTCGAAACCTCAGTGTCTCGAAACCTATGGGATGCAAGACGACACTAAGTCCGGGAGTGCGCCACCGAGCAATCACAGA
>DIZT01000290.1:24763-25050 GCA_002427975.1 Micrococcaceae bacterium UBA6021 | reverse complement strand
CCAAGGGCTGAAGTGCCCCTGTTCGCCGGCGCCCTCGTGGATCTCGGCGTCGTTGCGGTCCTCGGGACGCATCCCGACGCGCCTGCCGGTGAAGCCCAGGTAGCCGCCGATCATTCCGGCGAGCCCACCCACCAGGAGGATCCCAAGAGTTCCGACCCATTCACTCCAATGGGTCAGGAAACCGTAGACCAGGGAAACCGGCACAAAGAAGAAGGCTCCGGCTCCAAATATCCATGATTCGATTTTCACTTGGCGCTGTCCTTCTGGTCGGCGTTACCGAGCACCGC
>DIZT01000290.1:24139-24625 GCA_002427975.1 Micrococcaceae bacterium UBA6021 | reverse complement strand
GCGCTGCGCCAGGTGATGTACACGTTCCAGAAGAACGGAATCATCGATGCGCCCAGGACGAAAGACGAAATGGTGGAGAACTGGTTCATCCAGGTGAAGTTGTCCTCCGGCAGGTAGTCAGCGTACCTGCGGGGCATGCCCTCAACGCCGAGCCAGTGCTGGATCAGGAACGTGCCGTGGAAGCCCAGGAACAACAGCCAGAAGTGGATCTTTCCGAGGCGTTCGTTGAGCATCTTGCCGGTCCACTTGGGCCACCAGAAGTAGAAGCCCGCAAACATGGCAAACACCACGGTGCCGAACACCACATAGTGGAAGTGCGCCACCACGAAGTAGGAGTCCGAGACGTGGAAGTCCAGCGGCGGTGAAGCGAGGATGATACCGGTCAGGCCGCCGAAGAGGAACGTGATGAGGAAGCCGATGCTCCACAGCATGGGAGTCTCGAACGTCAGCGACCCCCGCCACAGGGTGCCGATCCAGTTGAAGAAC
>DIZT01000290.1:1201-23884 GCA_002427975.1 Micrococcaceae bacterium UBA6021 | reverse complement strand
CAGAACAGGTGCTGCCAGAGGACGGCGCCGCCGTTTTCCGGGTCGAAGATGTGTGCACCGAAGCGCCGGTCGGCGCCGAGCGCGAACAGGGCTGCAGCCAGTGGCGGGAAAGCCATCAGTACCAGGATGGACGTCACCAGTGCGTTCCAGGTGAAGATGGGCATCCGCCACATGGTCATGCCCGGGGCGCGCATGCAGATGATGGTGGTGATGAAGTTGACCGCGCCCAGGATGGTGCCGAAACCGGACAGCGCCAGGCCGAAGACCCACAAGTCACCGCCGATGCCAGGGCTGAAGGTCGTGTTGGACAGCGGAGCGTAGGCGAACCAGCCGAACGACGCCGCACCCTGCGGGGTGATGAAGCCGGACACCGCGATGGTGGAGCCGAAGAGGAAGAACCAGAACGCCAGGGCATTCAGCCGCGGGAAGGCGACGTCAGGGGCACCGATCTGCAGCGGCATGATGACGTTGGTGAAGCCTGCGAACAGCGGCGTCGCGAACATCAGCAGCATCACGGTGCCGTGCATCGTGAACAGCTGGTTGTACTGCTCTTTGGTCTGCAGGATCTGCATGCCCGGTTCGAACAGCTCGGCACGCATCAGCAGCGCCATGACGCCACCGAGGCAGAAGAACACAAACGACGCGATCAGGTACATGTACCCGATGGTCTTGTGGTCGGTGGAGGTGATCCAGTTGACGACGATGCGTCCCTTGGACCTGGGAACTACGGGAGCCTCCAGGGATCCTGCAGGTGCATATTGAGTGTAAGTAGACACGTCGGCTCCCCTTACTTAATTTCGTTCAGGTTCGGGTTGCGGTTGTACGCGTCGCCGAGAAGTCCGGTATTGCCGTCTGCCTTGAGCTTGTCCATATGGGCCGTGAATTCGGCTTGCGAGACAACCTTGACCCGGAACAGCATTTCGGAGTGGTATTCACCGCAGAGTTCGGCGCACTTGCCGTCATAGGTTCCCTCCTTGGTGGGGGTGAACCTGATGTAGTTGGTCTTTCCCGGGATCAGGTCGCGCTTCTGCAGGAAGGCGGGAACCCAGAAGGAGTGGATGACATCGCGAGAGTTCAGTTCGAGGTCAACGGACTTTCCAACCGGCAGGTAAAGCGTCGGCAAAGCGTCCTTGTTGATCGTGTCGCCGGTCAGGTGTGCCTGAACGCCGGCCTCGTGGAGATCCTCAGTGACGACCTGGCCGGACTTGTAGTTGAAGTCCCAGGCCCACTGTTTACCACGGACGTCAACCACGACGTCGGCAGGTTGAGAGCGATCATCAATGGCCTGCAGGTCGCGGTCGGTGAAGTAGAAGAAGACCAGGACCATGAACAGTGGGATGGTCAGGTAGAAGACCTCCAGCGGGAGGTTAAAGCTGGTCTGCCGCGGGAAACCCGTGGTGCCCTTGCGGCGGCGGTAGGCGACAAGGCACCAGACGATCAAACCCCACGTAATGATGCCCACAACCAGGGCGGCAATCCATGAGTTGACCCAGAGGTCCATGATCCGGTCAGTGTTACTGGTGGTGCCACGCTCGGTGGGCAGCCACCCCTTCTCTACCTCTGGCGAACATCCAGTCAAAACCAACGCGCCGGCAACTGCCAAGCCTGAGATCTTAATGATCGTTTTGCGTCGGCTGCCGGTTCGGTTCTGCGAACTCACAGACGGCCCTTCCTACTTGTTGCTGTTGCCCGGCCGCCCAAAGGGCTTCCGGGCACACTAAAAGTTTTACTACTCGGTGTAGAGCTTACCGCTCCGCCGGGCGTTTCGCCCACATGTCGGCGCCGTGCCTTCGTGCCGTTTTTGGCGGACGGAAAGCAGGCGCCGGCATCGGGCGAAAGGACCGGGTCAGTGGAACGAATCACCGCAGGCGCAGGAGCCACCGGCGTTGGGGTTGTCAATGGTGAAACCCTGCTTGGAGATGGTGTCCTCGAAGTCGATGCTGGCACCACTGAGGTACGGCACGCTCATCTTGTCCACTACAACCTCTACACCGTCATAGTCACGGACGGCATCTCCGTCAAGGAGGCGCTCGTCAAAGTAGAGCTGGTAGATGAGGCCGGAGCAGCCGCCGGGCTGGACGGCAACGCGGAGGCGCAGATCGGTCCGGCCTTCCTGCTCCAGGAGGCTGCGGACCTTGCCTGCGGCAACGTCGGTCAGTTTGACCTCGTGTGCGGCCAGTTCATCGCTGGCAGCGCTGGCGGTCTCGGTGAGGTTCTCGTTGGTTGCGGTGCTCATTATGGCCTACCTTAGGACGGTCCTGGCGGCCCCGCGTCAGCGGCGCCTGCCCCTACGGATACGGTACGGGCTATAGCTACATGCTACGTCGGTCAGACGTATAGCTCTAACTGCTGACGTAACCAAGCCTGTCTGATGATTGTTCCCAGCGGCGTTGGTTAGTCGGCACTCTTGAGGCAGCGCACTCAGCCTAGGCCTTCGGTGTTCAGCCGTGCGAGCAGCAGCGCCTCGGCGACCACTGCGTTCCTGAAATCGCCGATGTGGAGCGACTCGTTGGCACTGTGGGCACGGGAATCCGGATCCTCGACACCGGTCACGAGGATCTGGACATCCGGATAGACGTCCATCAGGTCCGCGATAAACGGAATCGACCCGCCGATCCCCATCTCCACCGCGGGAACACCCCAGGCCTCCCCCAGAGCCCACATGGCAAACTTCGCGGCCGTTGAACCTGTATCGGCTTGGAACGAATTTCCGCTCTCCCCCGGCGTGAACACCACCTGCGCCCCAAAAGGTGCGTTGGCCTGAACGTGCCGCTGCACGGCTTCCATCGCCGCCGCCGGATCCTGGCCCGGCGCGAGGCGCAGGCTGAACTTGGCGCGCGCCCGCGGCAGGAGCGTATTTGACGCCACGTCGACGGCTGGTGCGTCGAAGCCGATGATGGACAGGGCCGGTTTCGTCCAAAGGCGTGCGGCAATGCTTCCCGTGCCTGCGAGCCGGACGCCGTCCAGAACCGAGGCATCGGCACGGTACTCCGCTTCGGTGAGCTCCACGCCGGCCTTGTCATCAGAGACCAGACCCTCGATGGCCACGTTGCCTGCCGCGTCGTGGAGGGTGGCGATCAAACGGGACAGCAGGGTGGGAGCGTCCAGCACTGGTCCGCCGAACATGCCTGAGTGGACAGCATGATCCAGTACGCGGACTTCAATGGTGCCGTCCACGAGGCCGCGCAGGCTGGTGGTCAGGGCGGGAATGCCCACCTTCCAGTTGCTGGAATCGGCCACCACGATCACATCTGCCTTCAGCAGTTCCCGATGCGTTTCCAGGAAGGGGCGGAAGGTGGGAGACCCGGCTTCCTCCTCCCCTTCGAAAAAGAACGTCACGCCGAGACCGAATTCCGCGCCCAGAACCTCGGCCGCTGCAGCATAGGCGGCCACATGGGCCATGATTCCGGCTTTGTCATCAGCAGCGCCGCGGCCATAGAGCCGGCCGTCCCGTTCGACGGCGGCGAAAGGCTCTGTTTCCCACAGCGCCGGATCCCCGGGCGGCTGGACGTCGTGGTGGGCGTACAGCAGGATGGTCGGCTTCCCGTCCGCGGGCTGGCGGCGGGCGACGACGGCAGGCCCGCCCGGGGTGCCGTCCTCCCTGTGGCTGCGCAGGACCTGGACTTCCTCGACTCCGGCTGCCCGCAACAGTTCGGCCACAGCCTGTGCGCTGGCCTCCAAGGGAGCAGGATCGAAACTGGGCCAGGCGATGCCTGGAATGGCAACCAGTTCCTTGAGCCGGTCAAGGGTGGCATCGAAGGAACGCGTGACGGACAGCCTGAGTCCGTCCGCATCGATGGCCGCTGCAGGGTGGCCGGAACCGGGGGTGTTGGCGTCGGACGGATTTGCTGATGGCGTGGCAGTCATGGCGAACACAATACCCGCGCCGAATCTCCGCAGGCCGCAAGGTATTCTGTTCATGTGTTCGGACGTAAAAAGGAAGCGCCAACGGCGCAGCAAACAATAGACCAGCAGGCCGCTGAAGCGGCAGCCCGGCAGGATGCCGCGTTGGGCAAGGGTGCGCCCACGCCTAAGCGCAAAGCCCAGGAGGCAGCCCGCAAGCGGCCCCTGGTGCCGGAGGACCGCAAGGCGTCCAAGGCGGCTGAGCGCCAGACAATCCAGGACCAGCGGACCAAAATGCGCCGGGCTCTCGACACCGGTGACGAGAAGTTCCTGCCCTTGCGGGACAAGGGTCCGCAGAAGCGCTTTGCCCGCGACTATGTTGATGCGCGTTTCAGCCTGGGCGAATACCTGATGTTCGGGGCCCTCGTATTTGTCATCATTTCCCTGATTGTGCCGGCTTCCAGTGACCAGATGATCTACGTCCTCGGTGGTTTCTGGGTGATGTTCCTGGCCGTCTTTGTGGACGTGTTCATTCTTTCCCGGCAACTCCGCAAGAAGATCACGGAGAAGTTCGGTGACGTTGAGCGCGGTACCGTCTGGTACGGCTCCATGCGTTCCATGCAGTTCCGCAAACTGCGCCTGCCCAAGCCCCTCGTGAAGCGCGGGCAATACCCGTCCTGACCCTGACGTGTGGGCGGCCCAAGCCCCGGCAGCACCCCTTTGAGACAACAAAACCCCGGCGGTGGGACCGCCGGGGTTTTGTTGTTTCATTCAGCGGTTGCGTCGCGCCTTCGCCAATTCGCGGTTGATCCGCGCCGCCCAGAAAGGCCCCTCATAGAGGAAAGCCGTGTAGCCCTGGACCAGCGTGGCTCCTGCATCCAACCGGTCCTGGACATCTCTTGCCGTCTCGACGCCGCCGACGGCCACCAGCGTGATCGCGTCCCCGGTTGCCTCCTTGAGCCGGCGGAGGACTTCCAGCGAACGCTGCTTCAGCGGCGCACCGGACAGGCCCCCGGCGCCGCAATCATCCACCTTTGCTGCCGGCGAACTGAGACCTGACCGTCCGATGGTGGTGTTGGTGGCGATGATTCCGTCCAGCTTGAGGTCCAAAGCCAGCTTCGCGACGTCGTCGATATCCTCATCGCTGAGATCCGGTGCAATCTTCACCAGCAGCGGGACGTGCCGGCCGGCCGCCTTGTCTGCCTCTTCCCCCACCGCGGTCAGCAGGGGGCGGAGCGTCTGGACATCCTGCAGGAGGCGGAGCCCGGGCGTATTGGGTGAACTGACGTTGACCACCAGGTAGTCCGCGGCCGGCGCCAGGCTCCGGGCGCTGATGAGGTAGTCGGCCACGGCGTCGTCGAGTTCCACCACTTTGCTCTTGCCGATGTTTACCCCGATCACGGGGCGCACGGCGGGGTGCTTGAGCTGCAGGGCGGCGCGGGCTGCTTTGAGCCGCGGTTCGACGGCGGCCGCGCCATCGTTGTTGAATCCCATCCGGTTAATGACAGCCCGGTCCTCTATCAGCCTGAAGAGGCGCGGCTTCTCGTTGCCGGGCTGTGCCTGGCCGGTGATGGTGCCAACTTCGACATGGCCGAAGCCAAGTTCGGTGAGGGCTTCGATGCCGAGTCCCTCCTTGTCGAATCCCGCCGCGAGGCCGAACGGGGACGGGAACGTCACGCCAAAGGCCGTGGTCTGCAGGGAAGGCGCGGGTGCGGTGAACTTCTGCAGCAGCCGCCCCGCGCCGGAAGTGTGGGCGAGCTTGATCCCCTTGAATCCAATCTTGTGGGCGCGTTCTGCGTCCATCCACGAGAAGGCCAGCCTGAAGAATGTCGGATATACGCGCATGGCTCTAGTTTTCCGTCTCTGGCGGTCCAGACCAAACCGGTCCGCCATAGACGCGTCCCCGGTTAGCATAAAGCCATGAAGTGGCAGCCAGATATCCTCGGTGACGGCTTCGAAGCATGTGCGTTCCAAGCCGCGGGCGACGACGGCGTCCAACGGACTGCCACTCTGGTTCGCTACCGTCCGGTAGGGGAAGAGCCGGGCTCCGGCCGGAGGCGGACGGTGCTGTTCCTGCACGGGTGGAGCGACTATTTCTTCAATGTGGATCTCGCGCAGTTCTGGACGCGGAGCGGGTACGAGTTTTACGCGCTGGACATGCACAACCATGGCCGCAGCCTGCGCCCGGAAACGCCTGGCGGCTACGTGGCGAACCTGGCGGACTACGACGCCGAGCTTGAGGCGGCCATCGCCATCATCCGGGCCGACCCGCGCTCCCCGGCAGCGGTACCCGGGGGTTCGCTCACGCTGATGGGCCACTCCACCGGAGGCCTGGTGGCCGCCCTCTGGGTCAGCAGGCACCCCGGGGCAGTCTCGCAGCTGGTACTGAACAGTCCCTGGCTGGAGATGCACGGCAGCTCGCTGGTACGCCGCGCCGCGTCCACGATGGTGGGACCCGTGGCGCGCTTCCGGCCGGAGGCTGTGCTTCGCCTGCCCGAGCGGGGCTTCTATTGGCGGACCATCAGCAGCTCAGCCGACGGCGAGTGGCCCCTTGACGACAGGTTCCGGCCGCCCATGGCGTTTCCGCTCCGGGTGGGCTGGCTCAGTGCCGTCCTGGCCGGCCAAACCAAGGTGGCCCGTGGCCTCGGCATCGACATCCCCATCCTGGTGCTGCTGTCCCAGGGCAGCGCCAACGGTCCGTTCTGGTCCGAGGAAATGCGGCGGACCGACGCTGTCCTGGACGTCAACATCATCGCCCTCCGCGCCCTGACACTGGGGCACAGCGTCACGGTGGAACGGATCGACGGCGCGCTCCACGACGTGTTCCTCTCCCCTGCCAAAGTGCGGGCCGACGCCTATGCACGGCTCACCCGCTGGCTGCGGGGCTACGGTACGGCTGAACCCGGCGCAGCGTCGACTGCGCCGCCGTAGCGCCGGTCCCGCTGTGCATAGATTTCGACGGCGTCCCACAGTGTTCGGCGGTCAACGTCGGGCCACAGCGTGTCCATAAAGACGAACTCAGCGTACGCCGACTGCCACAGCAGGAAATTGGAGAGCCGCTGCTCCCCCGAGCTCCGCAGGAACAGATCCACATCCGGCAGGTCCGGCTCGTCCAGGAACTTCTGGATGGTCTTCTCGGTGATGGCGCCGGGCTTGAGCCGGCCCGCTGCTACCTCGGCGGCAATGGCTGCCACCGCATCGGTGATCTCGGCACGGCCACCGTAATTAACACACATGGTCAACGTGCAGGTGCTGTTGCCCGCAGTAAATTCCTCAGCCTCTTCAAGCTCGCGGATCACTGATCCCCACAGCCTGGGCCGCCGGCCGGACCACCGCACGCGGACACCCCACTCGTCCAGCTGATTGCGCTGCCTTCGTAGCACGTCCTTGTTAAATCCCATCAGGAAGCGGACTTCTTCCGGCGAGCGACGCCAGTTTTCGGTGGAAAACGCATAGACGCTCACATACTCAATACCAAGTTCGATAGCGCCCGCCATCACGTCCAGCAGGGCGGGCTCGCCGGCTTTGTGGCCCTCGATCCGCGGCAGGCCCCGCTGGTTGGCCCAACGGCCGTTGCCGTCCATCACAATGGCGACATGGCGGGGGATGAATTCGGCGGGGATCGCCGGGGCCACCGCGCCGGAGGGGTGGGGATACGGCGCCACCACCGGGGTGGTCCGCTGCCGCGAAGGACTCTTCTTTTTTCCCAAAGCCACTGTCAGCCACGCTCCACATGTTTGAGGGATTTCAGGACACGTTCAAGGTGCCATTGCAGGTATACGGCCACCAACCCGGCAGCCTCCCGGCGGTGCGGCACCTGCGAACCGTCCGCCGTCGTCCAGTCACCGGTCAGCAGGGCGCCCAGCAGAACGACGGTCTCCGCCGCCGGCGCAGGCGAGCCGGGTGGCCTGCAGTCAGCGCAGACCATGCCGCCGAGCGGAGCCGAAAACGCCGTGTGGGGGCCCGGCCGGCCGCAGCGGGCGCAGTCGGTGAAACTCGGGGCCCAGCCGCCGGTGGCGAGGGCCCGCAGGAGATACGAATCGAGGATCAGTCCGGGCGCGTGTTCAGCCCGGCTCAGCGAAGCAAGCGCCCCCACCAGCAGGTTGTACTGCGCGGTGCCGGCTTCGCCGTCGACGTCGGTCAGTCTTTCGGCCGTTTCGGTCATGGCTGCGGCAACGGTATAGCGGCCATAGTCTGCGGCGATGTTGCTGCCGTAGGCGCCCTTGGCAACAGCCTGCGTGACAATATCCAGCGACTTTCCGGAGACCAGCTGCAGGTCCGCGACCATAAACGGCTCCAGCCGGGCCCCAAACTTGCTGCTGGTCCGCCGTACTCCCTTGGCCACCGCGCGGATCTGGCCGTGGTGCTTGGTCAGCAGCGTGATGATGCGGTCGGCTTCGCCCAGCTTGTGGGTACGGAGCACCACGGCATCATCCCGGTAGGACCGGGCAGCAAAGGATTGTTGGACCACGGTTAATCTTCGCACTGAGTTCCGGAAAGCCGGCAATGCCGGTGCGTTGCGCGCCGGGAGTCCCGGTGCGCAACATTTTCCGGATCAGGCGCGGGAATCCCGGATGGCCCGGTTGACCGCGGAAATGACTGCCTTGAGCGAGGACATGCTGGTGTTGGCATCAATACCGACGCCCCACAGGACCCGCTCCCCCACGGCACACTCGACATAGGCTGCAGCCATGGCGTTGCCACCCTCGGAAAGGGCATGTTCGCTGTAGTCCAGCACACGGACATCCATGCCGTCTTCGCGCAGGATGCTCAGCAGTGCGGCGATGGGCCCGTTTCCGGTCCCGGTACGGCGGACCTGCGCGCCGTCCATGGTGAGCGAGGCGTGCAGCGTCATGCCGCCGTCGTCATCGGTTTCGGTGCTGACGGAACCGAGCGAGTAGCGGCCCCACTGGCCGTCCGCCTGGCTGGAAGGGAGGTACTCATCCTGGAAGTGCTGCCACAACTGGGCGCCGCTGACTTCGCCGCCCACTGTATCGGTCCGCTTCTGGATCACGCCGGAGAATTCCATCTGGGCACGGCGCGGCAGGTCCAGGCTGTGTTCGTTCTTGAGCAGGTAGGCCACACCACCCTTGCCGGACTGCGAGTTGACACGGATGACGGCCTCGTAGCTGCGGCCCAGGTCCTTGGGGTCAACGGGCAGGTACGGGACCTGCCAGGTGAAGTCGGCGACGTCCTTGCCGGCGGCGGCGGCATCCTTCTCGAGCGCTTCGAAGCCCTTTTTGATGGCATCCTGGTGCGAGCCTGAGAAAGCGGTGAACACGAGGTCGCCGCCGTAGGGGGAACGTTCGGCGACGGGCAGCTGGTTGCAGTACTCCACCGTGCGCCGGATTTCGTCGATGTCGGAGAAGTCGATCATGGGATCGATGCCCTGGACGAACATGTTCAGGCCCAGGGTGACGAGGTCCACGTTGCCGGTCCGCTCACCGTTGCCGAACAGGCAGCCCTCAATCCGGTCCGCGCCGGCCAGGTAACCCAGTTCGGCCGCGGCCACGCCGGTGCCCCGGTCATTGTGCGGGTGCAGCGACAGGATGACGCCTTCACGCGGGTGCAGGTTCCGGCTCATCCACTCAATGGAATCGGCGTAAACGTTCGGAGTGGCCATTTCCACCGTGGCGGGCAGGTTGATGATGACCTGCTTGTCGGCGGATGCTTCGAACACGTCGGCGATGGCGTTGCAGACCCGGACGGCGTAGTCCAGTTCGGTTCCGGTGAACGACTCCGGGGAGTATTCATAGGTGATGTGCGTGTCAACGAGGGTTTCCTCGTACTTCTTGCACAGCCGGGCGCCCTGCAGCGCGATGTCCAGGATGCCGTCCTGGTCCTGGTTGAACACCACGCGGCGCTGCAGGACGGACGTGGAGTTGTACAGGTGGACAATCGCCTGCTTGGCGCCGACCAGGGACTCATACGTCCGCTCGATCAGGTGCTCGCGGGCCTGGGTGAGGACCTGGATGGTGACGTCGTCCGGGATGTGGTTACCGTCGATGAGCTGGCGGACGAAGTCGAAATCGGTCTGCGAAGCAGACGGGAAACCTACTTCAATTTCCTTGTAGCCCATGCGGACCAGCAGATCGAACATCTTCATCTTGCGGGCCGGGCTCATCGGGTCGATCAGCGCCTGGTTGCCGTCGCGCAGGTCCACGGCGCACCAGCGCGGGGCCTTGGTGATGACCTTGTCAGGCCACGTGCGGTCAGGCAGCTCAACGGTGATCTGATCCTGGAACGGACGGTAGCGGTGGGCTGGCATTCCGGAGGGCTTCTGTGCGTTTCGCATTACTATCGGGGCCTTTTCTGTGGTTCAAATCTGAAAGGGTGGCCGGGCAACACAAACTCCGCGACGAGGGTGGGCCTTGCGCTAAATCGCGTCTGAGGCCTCGCCGCGGCAGCTAAGAAGGAGCAGTTCTGCGCGCACCATTTCACAGTAACACGGGTGCGTAAGATGAAGGAGCAACACCCCCAGCAACGTCCACCATGCAGACGCCGCGGCCGGTGCCAGCGCCGGCCGCGGCACGTCACACGAAGGAGCCTCTGTGCCCATCTCGGGGATCGATCTATCCAACATTGACCACACCGTCAGGCCGCAGGATGACCTGTACCAACACGTGAACGGGACCTGGCTCAAGGCCACCGAAATTCCGGATGACCGGCCACTTGAGGGAACGTTCACCGCTCTGCGCGACGGGGCAGAGATCGCGGTCCGGGACATCATCGAGGAGGCCGGTTCCAAAGGTGACGGCGCCAGCGGCATCGAACGGAAGGTGGGTGACCTCTACAACAGCTTCATGGACGAAGCCACCGCGGAGGCCAAGGGCATGGAGCCCATCCGCGGACGGCTTGCCGACGTCTTTGCCACCACCACCGTTGCCGGCCTCGTGGCCCTGGCCGGCCGGCTGTTCCGGTCCGACGTGTCCGGGCTTTTCTACATCTACCCGGCTCCGGACGCGGGCAGCCCGGACCGTATCCTGCTCTACACCGGCCAAGGCGGACTGGGACTGCCCGACGAGTCCTACTACCGCGAAGAGAAGTTCGCCCCTATGGTCACGGCCTACGGCGATCATGTCCGGACCATGTTCACCCTGGCGGGAGTGGCTGATCCTGTGTCTTCGGCCGCGCGCGTCGTGGCACTCGAAACCAGCCTGGCCTCCCACCACTGGGACAACGTCACGTTGCGGGACCCGCAGAAGACTTACAACCTCAAGTCCTCTGAGGAAGCAGCAACCCTGTTCCCGCTCCTTGACACCTGGTTCGAAGCTGCCGGGATCGACGCCGACAAGCGGAAGGAGATCGTGGTGAGCACCCCGGACTTCTTCAGTGGGGCGGCACGCCTGCTGGACTCCGAACCGCTCGCCACCTGGCAGGAGTGGCTGGCCCTGCGCGTCATCAACGCTGCCGCGCCCTACCTCTCCTCCGAGTTCGTGGATGCCAACTTTGCCTTCTACGGAACAACCATCAGCGGCACCCCCCGGAACAAGGACCGCTGGAAGCGTGCCGTCGCCGTCGTGGAAGCTTCGCTCGGCGAGGCCGTTGGCCAGATCTACGTCTCGAAGCACTTCCCGGAAACGCACAAGGCACGCATGCAGACCCTGGTGGCCAACCTGATCGAGGCCTACCGGCAATCCATCACCGGCCTTGCCTGGATGGGCGAGGAGACAAAGGCCGAGGCCCTGCGGAAACTGCAGGCATTCCGCGCCAAGATCGGCTACCCGGACCAGTGGATCGACTACTCCGCGGTGGATGTCGACCCCGAGGACCTGCTGGGGAATGTTGAGCGGGCCCACAACGCCGACGTCGACCGCCACCTCGACGAGGTAGGCAAGCCGGTGGACCTGAACAAATGGCTCATGACACCGCAGACGGTGAACGCCTATTACCACCCGATGCTCAACGAGATCGTCTTCCCCGCCGCTATCCTGCAGCCGCCGTTCTTCACGGCTGACGCTGATGATGCCGTCAATTACGGAGGCATCGGCGCGGTGATCGGCCACGAGATCGGTCACGGTTTTGACGACCAGGGCTCACAGTTCGACGGTGGCGGCGCCCTCCGGAACTGGTGGACCGAGGATGACCGGAAGGCCTTTGAGGAACTCACGGCCAAGCTGGTGGCACAGTACGACGCATTGTCGCCCTATGCGGCGCCAGGGCACAACGTCAACGGCAAGCTGACGCTCGGGGAAAACATCGGCGACCTGGGCGGCCTGACCATCGCCTATAAGGCCTACCTCCTCAGCCTTGACGGCAAGGAACCCGAGGTGTTGGACGGACTCACGGGCCAGCAGCGGTTCTTCGCATCCTGGGCCGCCGGCTGGCGGCAGGTGATCCGGTCCGAAGAGGCCATTCGGAGGCTCGCCACGGATCCCCACTCCCCCAACGAGTTCAGGACCAACGCCATCGCCAAGAACCTCGATGCCTTCCACGAGGCCTTCGGCGTAACTGACCAGGACGGCATGTGGATGCCGCAGGACGCACGCGTCAGCATCTGGTAGTCACTCTTCAGCAGGCACGTTGCACAAAGAGGCGGGGCCGTGCGGCTCCGCCTCTTTTTGCAACGTGCCTGCTGCCGTCAGCCGCGGACGATCAGCGCCGGGTTGGCCTGCTGGCAAACGGTATCGCCGGCCGTCTGGTTGACGATGCCCTCAGGCAGTGCCACGGCGCCGTAGGTTGTACCGGAAGCGAAGTCCGTCCCGAGGTAGACCTGGACTCCGGCGACTCGAGGTGCCGATTGGACCTGGGCGGCCGGGATCCCCAGCAGCGCAGCGACGTCGGCTGCGACGTCGGCGAAGTCCGTGCCGTAGTAGACCACGCTCTGCTCCACCGGTGTGGCTGCGAACTGCCCGGTCTGGGTGAAGCCTCCCGTAACCAGGGCCTGCACAATTTCCTGGGCGCGTCCGGTGACGCCGCTCCCGTTGGCTACCGTGACGGGCTGGATTGCCTTGTCATAGGGTGGCACGGGCGCTGCGGTTTCTGTTGGGGCCGCTGAGGGAGCCGTTGTTTCCGTCGGCGCCGGGGCGGGCGTGGTGGGCGCTGTGGGATCCGTCAGGTCCACGTCCCCACGGAGGGCGGCGAACAGCTGGGACCCGGCCGGCTCGGCAATCTGGAGGCGGTTGATGTCCGTGACTGCCGGGGTGGTGGGCACCGCCACAAACGCCACCTTGCTGATGTCAATGTTCTTCAGCCGGGTGCCAATTGTCACGAGCGACGGAACGGAGGCAAGACCCTCGTCCACCGTGAGGTTCTTGGTCACGACATCGGCAATGGTCAGCATCTTCGCGGGGTCGGACAGTGTGCCGTCATCCTTGATCTTGCGCGTGAGGGATGACAGGAACCCCTGCTGTGCCTTGATGCGGCCGAGGTCGCCGCCGTCGGCAAAGGCGTGCCGGGTCCGCAGGAAGGCTAGAGCCATTTCGCCCTGCACCGAAGACGTGCCCTTGGGCAGCCGCAACCGGGAGTCAGGATCGTAAACGGCGTCGCTGATGCACACATTCACGCCGCCCACGGCGTTCGAGAGCTCCTTCACGGCGTTGAAATCCGCCATCATGAAGTGATCGATCTTGAGCCCGGTCAGCTTGTTGACCGTGTCCACGGCGCAGCCGATGCCGGCTTCGGCCATGGCTTCGTTGATCATGACCCCGCTGCGCGCGGGATAGACATGCTTGGTCTTCGGGTCGGTGCACTGCGGGATGTCCACCAGGAGATCGCGGGGGAAGCTAATGACACTGACGCGCTTGTTGTCCGCGGAGATGTCCATCAGCATCATGACGTCGGACTGGCCGTAGCCTGATGAGTCTTCGGCGGAACCGTACTGGGAGTTTTTGCCGTCCCTGGTGTCCGAGCCCAGGATCAGGATCTGCATCCGGTCCGTGGAATCATTGACCTCGCTTCCGGCTCCCTCCCCGGCGCTCAGCGGTGCGGTGGTGATGTTCGACTGGAAGCGGAAGTACCAGTAGCCGGCGAAGCCGAGGCCACCGACCACCAGGACGGTCAGGACAGCGGTGGTGATCTTCAGCCATACAGGCATCCGCCGCCGGGATCCGAGATGCCGGGCAACGCCGACGGCGGTGGCGTCAGCGTGGCGCGAAACCGGTCCGGTTCCGGCTGACGCGTCAGCTCCGTACTCGCGATTGTCGCGGGCTCGCCCCATGTGGTGTACCTTCCTCGAAAAATTTGAATCCGGCCTATTTTAGTTGCCCAATCTGGGAACTTCCCGACGACCGGCCGGGGCATGGCGAAAGGGCAGCGTCAGAAGCCGAGCTTGACCAGCTGCTTCGGATCCCGCTGCCAGTCCTTCGCCACCTTCACGTGCAGGTCAAGGTAGATACGGGCGCCGAGCAGCGCCTCGATCCCCTTGCGTGCGTTGGTGCCGACCTCACGGAGCCGGGCGCCGCCTTTGCCGATGATGATGGCCTTCTGGGAAGGACGTTCCACATAGAGATTGACCCGGACATCGAGGAACGGCCGGTCTTCGGGCCGGCCTTCACGCGGAACGATCTCGTCGACCACGACGGCCAGGGAGTGCGGCAATTCGTCGCGGACGCCTTCGAGGGCAGCTTCCCGGATGAGTTCGGCGATCATTATGGCTTCCGGCTCGTCCGTCAGGTGGCCGTCCGGATACAGGGGCGGGGACGCCGGCATGTGGCTGATCAGAACGTCGGCAAGGGTGTCGACCTGGAATCCGTCGGTGGCCGAGACCGGAACGATGTCTTTCCAGCCGTCCTCGCCGAGGACCTCCCGGCCCAGGGCGGCGACGGCGAGCAGCTGCTCGGTCAGGGCCTGGCGGTCCACGGTGTCGGCCTTGGTGACGATCGCGATGACCGGCTTGTTGCCGATGGCGGCAAGCTGGGCGGCGATGAATTTGTCGCCCGGGCCGATCTTCTCGTTGGCGGGAAGGCAGAAGCCGATCGCGTCGACCTCGGCGAGGGTGTCGGCAACCAGTTCGTTGAGTCGCTTTCCCAGCAGGGTGCGGGGGCGGTGCAGACCCGGAGTGTCCACCAGGATCAGCTGGGCGTCATCGCGGTGCACAATCCCGCGAATGGTGTGCCGCGTAGTCTGCGGCTTGGCCGAGGTGATAGCCACCTTTTGGCCCACCAGGGCGTTCGTCAGGGTTGATTTGCCCGCGTTGGGCCGCCCGACGAGGACCGAAAAGCCTGCCTTGTAGCCGCCGAATTCTTCTTTGGCGGAATCCTGGCTGTCCGGGCGATTATTTTTCTTGCTCACGTGGAACTCCCTGCTGGGTTGCTTCCGCCTCGTCGAGGAGGTCTTCAAGGTCAGTGTCTACTTTTGGTACTGCCGCCGCAATGATGTGGCTGACGCGGTTGCGCCGGCCTTCAAGCCGTTCGGCGAGCAGCGAGATGCCGCCCACCTCCACGCGGCTGCCCACAATGGGTACGCGGCCCAGGGCCTTGGCCAACAACCCGCCCACTGTGTCGACTTCGTCGTCGTCGAGTTCTACATCGAACAGCTCGCCGAGATCGTCAATGCTCATCCGCGCGCTGACACGATAGGAATTGCCACCCAGCGCCACGGCCTCGGCGCTTTCGGTATCATACTCGTCCACGATCTCGCCGACGATTTCCTCGATGAGGTCCTCCAGCGTCACAAGGCCGGCTGTTCCGCCGTATTCGTCGATAACGATGGCCACGTGCGTTGATTCCTTCTGCAGTTCCCGCAGCAGATCGCTCACCGGTTTGGACTCCGGAACATACCGGACCTCCCGGGCCAAGGCTTCGACCGGTGGCTGCTCGTCGTCGGGTCCCAACTCGTGCAGTTTCGCGGCGACGTCCTTCAGGTAGACGATTCCGAGGATCTGGTCCGTGTTGTCGCGGATCACCGGGACCCTGGAATAGCCCGAACGCAGGAAGAGCGACATTGCCCGCCTGAGGCTTGAGCCGGCGTCGATGCAGAGGATGTCCGTTCTGGGTACCATTACTGCGCGCACCAGGGTATCGCCAAAGTCAAAGACCGACTGGATCATTTCGGCTTCGGTGTCTTCAATCATGTCCGACTCGGAGGCGCGGTCCACGAGTTCGCGGAATTCCTGTTCACTGAAGAACGCGTCATCTCCGGCCGGTGCGCCGGGTGCGGCCGCTGTGCCCAGCGCTACGAGCCACCCGGGGATGGGGCCCAGGACCCAGGTGAGGAACCGGATCAGCGGCGCCGTGTAGCGGACCACGGCGGCCGAATGGAGCCTGCCGATCTGCCGCGGGGAAACGCCGACGATCACGAAGCCGAGCAGGGCCATGATCCCGGTGGCGGCCAACCCGGCGAGCCAGACGTTGTCCAGCAGGCTGTGCAGCAGGACGGCCACCGCCACGGCGGACGCCATCTCGAACCAGATCCGCCAGAACCGCAAGGCCCGGATATGGGCCACCGGCTGGACCAGAATGCGCTTCATGGCGTTTCCGCGGCTTTTCAGCAGCGCGTCCTCGGCGTTATGCCGGGGAAGAAACGTGAACGCGGCCTCGGCCGCGGTCAGCAGTGCTGCGGTACTGAGGAACACCAGGGCCATGCCGACAAGGAGCAGGGGCGTCACTGCGTGGTCTCGGCGGGTGCGTCTTTGCCGGTGAAACCGGAAAGCAGCTGGCGCTGGAGGCCGAACATTTCTTCCTTTTCCTCCGCCTCTGCGTGGTCATAACCGAGCAGGTGAAGGATTCCGTGGGTGGTCAGGAGCAGCATCTCATCCTGCAGGGAGTGCCCCGCGTTAACGGCCTGGACCTGCGCTACCTGGGGGCAGACGGCAATGTCCCCCAGCATCCCTTGCGGAGTGGGCCGGTCCGGCGTGCCGGGCGTCAGTTCGTCCATGGGGACTGAGAGCACGTCCGTGGAACCCGGCTCGTCCATGAGCTCGATGTGGAGCTTTTCCATGGCGGGTTCGTCCACCAGGAGAATGGAGAGTTCAGCCTGCGGGTGGATGTACAGCTGTTCAAAAACATACCGGGACAGTGCCACGAGTTCCGCTTCATCAACCTGGATGCCGGATTCGTTGTTGACCTCGATGCTCACGCGCGTTCCCCCCGCTTTTCCCGGCTTACCGAGTGCTCCACTTTGTTCCGCTGGACATCATCCCAGAGACTGTAGGCGCGGACGATGTCGCCCACCAGACGGTGTCGGACCACGTCGGTGGAGTCCAGGACAGTGAAGTTCACATCCTCTATACCCTGCAGGATCTCCTGCACGATCCGCAGGCCTGATCGGGTACTGAAGGGAAGGTCCACCTGGGTGACGTCTCCGGTGACCACCATTTTGGACCCGAAGCCCAGACGGGTGAGGAACATCTTCATCTGTTCGGGGGTGGTGTTCTGCGCTTCGTCCAGGATGATGAAAGCGTCATTGAGTGTGCGGCCGCGCATGTATGCCAGCGGCGCCACTTCAATGGTCCCGGCCGCCATTAGGCGAGGGATGGACTCGGGGTCCATCATGTCGTGCAGGGCATCGTATAGCGGGCGCAGGTAGGGGTCGATCTTGTCGCTCAGGGTGCCGGGCAGGAATCCCAGCCGTTCGCCGGCTTCGACGGCGGGCCTGGTCAGGATGATGCGGCTGACTTCCTTTTGCTGCAGCGCCTGGACGGCCTTGGCCATGGCCAGGTAGGTCTTGCCGGTGCCGGCAGGGCCAATTCCGAAGATCACCGTGTTCGCGTCAATTGCGTCCACGTAGTTCTTCTGGTTCAGGGTCTTGGGCCGGATGGTCTTGCCCCGGCTGGAGAGGATGTCGTGGGTGAGGACATCCACGGGATTCTGCAGGGACTGGCTGCGGAGCAAGGCCACGAGCTGCTGCAACACGGCGGGGCTGATGACGGTCCCGCGAGCCACGAGGCCGCGCACTTCGTGCAGGAGCCGCATGATGCGTGGCACTTCGTTGGCCGGGCCGCTGATGGACAGCTCGTTTCCGCGGACGTGGAAGTTGACGGCCGGGAACTGGTCCTCGATGTAACGCAAGGCCTCATCATGGCTTCCGAGCGATTGGACCATCTGATCGGAGTTGTCAAAGAGAACCACCTCCGTTCGGACACCGGGAAGTGAGTGGGGGAATTCTCCGGCGGCGCGGTCAGTGGTGAGCCGGCGCTTTCCGTTCGCTGATTCAGTCATGGTGCTGGCCCGCAGGCCTGTGGTCTCCTCCAGTTCGAAACTTAAGTGCCACCGGCTGCTGCGTGGGCGGTCTGTTGCCGAGTACGCAGGAGCCAGCGGATTCCTTCCATCTTACGCCAGCAGGCCCCTCCCGGCAGCGCCCGGGGGTCTCCGGCAACGGTGCCCCTCAGCCGCCCGTCGGGCGCTGCAGGCGTCATTAGGTATCAGCTTCATCTCGGGCTCATATCGTTCCCGTTGCAGTTGGGCCGGCGCGCCGGATTCGGGCCTTTGCCGCTTCGCGCTATGCCATGCTGGAAATCAAAGCCGTCCGGGGACCGGCTCACGGGGCCCAGGCCTCACCATTCACAGCCAGGAAGGGAAGGGCCACGAGCGTGCAGGAAACAACGACCCCCCTCACTGCCGGACGCGCCCCGCTGCGGTTCCGTCCCCAACGCCTCCTGGCTCTCCTGCCAGCCCTCCTGATGCTCACCGGGTGCATCGCGAACTCCGGCCCTGAGCCCAGCCTCACAGCAAACTCCAGCCTTGCCGCAACCGACTCCCCGGGCGCGCCCTCCACCAGCGCACCCCTGGAGACCACGCAGTCTTCGAACAAGGCACCCGTCTACTGGATCGGCCGCAGCAACGGCAACGTGTTCCTGTACCGGGAGTTCCGGGACGTTCCGGAGCAGGAGAATCCTGTGACGCGTGCCCTGCGGGCCATGATGTCCGAAAAGCCGCTGGACCCGGACTTCTTCACGCCCTGGCAGGATCCCGAGAAGCTGGCCTCGTCCATCTCCGGCAAGAATGTCATCACCGTGGACGTCTCGGAGGATGCCTTTAACAGCAATCTCGACGCCGATATGGCCACCCGCGCCATCCAACAGCTGATCTTTACCGCCACGGCAGCGGCCGCGAGCTCCGGCCTGATCGACTCCGGGCAGCAGATCCAGGTCAGGATCCTGGTGGACGGCCACACCGATTACCTTGCCTTCGGCCACGTCCAGCTGGGTGCTCCCATGTCCCGCGCCGCCGGGATGGTGGCCCCCGTGTGGATCATCGACCCGCAGGAAGGGACGGACATGGCCGGCGGCAGCGTCAAGATCACCGGCCGCAGCACCCTTCCGGGCGGTAAGCTCCGGTGGCAGATCCTGCGGGCCGAAGGAAACGGGACCAAAACACCGTACCTGACCGGGGAGACCACCGCCGCCGCCGAAGCCGCCCAGTCCGGACTGTTTACGCTTGCCCTTAGCCTGTCCGCCGGAAGCTACGAGCTACGCGTTTCACAGGTGGATGCGGCCGGCAGCGGCCAGGACCTGAATGTGGATACGCGCAGCTTCAACGTCCGGTAGCGCAGCCCGGAGCCAAAACTCCCGGACGGCAATTCTCAGGATGCGGGTACGGCCCAGCGTCCCAGCACGTCGCTGGCCAGCACAACCGCTGCCGGTCCCGCGGTGGATGACCTCAGGACGTGGTGTCCCAGGAGCGCCGTCACAGCACCGGCGTCGCAGAGCCGGGTGACTTCGCGCGGACTGATTCCACCTTCCGGCCCGACGATCAGCAGGATTTCCAACGGCCCGGCAGCGGGCTGGGAGGCCTGCCATGATTCCAGGACGGACCGCAGCGGCCGCACCGCATCTTCGTGCAGGATCACGGCCAGGTCCGCTGCCGCTACGGCAGCGGCCAGGCCAGGCGTTTCGACGGCTGCACGCACCTCAGGGATCCAGGCGCGGCGTGCCTGTTTGGCGGCGGCCGTGACGACCGACTGCCATTTCGCGTGGGCCTTGGCGGCGCGCTCACCCTTCCAGCGCACAATGGAGCGTTCTGACTGCCAGGGGACCACGGCGTCGATACCCAATTCAGTGGCCGTTTCCACGGCCAGTTCATCGCGGTCCCCTTTGGCCAGGGCCTGGACCAGCACCAGCCGGATGTCCGGCTGTTCTTCCACCGCCAGGGCGGAGCATTCCACGGTGAGCTCCGCAGGTGACGCCGAGACGACGGTTCCCGTCAGCCGCTTTCCAGCGCCGTCGGCAATGTCCACGGCCTCTCCCGGAGCGAGCCGCCTCACGGTCACGGCGTGGCGGGCCTCCGGACCCTGAAGGACAAAGCGGGCACCGGGCACCAGCGCGTCCAGCGACCCGGAGCCGCTGAAGAAAACGGGATTGCTCACTGCTACAGGTTACCGAACCGGTCCCGCAGCTTGGCAAAGACGCCGCCGCTGGCGGCCAGCTTGCCTTCCGTGAACTGCTCGCCACGCAGCTTGGCCAACTGCCGCAGAAGATCTTCCTGCGCGGCATCCAGCTTGGCCGGTGTCTCCACCTGCAGATGGACCATCAGGTCCCCGCGGCCGTAGCCGCGCAGATGGGTCACGCCGAGTCCACGGAGCGTGATGATCTCCCCGGACTGCGTCCCCGCCTTGACGTCGATTTCCTGCAGGCCGTCAAAAGTTTCCAGGGAAACCTCAGTGCCCAAGGCAGCCGCCGTCATCGGAACATGAAGGGTGGCGTGCAGGTCATCGCCGTCACGGACGTAAGTGGCGTCATTGTTGACCCTGATCTCCACGTACAGGTCCCCGGACGGTCCCCCGGCCGGGCCTGCTTCGCCCTGCCCGGAAAGCTGGATCCGTGTGCCGGTGGCAACACCGGCCGGGACCTTGATGGTGAGCGACCGCCGGCTGCGGATGCGGCCTTGGCCGCTGCATTCGTTGCAGGGGTCCTTGATGACGGTCCCGAAGCCTTCGCAGCTGCCACACGGAGCTGCCGTCATCACCTGGCCGAGGATGGAGCGCACAGCGCGCTGGACCTGGCCGCTGCCGCCGCAGATATCGCAGCGCACAGGGTGGCTGCCTTCGCGGCAGCATGAGCCGTTGCACGTGGGGCACGTGACGGCGGTATCCACTTCAAGTTTCCTGTTGACGCCGAAGACGGCATCACGGAGTTCGATCCGAACGCTGATCAGTGCATCCTGGCCGCGACGGACCCGGGACGCGGGACCGGAGGATCCACCGGCCCCGAAGAACGTGTCGAAGATGTCCTGGAAAGCGAAGCCCTGGCCGGAGTATCCGCCGCCGCCGAATCCGTTGTCAGTGCCGTTCTCGTTGCCGGTGGTGTCATAGATCCGGCGCTTCTGGGGGTCCGAAAGAACCTCATAGGCATGCGTCACGGCCTTGAAGCGGTCCGACGCATCGTCCCCGGGGTTGACGTCCGGGTGCAGGGTGCGGGCCAGCTTGCGGTAGGCCTTCTTGATCTCTTCCCCGGTGGCTTCCGGCGAGACCCCGAGGACGTCGTAGTGGCTGCTCAAAGTTCGTATCTCTTCCCTGTTGTACTGCCGGCAGCTTGGCTGCCTGCACTGCTCTTCGTGCCTGGACCGCGGTGCTGTTACGGACCCAGAATTCTTGAAAGATAGCGGGCTACTGCCCTGACGGCGGCCATGGTGGTGGGATAGTCCATGCGGGTTGGCCCCAGCACGCCGATCTTGGCCGTACTGTCCGGCCCGTAGCCCGTGGCCACGACGGAGGCTTCGGCGAGGCCGTCGTAGGGGTTTTCGCGTCCGATGCTGACAGTCACCCCACGCGGGTCCTGAGCCATGTCACTGAGGAGGCGGAGCAGGACCACCTGCTCCTCGAGGGCTTCCAGGACGGGCCCGATACTGAGCGGGAAATCCACGTTGGATCGGGCAAGGTTCGCCGTACCGGCCATGACCATGCGTTCCTCGCGGCTGTTATGGGCCAGTGTTTCCAGCCCGTGGGCCAGGGCCTGCGCGGCCGCGCGCTTGCCGGGGCTGACCGCCAAAACGGCTCCCGGCAGCGCCTGGGTCAACCGGCTAAGCGGAGTGCCCGCCAGTGATCCGAGGAAGTGTGACCGCAGGGCAGCGATAGCGTCTTCGCCAAGGTCCTGGCCGACGTCGATGACCCGCTGTTCGACTTTTCCGGTGGTGGCAATGAGGACCACCAGGACCTGCCTGGGCGCCAGGAGGACGAACTCGATGTGCCGGATGGTGGCGCGGCTCAGGTGGGGGTACTGGACCACGGCCACCTGGTTGGTCAGTTGCGACAGCAAACGGACCGTCCGGTCCAGGACGTCATCGAGGTCGTCCGAGCCCTCAAGCAGCGACTGGATGGCTCGCCGCTCGGCCTGGGACAGCGGCTTGACCGCTGAAATCTGGTCCACAAACAGCCGGTAGCCCTTGTCCGTGGGAATCCGGCCGGCACTGGTATGCGGGGCCGTGATCAGGCCGTCATCCTCCAGGGCCGCCATGTCATTGCGGATGGTGGCACTGGAGACGCCGAGGTGATGGCGCTCGACAAGCGCTTTGGAACCCACGGGCTCGCGGGAGTGGACATAGTCCTCCACGATGGCGCGCAGTACTTCGAGTTTGCGCGGCTCGCTCACCGTCCACCTCCATCCATGGTCCAGGTTTATCTGCACATCGGGGTTAGCACTCGACATGCCTAAGTGCTAACAGTCTAATATGACTCACCCCGTTGTTAGCATTGGTACCGCTCCGGGCGAAATTCCGGGCCAGGATCTATGGCAAGGCGGAATCAATCCATGCAATACCAGAACTGGGGGCCGCAGGAGATCACCGCACCCGTCAGGAATGAGCTTCCCGAGGTTCCCGTCGAACGCGGCATGGTCCTGGAAGACGCCCAGTCCGGCTGGGTGGGGGCTGTCACCAGGGTGGAGAAATCCGGCGGCATGCACGTGGTGGCCCTCGAAGACCGGCGGGGCAAGTCACGCTCGTTCAAGCTCGGTTTCGGCTTCCT
>DIZT01000290.1:0-1139 GCA_002427975.1 Micrococcaceae bacterium UBA6021 | reverse complement strand
GGCCGGACGGCGTCCGGTTCAGTCCGTATCGCGGGCCAGCGCGCGCAGGTAGCCAAAGCGAGCAGGATCTGGGTGGAGGGAAAGCACGACGCCGAACTCGTGGAAAAAGTCTGGGGTGACGATCTCCGCGTGGAGGGCATCGTCGTCGAACCTTTGCATGGCATCGATGACCTTGCGGGCGCCGTGGCGGCGTTCGGTCCCGGTCCTGGCCGCCGGCTGGGGGTCCTGGTGGACCACCTGGTGCCGGACTCCAAAGAGTCGCGTATCGCGGCTGCTGTGATGTCCTCCCCCGGCGCTGCCAGCAATGTCCTGATCGTCGGGCACCCTTACATTGACGTGTGGCAGGCCATCCGGCCCGCCGTGCTGGGCATCGAACAGTGGCCGGTGGTTCCCCGGGGGCAGGACTGGAAGACGGGCATCCTGGCAGCGTTCGGCTGGCCGCACTCCACCAAGGAGGACATCGGGCTTGGCTGGCAAAAGCTGCTGGGCGCTGTCCGAAGCTATGCGGACCTGGAGGCATCACTGCTCGGGAGGGTGGAGGAAGTCATCGACTTCCTGACGGTGCCCTGACGCCGGATCCGGCTGCTGGCGGCGGCATATGGCGGCCGAACCAGTATTCTTGGTACTGCGGAGGCTGTTGTTGCTTCAGTCCGGCATTCTCCAACCCAGCACCATTGCACTTTCGAAGGAAGAAACCGTGGCACAAAACGCACGCGAGCACCGGGACGACCACGGCGGCCAGGGCCGTTCCGAGTACCAGGGCGTTCCGGCGAATGCGCTGCCCCTGACGGCCAACGAAGACCGCCAATGGGCCACGCTGGCGCACTTTGGCGGGATCCTCGGCTGCGTTCCATCGCTGCTGATCTACCTCATCTTCCGTGAGCGCGGGCCGTTCACGGCCCAGGAGTCCAAGGAAGCGCTGAACTTCAGCCTGCCGCCCACCATTGCGGCGCTGGTGGCCAATCTCCTGGTGTTCATTCCGGTGGTGGGAAACATCTTCGCCGTCATCGCCACCCTGGTCTGGATTGCCCTGACCTGCTTCTCCGTGGCGGCCGGCATCCATGTCAACAAGGGCCAGCCCCACCGCTACCAGTACAACCTGCGCTGGATCAAGTAGTCCCCACCCGCACCCTAACCTC
>DIZT01000088.1:2056-6428 GCA_002427975.1 Micrococcaceae bacterium UBA6021 | reverse complement strand
AATAACACGTAGCGGCGGGGGGCTTCGGCCCCCCACCCGAAAGGCCCCCGCCATGCTCCCCAACAGGTCGCGACTCTCAGTCCTGGTATTCCTCCTCCCGCCCTTGCTGCTCTACGGCGCAGCTGTGCTGTTCCCGATCCTCCAGTCCCTGTTCCTCAGCTTCTTCTCCTGGAACGGCATCAGCGACATGGAATTCGTGGGCCTCGCGAACTACGTGCGGATGTTCACCGGCGACGACGTCTTCTGGCGCTCCTTCGTCAACGCACTCGGCTACCTGGCCATCTGCCTGGTCCTTCAACTCGGCGGAGCGCTGTTCGTCGCCAGCCTCCTCACCTCGCTGCGCCGCGGCGCCGAGCTCATCAAGACGCTCTACCTGCTGCCGGCCGTGATCTCGACCGTGGCCATCGCATTCCTCTTCGTGCGCATCTACTCGATCGACCCGGTCGGTCTGCTCAACCAGGTCCTGCACTGGATCGGCCTCGGCGCCCTTGAACACGCATGGCTCTCCGACGTGAACACCGTCCTCGCCGCAGTATCGGCCCCGGAAGGCTGGCGCTTCACCGGCCTGTACATGCTCATCATCTACGCGGCACTTCTGTCCGTCCCACAGGAACTCGAGGAAGCCGCCCGCCTCGACGGTGCGTCCCGGTGGCAACTGTTCACCAAAATCCGGTTCCCCCACATCCGGCCCGTCTGGATCACCACCACGATCATGGCGACCACCTACGGTCTGCGCGGATTCGACATCCCGTATCTAATGACGAACGGCGGCCCCGGACAATCCTCGGAACTGCTGACCACCTACATGTACAAGACAGCATTCACGAGCACCGACTTCGGATACGCCAGCACCATCTCCGTCTTCATCGTCATCGAGTGCCTGGTCGCCGTCGGACTTATCCTCCTCATGCTCAAACGAAAGGCGGACGCATGACCGCGCAAGCAGCTCAGGTAATAAGGCACATCCCCGCATCACCCGAGGGCAGGCCGCCGCGAACCAGGCGGCGCAAGCGCAAACCAAGCCTGCACGGCGCTCTGTCAAAGGTGCTGATCGCCCTGATCGTCATCGTGCAGGTCTACCCGCTCGCATGGCTTTTCATCACCAGCCTGCGCACCGAACAGGACTTCGCTACGGGCGACCCGTTTGCCCTGCCCAAAGCGATCACCTTCGATAACTACGCCCGCGCGTTCCAGACCGGCAATCTCGGGATGAACATCCTCAACAGTTTCATTGTCACGATGGGCGCCAACCTCCTGATCGTGCTGCTGGGCATGATGGCCGCTTATGCAATCCAGGTCCTCGGCTTCCGGCTCAGCAAGTTTGTCCGCAGCCTGTTCCTGATCGGCATCATCGTGCCCGTTCAGATCGCGCTCGTACCGCTTTTCATCGACTATTCGACCGTGAACCTGCTCGACACCTACCCGTCAATGATTATTCCCCTGGCGGGATTCGCACTTCCGATGTCGATATACCTTTTCTCATCGTTCTTCGAATACATTCCCCGCGAGACCTATGAAGCGGCCTCGCTGGACGGTGCCGGCCCATACCGGATCTTCGGGCTAATCACGCTGCCGCTCTCAACCAACACCGTTGTAACGGTCATCCTCGTAAACAGCATCTTCATCTGGAACGACTTCATCTTCGCCAACACCTTCGTCCTCTCTGAGGGGCTCAAGACAATTCCGCTGGGGCTGCAGAACTATATCGGAGCCATGGGTAAGACCGACTGGACGGCAACGTTCGCCGCCGTCTGCGTCACCATTACCCCCCTGCTGCTGGTGTTCCTCGTGCTGAACAAGGCGATGATCCAGGGACTGGAGAGCGGGGCGACGAAGGGATGACGGCAATGGCAGACGGATATACTTCTGAAGGAGGGCAAATGATTTCACAGGAGAAAAGTTCGGGCGAACCGGCCGAGGTGCCCCCCGTGAAACCGCCCCGGCGCCCCCAACCCGTCACCCTCCGGCAAGTAGCGGAAGCAGCCGGCGTCTCCACAGCCACCGTCTCTCTGGTCGTGAACAAGAAAAAGGCCGCCCGAATTTCCGACGAGACCCGCAAGCGGGTGCGGGACGCCATCCAGGATCTGGGCTACCGGCCAAATGCCATGGCGCAAACCCTGGTCAGCGGCAGTTCCCGATTCATCGGCCTCGTCGCCGACGCCATCGCCACGACCCCGTTCGCCGGCCAGATCATCCACGGTGCACAGGATGAGGCCTGGAAGCACGGCTACGCCCTCCTCATCGCCAATACCGAAGGCAACCGCGAGCTTGAGACCGAAGCGATTGCCATGATGCTCGAATACAAGGTCCGCGGAATCCTTTACTCGACCTGGTTCCACCGAGCCACGGACATACCGGCCTCCCTTCGGGAGTCGGACTTTGTCCTCGTCAACTGCTTTTCTGCGGAACCCGGCGCCCGGGCTGTCGTCCCGGACGAAATACAAGGCGGCCGTTCAGCCACGGAGATCCTGCTGAAGCACGGCCACCGCCGGATCGCCTTCATCAACGCCACCATCCCCGCCCCGGCGAAGGACGGCCGGCTCCAGGGCTACAGGGAAGCGCTGGAAGCGGAAGGCATCCCATTCGACGCGGGCCTGGTCCTTGAAGCCTATCCAGACCAGGAAGGCGGGTACGGGGCGACCGAGGAACTCCTCAAACGCGACGTTACAGCCGTGTACTGCTACAACGACCGAATGGCGATGGGACTATACGACGGGCTACGCGAGCACGGCCTCTCCATCCCGGACGACATAGCAGTGGTGGGATTCGACAACCAGGAAGTCATCGCCGCCCACCTCCGGCCCCCACTTTCCACGGTATCCCTCCCCCACTACGAACTGGGCGCAGCGGGAGTGAGAATGCTGCTGGGCCTTGAAGAAGAACAGGCCAGTGCCCCCGCAAAAATCCGCTGTCCCACCGTGGAACGCGACTCGGTACGGGCACTGGCCCCCGCCTAACCAAACCCCAGACACCCGCGAAGCCCACCCGCCTGCCCCGCCGCGCCGGAGGCAGCACCCAACGTCTTCCGTCGTGCCGTCAGACGGTGGTGCCCACACTACGGCCTGACCCGCCCACTTTTTCCGTGCCTTCAAGGTAAGGCCCACTCAGGAGAACCCCATGACCCGCCACGCACCCCTCCACCTCGAAAAACCCGACGTGATCGTCGTCGGCGAGTCCCTCATGGATATCGTCGTGCAAACCCAAGGCTCATCCATCGAACATCCCGGAGGGTCACCGGCAAACGTCGCGTACGGGCTCGCCCGGCTGGGGATCCCCACCGGCTTCCTCACCTCGATCGGTAAGGATGACAGAGGCGCGGCTCTGGTAGCCCACCTCAGCGGGGCCGGTGTTCAAATCCTGGCCGGTTCGCAGTCCAGCGCCTCCACGTCCACCGCCACAGCCTTCCTCGCCGACGACGGATCCGCGACCTACGAATTCGATATCGCTTGGGATCTGGGTACCGTCGCTCCCACCTACGTCCCCAGGATCCTGCATACCGGATCCATCGCCTCCTTTCTTGAGCCGGGATCACGACGGGTCCATGACCTCCTCGAAAGCGTGGCTGGCCTATGCACCATTACCTACGATCCCAACATCCGTCCACAGCTCCTGGGCAGCCATCACCAGGCAAAGACCGTGTTCGAAGATCTCATTCCGCTCCTCAACGTCGTCAAGCTCAGTGATGAAGACGCCGCGTGGCTTTACCCGGGACTATCCCCTGAAGAAACAGCGCGGCGGGTCCGGGGGCTGGGAGCCGACCTGACCGTTGTCACCATGGGTTCACGCGGGTCGCTCATTCTGTCCCATGCGGCTGAGATCCTGGTCCCCGCCGTTCAGGCCAGTGTCGCGGACACCATCGGAGCAGGTGACTCCTACATGGCGGCACTCATTGTGGGTTTGCACACCGCCGGAGGACATGATCTGAGCCCCTCCAGCCTTGAAAGAGTCGCCAGAGTCGCATCGGCCGCGGCAGCCATCACCGTAAGCCGGTCTGGCGCCCACTTGCCGAATGCAGAAGAACTGCAAGCACTTCTCGCCGCACGACCAGTCATCACTGGGAACATGGCAGCCCCGGCACACTCAATTCACACCGACGAAGGCCTCAGCTCCACCCTGAACGGCCCCGGCGTTCTATCCAGGGAGCCCTGACCATGACGATCACAACAGACAAGCGCCCAGCCCTCCGGCCGGCCCTGCACTTCACCGCAGAAAAAATGTGGATCAATGACCCCAACGGGCTCATCCACCACAACGGCCAATACCACCTCTTCTACCAGGCCAATCCGTGCGGGACCACGTGGGGAAACATGTCCTGGGGACACGCGACCTCACCGGACCTTCTCAACTGGACTGAACACCCCATAGCCATAGC
>DIZT01000088.1:1693-1904 GCA_002427975.1 Micrococcaceae bacterium UBA6021 | reverse complement strand
CTCATAGCCATCTACACAAGCGCCTACAAACCCTCGTCCAAACGATCCGGGACCCAGGCACAATCACTCGCATACAGCCTCGACGACGGCACCACTTGGAAAAAGTACACGAACAATCCCGTGCTCACCCGACATTCCGCGCACTTCCGCGACCCCAAAGTCTTTCGCTACACGGGCACCGATGACACCTACTGGGTCATGGTCGCCGTCG
>DIZT01000088.1:0-1537 GCA_002427975.1 Micrococcaceae bacterium UBA6021 | reverse complement strand
ACTGGGTCATGGTCGCCGTCGAGGCTGAACGCCGGGAGGTCGTCATCTACAAATCCGAGGACCTGAAACACTGGGAGTACCTCAGCACCTTCGGTCCGGCCAACGCCACGGGCGGCGTCTGGGAATGCCCCGACCTCTTCCCCCTCCCCATGGACGGTGATCCTCAGCGGATGAAATGGGTCCTCACCGTGAACCTCAATCCAGGAGGGCCAAACGGCGGCTCGGCGGGGCAATACTTTATTGGCCACTTCGACGGAGTGACGTTCACGTCCGAAACGACTGTGGCCGACGACTCAACCGACCCGGGGCAGCTACAGCGATATGACTGGCTGGATTGGGGCAGAGACTACTACGCCGCCGTCTCGTTCAATGACGCACCCGATAAGCGGCGAATCATGATTGCGTGGATGAACAATTGGGACTATGCCGAAGCCGTTCCCACTGCTCCCTGGCGGGGCCAGATGTCCCTCCCGCGGGAACTCTCACTCGCCACCCGAAACGGCCGCCCTCACCTGATCCAGAGACCAGCGGTGAGCGACCTCATCCCAGCATCCCATTTATCTGTTGCAACGCAGGGTCCGATGCGCCTTGACAATAGTGAATACCAGCTCCGCACCGGGTTGCAGGGAGCCGGCATCATCGACATAGACATGCGCATCCAGGACGCGGGAGAAGTGGGTCTGCTCATTCAAGGGCCCGGAAGCGAAATTCGGCTTGGAGTAAGGCCCGCTGAAGGAATCTTGTTCCTGGACAGGACTGCAGCCGGGAACACGAATTTCCACTCCGGTTTTCCGTCCATTGACCGCGCACCGGCCCCCATCAAGGATGGTCGGCTTCAGATGAGAGTCTGTCTAGACCACAATTCCATAGAACTTTTCATTCATGATGGTGAGATCACCCTCACGGACGCCATCTTCCCCAGCTCCCCACTGACTTCCCTGACGTTTTACGCGCTGGACGGAAGTGCCACCGTGAATAGCTGCATCACCACGAACACGACGGCCTGGGGAGCCCACGGAACATGATCGCAGGGATGTCTCCCCCTTTTTGCGTGGGTAGGTTTTCTAGCGGGTCAGGCCGTTCTTGCCCCTCTCAGAACCCACTGCTGCACCTGTGCGCGAATTCCTGGCCTTGGCGGCGCCGTTGCCCATGGTCACGGCTGCGCTGGGGTGTGTGCCTTCGCTGCGGGCTGCGGCGAGGCGTCCGCGTATCTGGGTCTCATTCGCGCCGGTGGTTGCCATGGATTCAGCGAACTTTTCGTGGTGTTCGGCCGAGCCGTAGTCGTCGGCCGACGTGCTCTCCGCTGTGAGGCCCTGGTCTTCCAAACGGCTGCTGTCGTTGCCGGTGACGCGGTTTTCGATCTCGTGGCCGAGTCCTTCCATGCGGGCGAAGAGCTCCTTCTCGGCACGTTCGTACCGCTGTTCCACCGGCGTCCGCCCCGGAGCCTTTGAATCCGCCCTCGGCCAGGAGCTTGGCTTCGTGCATCTCCTTGGCAGCTTTGACGAACGCGGGATCGGGGGTTGAGCCGCAATGGAAC
>DIZT01000255.1:3217-10017 GCA_002427975.1 Micrococcaceae bacterium UBA6021 | reverse complement strand
TATAAGAGACAGCCTATGGACAGGGATGCTCTCAGCGACCACCTACTCGGACCCGGAGCAGACGATCGGCCTGATCGCGAACCTCCAGTTCCCCGCCATCCGGGACCAACTCATGGCCGACATCCCCGGAATCGACGAACCCATGGACCGCGTCCTACTGGCCCAGACGCATGGCAAACCGCGATGGTCCCGAGTTGAATGGGCAGAACAACTCCTCGTCCACGCCTACACGCACAGCGCCACGCAACACTCAGCCCCCGCCCTGACCGCCATCGCCTTCATCAACTGGTGGGAAGGCCGCGGCAGCAAAGCCCACCAATTCCTCGAACTCGCCCTCGACGCCGACCCCGACTTCCGCCTCGCCCGGCTCAGCGACCAAATGATCGGCGCCGGCATGGTCGCCGGCTGGAGCATGGACAAGAACACGGCGTATCGAGAGCGGGGGCTGGAAGCCTCCTAACCGCCGTCGCGTTGCACTGGGGCCAGAACGCTGTGCCGGTCATCAACAAAGCAAGGGCTTCCGTGCGAATATACGGACGGTAGCCCTTGCTCGTTCACATCAGACGTGGATCAACGCAGCTTCGTTGCTGTCCGTGCAGATGGTCTCGGCCGATGCCCCGTTGGTGGCCTTGCCCAGAGGTAGTAAACCGCCATCGTGACCACGATCCAGGAGATGTCCGCCCCACGCAGCCATTGGGTAACGGGACCTATGCACGTGACCTGGGCCAGGAACGGGATCTGTACGAGCACGCCGATACCATAGGAAACCTGCAAGGCCACGTTCCAGAGACCGTAGTGGCCGTCGGGGTTGTACAGGGCGGGGATGTCCACAGATGCGGGTGTAGCGTTCGATAGCGACACGGCAACAAACATGATGCCGGCCTGTCGGCTCCATCTGACAACCTCTGGTGTGCGTGAAACACACGATCGCACAGGTCAGCGAGCTCCAGGCCATCCGAGGATACAACAACGACGTACCCCTGCCCCTGTCGCGCCTGTTCACGCAACAGTCGATAGATCCGCCAACCCGCAATTTGTGATGTGCTTCAGGAACCCTCGTGTTGGGCGAAGGATTGGGCTTCGATTGATGTGCTGAGTTCTTCCAGGGTCGGGGGGTTCGCTCCCGGTCGCTGTACGGTAATGGCCGCGGCCGCAGCTGCTGTGTGTCCAAGCTGCTCCAAGACGGCCGGGGCGAAGCCTTCGGTTCCTCGGGTGAGAAAGCCCAGGATCAGGGCGGACATATAGGAGTCCCCGGCGCCGATGGTGTCGGCAACTTCGGACTTGACGGCCGGAATGCTGATGTTAGCGGCGGAGGTGGTGAAGTGTGAGCCTTCGGCGCCCATGGTGATGACGGTTAGTCCGGCGCCCAATCCAAGGATGTGTGCTGCGGTTTCGTCCAGACTCTTTTGGGGGTACAGCCACTGGGCGTCCTCGTCGCTGAGTTTGACGACGTCGGTTAAGGCCACGAGGTCTTCAAAGATGGCTATGGCTTCGGCATGGCTGCCGAGCAGGGCTGGCCTGATGTTGGGGTCATAGGTGATCATGCAGTGTCTGTGGGCCTGTTCGAGCAGGGATTTCACGGCACTGGCGCCGGGGCTAAGGAACGTGGCGATGGATCCGGTGTGCAGTATTTTTGGGTAGTAGGCGGGGGCTGTGGGGGCAAGGTCCCAGGTGATGTCGAAGTCGTACCTGGCCGATCCGTCCGGTTCAATCGTTGCTGTTGCCGACGCCGTCCGGGTGAGGGATTTTGATCCGGGCAGAAGTATGACTCCCGCACTGCGGAGATGGTCTTCTATGGAGATCCCGCGGGCGTCCGGGGCGATGGCCGTGAGCAGACCTGTGGTTACGCCGAGGCGGCCAAGTCCGTAGGCGACATTTGCCGGTGAGCCGCCGGGGTGTTCCACTCGGCCGTGTGAGGTTGTGACCACGTCGATCAGCGCTTCGCCCACGACCATGACATCAAGGGTTTGGTGAGCGTCTTGCCGGGCTGTTGTGAGGTAATCCATGGTCTGTCTCTCGTGGGAAGCTAATGGTGAGGGTGGTCCAAGACACGTCAGTCCGCGGACCGGTAACCCGGTCTGCGGACTGACGTAGGGACAGCAGCAGTTCAGGCGGTGGCTGCACCGGTCATGATCGCAACTGCGTCGGTCATGGTGTGTGATTGCGGTGTTATGGTGGCAGCGCATTTGCCGAGGCGCTGGATGTGGATCCGGTCTGCCACGTCAAACACGTGGGGCATGTTGTGGCTGATGAGGATGACCGGCAGGCCGCGGTCCCGAAGGTCCCGTACCAATTGCAGGACCTGGTTCGATTCCCGAACCCCGAGTGCCGCCGTCGGCTCATCCAGCACAACAACCTTTGAACCGAACGCTGCGGCGCGGGCCACGGCGACAGCCTGGCGCTGGCCGCCGGAGAGGTTCTCCACCGGCACTGTCACGTCCTGCAGTGTGGAGATACCCAGCCGGGTCAGCTCCTGTTTGGCTTTGGTGCGCATGCCTTTGGTATCAAGCATCCTGAATACGCTCCCGAGAAGTCCGGGGAGCCGCTCTTCACGGCCGAGGAACAGGTTGGAGGCGACATCGAGCGCCGGTGAGACGGCCAGGTTCTGGTAAACGGTTTCGATGCCGTGGACCCTGGCGTCCTGGGGTCGCTTGAAGTGCACTTGCTGTCCCGAGACAAAGAGTTCTCCGGTGTCGGGGATTTCGGCGCCTGTGAGGCATTTGATGAGCGTGGACTTGCCGGCGCCGTTGTCGCCGATGACGGCCAGGACTTCGCCCGGGTAGAGATCCAGGCTGACTCCGTCCAGGCCAACGACCCGTCCGAAAGTCTTGACGAGGTTCCTGGCCTTGAGAATGGGCTCGCGGGTATCGGTGTGGGAGGCTGCAAATTCTGTCATGGTCATGACTTGACCTTTCGGATCCACTGATCGACGGACACGGCAACAATGATCAGGACGCCTACTGCGAGGGTCTGGTAGAGGACGTCCAGGCCGGCGAGCGAAAGGCCGTTTCGGAAGACGCCGACGATCAGCGCTCCAAGCAGTGAACCCCAGATGGAGCCGCGGCCGCCGAAGAGGCTGGTTCCGCCGATCACGACGGCTGTTATGGAGTCCAGGTTCAGGTCCACGCCGGCATTCGGGCTGGCGGCATTGTTACGGCCGATCTGGATCCAGGCGCCGATGGCAAGAACTGCTCCGGCGGCAAGGTAGACGCTCATGAGGACGCGGCTGACAGGAATACCGGCAAGACGTGCCGCTTCCTTATCGTCGCCCACGGCGTAGACATGCCGCCCCCAGGCCGTCTTGCCCAGGATGAAGGCGACAACGACGTAGAGCAGGAGCATCATGACGACCCCGGTGGAGATGCGGACTGGTCCGACCGGGAACGTGCTTCCCAACCAGGTGAGGACACCCGGCATCGCGGATCCGCGAACCGTGCTGCCGCCGGAGTAAAGCAGCGTCAGGGCAACGAAAATATTCAGCGTTCCGAGGGTGACGATGAACGGAGGGAGTCGGAACCTGGTCACCAGGAAGCCGTTGAGCGCGCCCGCCCCAAGACCCACGGCGAGTCCCGCAATGAGTGCCAGGGGCCCGGGGATGCCATTGCTGACGGCGATCTGCGCGATCACCATCGAAGACAGGATCATGACCGCACCGACAGACAGGTCGATGCCGGCGGTCAGAATAATGAGGGTCTGGGCGATCGCCAGGGTACCCACGACCGCGACCTGCTGCGTAATCAGGGACAGGTTCTCCACCCGCAGGAAGCGGTCATTGAGGATGCCGAAGACCACAACTGCGATCAGCAGAACAAAGGCGGGGCTGAGGGCCGGGTAGCGGTGGAGAATGTTTCGGATTCTGCTGAGAGGGGTCTGGCGGTCGAGGAATTCCTCGGCCAGATCAGCATGCCCGGCGCTCGGCGGGCCGGCGGTCTGTTGCTGGGTCACTTTGTATGGCTCCTGAACTTCTATGTTCTGTAACTGTTATCGTGCTGGGTGTTTTGCGGGGAGACGCCAATGGTGCGTCCCCCCGCAGAAGGGGAAGGGTTACTTGCCCCAGCAGATCTGGGTGGCGGCCGTGGTGTCGATGCTCTCCAGGCCCGTTACGGACTTGTCTGTGACAAGTGCGGAACCGGTGTTGAAAAAGTCCAAGCCGGCCGAGACGGCGGGTTTCTTGCCTGAGGTGGCCAGGTCCTGGATCGCCTGGACGCCCAACTGGGCCATTTTCACCGGGTACTGCTGGGCGGTGGCTCCGATGATGCCAGACTTGACGTTGTTCACGCCGGTGCAGCCTCCGTCGATGGAGACGACCAGAACGCCCTTGTCTTTGCCAGCGGCCTTCAGTGCCTCATAGGCGCCGGCAGCGGCAGGTTCGTTGATCGTGTAGACGACGTTGATGTTGGGGTTCTTTGACAGCAGTGTCTCCATCGCCGTCCGGCCGCCGTCCTCGGCGCCCTGGGAGGCCTGATTGCCGACGATCTCGTAGTCCCCGCCCTTGCCACCGGTGTACTTTCCGGTCTTGGCCTCGTCGCCGTTCTTCGTTTTATCCGCGGTGTCGATGCCCAAACCTGTCAGAAATCCCTGGTCGCGGTTGTAGTCCACCGAAACGACTTTGTCGCTGAACAGGTCGACCAAGGCAATGGTGGCCTTTTTACCATCGAGCTGCGCCGCGGTCCACTGACCGATCTGCTTGCCGGCCGCGAAGTTGTCAGTCGCGAACGTGATGTCCACGGCACTGGCCGGGTCCGGCGGGGTGTCCAGAGCGATCACGTACAAGCCTGCGTCGCGGGCCTTCTTGATCGCATCGACTACGGCAGGCCCGTTCGGGGTGATCAGAATTCCCTTGTCGCCCTTGGAGATAGCATTCTCGATCGCCTGGATCTGGGTGTCTTCGTCGCCGTCGGATTTGCCGGCAGCGAGCTTCAGATCAATATTGCCCCCCTCGGCTGCTTTTTTCGCGCCGTCTTCCATTGCTACGAAGTACGGGTTGGACGTGGTCTTCACGATCAGCGAAACGCCGATCTTTGCGTCAGCGGCGCCTCCGCTGGAAGCCGTCCCGCTGGATGCGCCGCCACAGGCAGAAAGACTGAGCGCTCCAAGAGTTAGGACTGCTGCTGCAGACAAGAGGCGGGTGGCTGTTGAACGAGGTGCTGTGGAACTCAACATTGAATCTCCTGGTGTTTGAGGCCTTCACTGGCCCCGACAACGATGTCATGTACGATGTAAGCAGCATCACACCGAAGAGTCAATAGGTGCAATCAGAAGGAGCGATTTTATTGACAACGATGTCCAATCGTAGCCAGTCGGCCCTACCCGCCAGCCGCCCGACTATGCGCCATGTGGCCGCACTTGCCGGCGTCGGGATTAAGACCGTTTCCCGGGTGATCAATGACGAACCGGGCGTGTCGGAAGCCACCCGCGACAAGGTGCTGAGTGCCTCCCGGCAGCTCAGCTACCAGTTGGACATGGCCGCCGGCAGCTTGCGCCGCGCGGGCAGGAGAACGCTCTCCGTCGGTCTCTTGCTGCCGAGTGTCTCCAACCCGTTCAGCGGCGAAATCAACCGGGCGATTGAAGATGCGCTCGGGGCCAGAGGAATTGCGGTTTTTGCGGCGAGCCTCGATGACGACCCCAAGCGGGAACAGGCCATAGTTGCAGCGTTTCTTGGTCGACGCGTCGATGGGCTGATCCTCACGCCGATCGCCAGGAGCCAGGCGTATGTGATCCCGGAGCATTCCCGTGACCTGCCCTTGGTCTTCATTGACCGCGAACCGGTAGGAGTGGAAGCAGACGCCGTCGTAACCGACAATGCCGCAGGAGCGGCGCGGGCGGCCGCTCACCTGATGAGCCGCGGTCATACCAGGCTCGCCTATCTGGGGGACCGCAAAGACATCCAGACCGCACGGGAACGCCGGCGCGGGTTTATTGAGGAGATCGGGCGGCAGGGAATTCCCACGTCAACTGTTCCCGTCCGAGAAAATCTTCATGATGAGGAATCGGCGAGGTTGGCCGCGTTGGAGCTTCTCACTGCTGCGGACCCTCCGACTGCGATCTTCTCCAGCCAAAACCTCATCACTTTCGGCGCCATGCGTGCCCTGAGAGAGCTCGGGCTAAGCAAACGCGTGGCCCTGATCGGATTCGATGACTTCACGCTGTCGGACATGATGGATCCCGGCGTGACAGTGATCGCCCAGCACCCCGAGCGGATCGGGAAGCTGGCAGCGGAGCGGCTGCTGGCCAGGATCGATGGCGAAAAGCTTCCCCCGCATACCTATGTTGTCCCGTCCGAGCTCATACAAAGGGGCTCCGGGGAACTCCGCCCTCCAGCCTGAGGCCGGGGAAGTCCATCGAAAACCCATAGACCTGTAAGGAAACATGATGACCAAGACCCTGTATGCCGAGTTCACCGTCAAACCCGGCAGCGAAGCCCGTGTCGCGGAGATGATGCGTGAACTGACCCAGCACGTCCGCGGGGAACCGGGAAATGAGCTGTTCCTCCCCCATACCCGGGAAGAGAATCCCCGGGAGTACTTTGTCTTCGAGGTCTACCGTGATGAAGCCGCATTCCAGGAACACATCCGCGCCGATTACGGCGCCAGGTTCAATGGGGAACTGGCCCGCCATATCGAAGGCGACGCCTCGGAGCTGACCTGGCTCCTGCCAGTGGCATAGCCCTTAGCCACGTCCCGCCCAATCCTCGTTCACAGGTACTGCAGCCATGGTCCCCGCGAGCGGGCTGAACGGGGCCGCGCACAGGAAAGGACCCTTCCAGCCGTCCGTTGGTGGGGGAATTTCCGCTGCCCGTC
>DIZT01000255.1:0-3072 GCA_002427975.1 Micrococcaceae bacterium UBA6021 | reverse complement strand
CCAAAACCGTTGACTTGTCTGACGGACATGACATAGAGGCCCACGCGCTGACAACGTTGTCTATGGGGAGGCGCGCGCGATGAAGGGCAAAACAAGCAGATGAAGAAAACGACCACTTGCCGGACGCATGCCGTTTCTGCGCTGACACTCGCGGGACTTATGCTGGCCGCGGCGCTGGCCCGTTCCCTGCCGGCGTCGGCGGTGTCAATGGTCTCGTTTTCTGCCGCCCGCCGCGATCCATCGGGCATAATCTGCCCTCGCACAGTCGGTCAGTCCGGCAAAGGTCAGGGTCCGGGAATGGGCGCGGCGCCCGCAACGTGAAATTGCGGGCGCCGCGGTTTTATCAGCGTGATGCGGGGTTCGTCGCCTATTGCTGGGTGCTACCGGATGGCCAGGCCGACTTCATCTGCTTGACGTCCAGGGAGGTCAGAATGGCGTTTCCTCCGTTGGAGAAAGCTTCAATGCCTTGGCTCGACGGGTCGGGGAAGATCTGGTCTGTCAGGACGATCTTTCCGTCGTCGGCGAAGACTTCGACCGAGGACCAGTCGACCAGGACGTGAAGTTTGACCGCTCCGCCCGCAGCGGCTAGCGGCGCGGTCTGGACTCCGGGGAAGCTGGAGCTGAAAGCCGCAGCTCCAGACTTGGTCCGGTCGATGTAAACCTGTCCGGACTTATTGTCATAGCCGATGAGCGTTTCCTGACCGGACCCGGTGCGGACCTTCAGCCCGTAGGAGCTTGCAGTACCGGCAGCGAAGGACGCCGTGATGTCGACCGCCTTCCCTGTGGCCGGCAGGACGGCGCTTCCCGCGGGGACGGAAATTTTCTCCTCGTGGACGGATGGCCCCGTTGTCAGCTGGTTGAGCTGATTGACCGGTGTCTGCACCAGGCGAGGTGCGCCGTCGACGGTTTGGAGGGACAGCTCCCGGGGGACTGTCATGGCGCTGCGCCACGGTGAGGTGGGAATGGATCCTCCGTAGTCCCAGTTGTTCATCCAGCCGATCATGATCCGCTTGCCCCCAGGGGCGTCATTGAAGGTGACACCCGCGTAGTTGTCCTTGCCGTAGTCGACCCAGTGAGCGCGCTGTATTGCAGATTGTGCCGCCGTGTCTGAGAGGCTGAAGTCGTCGGCCAGGATGTGTCCCCACCCGCCGGTGCTGTGGTCGACGACCTGGATCTGCGCCTGCTTGCCGATCATGTCGCTCAGGTCCCAGGACGCCCAGTCCAGGTTCTCGCTGTCTGCGCCAGTGGCGGAGCGCACCACCTGGCCGTCGACGACGAGATTGACGGAGGTCTGGTTGTCCCAGGGCTTGGCCGGGGCGTTAGCGAAGACTATGTCGCCCACCATGAGGTGGCCCCAGCCGGTGGATCCGTCGTTCTGGTCCACGACCTGGATCTGGGCCTGCTGGCCCTGGTACTTGCTCACGTCCCAATTCGTCCACGTCAGGTCAGGGCTGTTGGAGCCCGTGGTGGTGGCGACGACCTTGCCGCCGACGATCAGGTTGACCGCGGTCGGGTTCGACTGGCCCCAGGGGTGGTTACCGCCGGCGACCTGCAGGTCGATATACGGGCTGTTGACCGTGAAGGTCGGCGAGGTGATGGTGCCGGTACCGATCTCGCCTTCGGGCGCGTAGGTGTCCAGCACCTTGGGGCCGAGCTGGTTGGGCAGGCTCTCGGTCGAGGGCCCGGAGCTGGCGAAGGAGCCTGTTGCGGTCCAGCCGGCCCCGTAGGTGGCCCCGGAGAAGTCGTTGAAAACGGTTCCGACCGGCAGGGTGCCGAACGGGACGGTGTCGGCGACGTAGGGGTGGTTGCCGCCGCCGACGAGGAAGTTCAGGTGGGCTTTGCTGACCGTGAAGGCCTGCGAGCTCAGTGTGCCGGTGGAGGCGTCACCGCCGTTGAAGCTGTTGGCGAAGCCGGTTCCTACCCAGCCTGTAACCGTGGACTGGCCCGGCAGGTTTCCTGTGGCCGGGGCAGTGCCGAAGGCGGTCCCGGTGGCTTGCCAGCCATGGAATGTACCGTCATCGAAGCTTCCCAGCGACGTCCCGGCCGGGGGGACGTAGGGTTTGTCATCAGAGGCGAACGTGGTGCCGTCGAAGCTTCCCGTGAAATATTGGACGCCCGAACCTCCGGCAATCCCGCCCGGGTTGAGGTTGACCGTCAGTACCCACTTTTGCTTGCCGGGATTGGCGGGATCCGGCAGAGGGAACAGGTCAGGACACTCCCAGGCACCGCCCGTGGCGCCTGCAGGTCCGAAATCACTGAGATGCGTCCAAGTTTTCAGGTCTGGAGAACTATAAAAAGTCACCTTGTGCTGGTCGGACAAAGCTGCTGACATCAGCCACTCATGTCCGGCCTCGTACCAGAAGACTTTCGGGTCCCTGAAATTGTTTGACCCGATGTCCAGCACCGGGTTCCCGGAATATTTGGTAAAAGTCCGGCCTTTGTCCGTGCTGTAGGCGAGTGCCTGGGACTGCTTTCCGGTGGCTTTGTCGGCCGCGGTATAGATTGCCACCATGGCGGGGTTGCCCGGCTGGCCGAAGCCTGTGGTGTTGTCCTTGTCGATGACCGCGCTGCCGGAGAAGATCATGTTTTTATCGTCCTGCGGTATCGCCAGCGGGAGCTGCGTCCAGTGCACCAGGTCCGTGCTGACGGCGTGGCCCCAGGACATGTTGCCCCAGGTGTCCCCGGAGGGGTTGTACTGGAAGAACATGTGGTATTCGCCCTGGTAATAGACCAGGCCGTTCGGGTCGTTCATCCAGTTTTTTTCCGGGCTGAAGTGGAACTGGGGCCTGTAGGCCTCGGTATAGAGCGAGGAAGCACCGGCCGTTCCGGAGGAGGTCGCGGACGCTCCGGAGGAGTCCGCGGCCAGAGCCGCGCCGGACAGTGGAAGGGCACTTCCCGCGGTAATCACGGCCGCGAGGACCAGAGCGTTGAGGCGTTTTTTCGAGCTTGGTCCCGGTGGAAGCCCGGGAAGGGAATGTGTGCGGCGCACGTGTTCGCCTTTCGTGTCGACAGTGACAGGCAGGGAATGCCGGTTGTTGCTCGGCTGGTTCTGCAAGGCTTTGATTTCGCCAG
>DIZT01000214.1:2089-9789 GCA_002427975.1 Micrococcaceae bacterium UBA6021 | reverse complement strand
GTTTGGTACCATGAGGTATGGCCATGAATCTGCGCGTTCCCGAAGAGCTTGACCGGCGGCTTGAGCGGCTTGCCATCGAGGAGCATACCTCCAAGTCGGCGTTGCTCCTCCAGGGTGCCGAGCTGGTCCTGCAGCGCCACGCTCGCCGGAGTGAGATCAGTGCGGGCCTGGACTTCGTCATGAGCCATGACGCCGAGCTGTTGACCCGGCTTGAGGACGCGTGACCGCGTACCTCGATATTGAGGATGCACTGCAGGTAATCGACCGGTACGGGTTCCACATCCGTGATGTCGGGTTGCTCGCCTCGGCCTTGGCCCGGCCCGCAACTACAGTCATGGGCGCTGAGGCCTATCCTGAGTTGGCGATGAAGGCGGCCGCGTTGCTGGAGTCGGTGGCCCGTTTCCATCCGCTCATTGACGGCGACAAGCGCACCGCCTGGACCCTGATGGTCCTGCTTTTGTGGATCAACGGCTACCGCCATGACTTCACGACTGACGAGGGCTTCGACTTGGTCGTCGGAGTCGCCGCGGGCACTGTTGAATTGCGGGACTCCGCGGCGCTGATTTCCCGGCATCTGGTCTTGCGTTAGGCCCCGACTGGAGTGCCAACAGGGCGGGGCGCACGAAGGGGGAGTCGGGCTCGGCCGTATCGGCGCTGGATCCGGCCTCCTGCAGGGCGGTGTCTCGCGGATGTAGGAGGCCGTCCCACGACCACGTCCTGGTGGAGGGTGCAGGCGGCCTCCTGGTAGAGCTGGATTCCCACGGCGGCACGCTGGCGGACCTCGGATCACTCCTGGCGGCAGCAATTGTGCTGGTCACCCGGCCGGCGCTCGGGACCCTGAACCACACCGCCCTGACCCTCGAAGCGCTGCAAGCGCGGGACCTGCAGGTCATTGGCGTCGTACTCGGAAGCTGGCCACGCAACCCTGACTTCGTACATCACAGCAACAGGCAGGTGCTCGGAACGCTGCGGGTACCCTTCCTCGGCGCCCTCCCGGAGCAAGCCTCGGAGCTTTCCCCTGCGGATTTCCATGCCGGAGCAACTGCCTGGCTGAATGGCCTGCACGCATGAACCCGCTGCTATCGGTGATTGGATCCGCCGAGTCCCTGCTGGAAGGCTCCGGCCACGCCCGCTGCCCGTACCTCGTGGTGCGGGAGCCGGATACGGTGCGGGACGTCCTGCACCGTCCCGCCGACTTCAGCCCCGGGAATGCCCTGGTCGCCGTGACCCCCTTGGAAGGGCCGGCCTGCGCGTGCTGCAGCACGTGGGCTTTGCACTGCCGCCCGTGCTGGCCAGCAACGACACAAGCACCCACGCCGGGATACGCAAGGTCGTTGCAGGATTCTTCACACCGGCCACCGTCGCCGCCATGGAACCGCGGATCCGGGAACTGGCCAGGGAAGCGGCACGGAACGCCTCGGACGAACTCGACTCCTCCGGTTCCGTGGATCTCGTGCAGACGGTCGCGGCGTTTCCCCCGGCAGTGGTCATGCTCGAACTCCTCGGGCTTCCTGTTCGGGATCTTGCGGCCCTCAAGCGGTGGGGCCTCGACTCCATGGAACTGTTCTGGGGCTGGCCAGATACGGACCGGCAACTGTAACTCGTCCACAGCGCCGCCGATTTCTACGTCTGGCTGCGCAAACTCGTAGCCGAATGCAGGTCGGCCCCCGGACGCAACCTGTTCAAATCCCTGGCCGAGCACGGCCTGTCCACACCGGAAATATGTTCCCTGGGCTACTTCCTGCTGATCGCCGGACAGGAAACTACAACACAATTGATCAGCACCGCACTGTTCCGTCTCCTTGAAGGGTCCGCGGCTGGAGGCTGGGAGGATGCGGCGTCGGACGCAGGCTCCAAGTCCGTGGTCAGACACGTGCTGGCCACCGAATCATCCGTCCCGACTTGGCGCCGCGTGGCAGCGCACGACACGACCCTTGGGGGCGCGCGGATTAGGGCTGGGTCTGAAATCCTCCTCGAACTGAGCGGTAACCAAGTCACCTCACCGTCCGGGCATGAACGCCAGTCCTCGGCTCCACAGACGGCTCCGCAGGCGGATCTGCGGGGGTCCTCTGCGTCCCCGGGCTTGGTGTTTGGATCAGGCATCCACCGCTGCCTCGGTGCCAGGCTCGCAGAACTCGAGGCGGCTGTCATCCTCCAGGAGACCGCCGCCGCCCTTCCCGGGATACAACTGCATGGTCCCGAACCTGAATGGATCAGGTTCCTCTCTTTCCAGGCACCCCGGACGGTGGCCGTTATCCAACTCCAAGGACAAGCGTCGGCAGCCCCGCCGTCGAGACGTGAGCACTGATAATGTCGCCAAAGGCCTGAGGACACTGTCCTTTGATAGCTTCTAGCGCACCGATAAGGGATAGCGCGTCAACAGATTAGACCACAGTCCTTTCTGGACGTCGAAATGCTGAGTTCTTGAGAATACGCGAAGAAATGAATTTCTTTCCATGGTTTTCTCTGGAAGGCCTCTTGGAAGTGCTGAAAAGTAGTGAGCAAGGAAAGATTTACCGCATCGGGACAACCGGCCGGGACTGCAGCGAGGCAGTACCGGCAGCGTGTGGCCTGGCTGTGGTTCGAGTGATGTCCCGTTCCATAGCGCCGTACGCGGAGTCTCGATGCTGAGAATTACTGCACTCAAGTCAGCGCCAGACATCGCAGGGCCGCGAGACAGGACCTCTGGGACCGCGGCTCCGTAACCCCGAGATGCTCGACGGCCAACGTCTGCAGGCTCCCTGGGGATGCAACATAAGTCGGTACGCCCGGGCGGCGGATTCCCCGTCCCGGGGATATTCATGATGAAAGAGAGCAACAAATGACGCGTATTGGGATCGTGGCCGAATTAGGCCGCGAGACGAGGGTGGCAGCGACGCCTGTCACCGTCAAGCAGTTATTGGGATTGGGCTACGAGGTTGTGGTCGAGAAAGGTGCGGGGGAGTCCGCGTCTTTCCGCGATGAGGCCTATGCCGAAGCGGGTGCCTTGATTGTGGGCGCCGATGAGGCCTGGGGCAGTCAGGTGGTGTTGCGGATCAATCCGCCCACCGAGGATGAGATCGGCCGGCTGGCCGAGGGTTCCACGCTGATCGGAATGTTGAGCCCGGGGCTGCGGCCCGAGTTGGTGGAGGCGTTGGCGGCGCGGCCGATCACGGCTTTGGCGTTGGATGCGGTGCCGCGGATTTCGCGTGCGCAGTCGATGGATGTGCTCAGTTCGATGGCGAACATTGCCGGGTACCGGGCCGTGATTGAGGCCGCGCATGAGTTCGGCCGGTTTTTCACCGGTCAGGTGACCGCGGCGGGCAAGGTCCCGCCGGCTAAGGTCCTGGTCGCCGGCGCCGGTGTGGCCGGGTTGGCGGCGATCGGGGCGGCGAGCAGCCTCGGTGCGATTGTGCGCGCGACGGATCCGCGGCCCGAGGTGGCTGACCAGGTGAAGTCCATCGGCGGAACCTACCTCAAGGTTGAGGTCGAGGAGGACATGAAGTCATCGGACGGGTACGCCAAAGCCACTAGTGAGGCCTACAACCGGCGCGCGGCGGAGATTTACTCGGAGCAGGCAGCCGATGTCGACATCATCATCACCACGGCCCTGATCCCCGGGCGTCCGGCGCCGAAGCTGCTCACGGCCGAGGACGTGGCCGGCATGAAGCCGGGCAGCGTGATCGTGGACATGGCCGCCGGGCAGGGCGGCAACGTGGAAGGATCCGTCGCAGGGGAACGCACAGTCACGGATAACGGTGTGGTCATCCTGGGCTACACGGATCTTCCGGCCCGGTTGCCGGCCCAGGCCTCCCAGCTGTACGGCACGAACATGCTGAACCTGCTCAAACTCCTCACCAAAGACAAAGACGGCCAGCTCCGGATCGACTTCGACGACGTCGTACAGCGCTCCGTGACGGTGGTGCGGGACGGTGAAAAGACCTGGCCGCCGCCACCGGTTCAAGTCTCCGCCGCACCCCAGGCCCAGACCGACACAACACGCGCCGGGGAGCGCTCGGCCGATAAGGCGGCGAAAAAGACAGGGCACAGCCCTGCCGGAAAGGCCGGGCTCTTCGCTGTCGGTATCGCGGTTCTTTTCGGGATCAACGCGGTTGCCCCGGCGCCGCTGCCCCAGCACTTCACGGTGCTGATGCTCTCCATCGTGGTCGGGTTTTATGTGATCGGGAAAGTCCACCATGCCCTGCACACCCCGCTGATGTCCGTCACCAACGCCATCTCAGGAATCATCGTCGTCGGTGCGCTGCTGCAGGTCACCTCCGACAACATCGTCATGCAGGTCCTCGCCGCCGTCGCTGTCCTGCTGGCCAGCATTAACATCTTCGGCGGCTTCGCCGTCACCCGTCGCATGCTCGCGATGTTCTCCCGCGGTGAGAAGGCACGTTCATGAGCGCCGTAGTCGAAGCAGCAACATTAATGAGGAGCCTTACTGTGTCTGACACCGTCTCCGGTCCGTTGACCGCAGAATCCATTGCGGGGGCGGCCTACATCGTCGCGGCCCTGCTGTTTATCCTCAGCCTCGCCGGGCTGAGCAAGCACGAGAAAGCCCGCGCCGGGGTCATCTACGGCATTACCGGCATGATCATCGCCCTGGCCGCGACGATCTGGCTGACCCTCCAGGACGCCTGGGGCACCGGCGCGGGCCTGACCGGCCTGGTCCTGCTCATCGCCGCGGTGCTGGTCGGCGGCGCCATCGGGCTCTGGCGTGCCCGAGTGGTCGAGATGACCGGCATGCCCGAACTGATTGCCCTGCTGCACAGCTTCGTTGGCCTCGCCGCGGTCCTGGTCGGATGGAACGGGCACCTCGAAGCCCCGGCCCTGTCCGCGGACCTGATGAATGTCCACCATGCCGAGGTGTTCATCGGCGTCTTCATCGGAGCGGTGACCTTCACCGGCTCCATCGTGGCGTTCCTGAAACTCTCGGCCCGGATGAAATCCTCACCGCTGATGCTGCCGGGCAAGAACGCCATCAATCTCGGCGCCCTGGTCGCGTTCGTCGCGCTCACGGTCTGGTACGTCAACGATTCCCACCTTTGGCTGCTCATCGTCGTGACCGTTCTCGCTCTCGGGCTGGGCTGGCATCTGGTGGCCTCCATCGGCGGCGGTGACATGCCCGTCGTCGTCTCCATGCTCAACAGCTACTCCGGCTGGGCCGCGGCAGCCGCGGGTTTCCTGCTCAACAACGACCTGCTCATCATCACCGGTGCCCTGGTCGGCTCCTCCGGCGCCTACCTGTCCTACATCATGTGCAAAGCCATGAACCGGTCCTTCATCTCCGTGATCGCCGGCGGGTTCGGGATCGCCGCTCCCGCCGCGGCCGACGCAGAGTACGGCGAGCACCGCGAAATCACCGCCGAGGCAACCGCGGATATGCTGACCAACGCCTCCAGCGTGGTCATCACCCCCGGGTACGGCATGGCGGTGGCCCAGGCGCAGTATCCTGTCGCTGAACTCGCCCACCAGCTCCGGGAACGCGGCGTGAACGTCAGGTTCGGCATCCACCCCGTCGCAGGGCGCCTGCCCGGGCACATGAACGTCCTCCTCGCCGAAGCCAAAGTCCCCTACGACATCGTCCTGGAAATGGACGAAATCAACGACGACCTCAGCGACACCTCGGTGGTGCTCGTGATCGGCGCGAACGACACCGTCAACCCCTCAGCTGCTGAAGACCCCGGCAGTCCCATCGCCGGGATGCCCGTCCTCCGCGTCTGGGAAGCCGAGAACGTCATCGTCTTCAAACGCTCCATGGCCGCCGGCTACGCCGGCGTCCAAAACCCCCTCTTCTACCGCGACAACTCCCAAATGCTCTTCGGCGACGCCAAAGCCCGCGTCGAAGACATCCTCCGCGCCTTCTAAGAGAAAACCCCTCCTGACGTGTCCCGTTCGTTGGGCCGCAATACTCCGCCTGGCTTTCAGTGGTCTGGACACTTACACCCGCCCCTGACCGCATAATGAGAGGAAGACACGATGCGCAGACGGCGAGTTCCCTTCAACATACCCGCACGGAGGGGTTTCAGATCCAGCTTCCTGAACCGGATCTCCTGCCCAGAAGAAGCGCCCTCACCCCGGCACGTTTTCGACATCGACGAACTGGCTGCATCACCGTGGATCGGTGCTCGAAGGGACTGTAATAGCCAACTTCCCACGTTCGGGGACGGACTGGCTGCCGTTTTTCAGGAAACTGAACCTCATGCAGAACGGGCAGCAGCTGCTAGACCTCGGATTCAGCGTGTCGGTTTCCAAGGTCGATCTAGCGTAAGCAAAAGCGCCGTGGGTTAGCTACGGTGGGCTGGCGGCCGTTCGGGATTTGCCCCAACTTTTCGGACAAGACTGGTGCTTCGTCCTGGAGCGGCACAAGGTACTGGGACATCGCGCGTGCGTTGAGGACACCGGACGGCGCTTGCAATGGGTAGTGCCGCTACTACTCGCTCGGTGTGGTTCCGGACTGGAACGGAGATGCTTGAGAGGCCGAGCTCGCGTTCTTCGCCTGGAAGGTTTGGCAGTCGAACTCACGATAAATGGCAGCATCATGGACTGCGGAGTTGTGGACGTGGTGACAGTCGATGGAATGATTCTGTGGCTGCAGGCCGAAGGAGCAGCTTCAGCACTGATGAGGCGTTCGATCTAATCGTGGGAGTAGCAGCCGGATACGTCTCGTTGGAGGACAGTGCGGAGATGATTGCCTCGTACCTCATAAAACGATAACCACGCAATTCTGTGGCCGAGTTAATGATGCTGGGATCACGTACCGGAATGCCGCGCGCCTTCGCTACAGCAGCGACCGGTCCTGGTGCGGATCCGCATGGCCGTAAAGCCGCCTTGGCCTGGTCATGAGCGTGTCTGCCGAGCACCTCATGAGGTGGGTGAAGGAGATGTCGCCGCCAAAAGGTTCTTCTTTGTTGGGTGAGCCTCCCGGCGAGTGCGTGTTCCATCCCTGCAGGCGGCGTCACCCATAACCTAGGGCGAGGCGAACCCGTCCGTAGTCCCACCCTTGCCAGCGCAAGGAAAACCGCGCTCCCTCATGGGGAGCGCGGTTGGCGTTCGACGTGCTCAGAGGGGCGCATTCGGAGTGTGGACAGTGTCCACACTTTGGGTCTCGGACTGCGTCGAACTGGGGTCGTATCGGGCCGGATTCCGTATGTTCTTGGACGTCCCAGTGTTTGCAAGGGCTGGAGTCCGGTTCGAGTCCCACCTCGGGCACGTGTTTTCCCTGTTCAGGGGCTTGTAAGCCTCTGAGTGTGCACAATTTGTTCACGTGTGGGCCCCTTCGGGGGCCTTTTTTGTTGGTGGACGCTGTTGCGGCTGGGTGGCTCCTTCCTTGAGCGGTTCAGTGCTGTGGCTGTTTACCTATTCATGGTTTGCCGCGTCTGGGACTGCATGACTTGGAGGAGATTCGGGAAGTGATGGGCCTTCGGCTCGTTGTCCTTTTGTTCGTTCATGCCCGTTCATGGCGAACGAGTCAGTTAGCTACATGACCGAGTGCGCGTTACGTGATCCGCCGGCGTAATCGACCCATGGTTATCTCTGACCCCGCAATTGCTCATCGCACACCCGCTTCCCGTTAACCGCCCTGGTCACCGAGATGCTCCGTAACGGTAGTTGCAGCAAGGCTTGTAAGGCGTTCGTTAGCCGTTGTCCGTGGGGTTGATGGAGAGGCGTTGGAGTTCTTGCGCGGTCCACGTTTCTCCCATGGGCCGGGAGGG
>DIZT01000214.1:0-1965 GCA_002427975.1 Micrococcaceae bacterium UBA6021 | reverse complement strand
GGCCAACCGTTCAACGAACTCGGTGCGGGCCAATTCCTTGAGATGCCTCTCCGAGGCAAGTTCCTGAAAGCAGTTAATTGACGCCGTTTCGATGAAGCCCCATGGCAGGAAGAATTCTGCGTCCGGAACGTTCTTCCTGACGTCCACGGTTCGGGTTCTGCCGGCCCATTCGAAGAGGTCCTGGAAGAGGTGAAAATGGATCGCCTTGAGTTCGGCAAGATCGTTGGTCGCAGGCACCGGCTCATCGAGCAATTGGGTTGCGCGGACAAAGGATAGGTCAGCCTCGGCCACAGCGAGCTCTTCGGGCGTCTTCGCCCCGACGAGATTTCGGAGGACTGCCGTTCCGGGTATGAGGTATGGATCGACGAAGTTAGGCGAGCCCATACCGGGCACGAACACGGTCGACAAGTTCCTTTGAATCAATGCGGCCGGCGATGTATGAATCGGCGTCTGCGCGGGTGGCGTCGGACACGATCAGGCCTTCGATCTCCCCGCTGTGGATAGCAGCCTCAACAAATTCTGCACGCGCTTCAGTCACAGTCATTTCCGGCTCCTTTTCTGTTTCCATTGTACGGGACCGAGGCCACGCACCCTGATGGCAACCCGGCGTCGATGTCGGCAGTGGGGCGGTTGCCGATTCCTTGAAGGTGGAGCGCGGCACCGCCTACCGGTTTGACGTCGTGGACGCCGCGGGCCTGCAGGCGCCGGCCGAGTTCCTGGAGGAGAGCGCGGATTTGTGCGGCGCTGAGTTCTCCGTCGCTCATGCGGTTGCCAGGCTGCGTTCGCGGATGAAGACGTTCATGGCGGCGAGTTCCGGCGTTGTTTCGGAGATGGTGAGTTGCTTCATGGGTTCGCTGATGCTGCGGTAGGACTCGGCGGGCATCCATGCTGCGTTGAGGGGTTTGATGCGTCGGGTCCAGGCCGGTGAGGGCTGGCTGAGCCGGTGTGCGGTGTAGTTGGTGATGCCGGCCAGGGCTGCGGACCAGTGTGGGTCCTTGAGCCGGGGGCTGCGCTGGAGAAGGGGCATGCCGGCTTTGAGGGATGCTGCGGCATACTCGGCGAGCATCTTGATGGCGAACTCATAGTCGCGTGAGCCGATCAGTTGGGTGAAGGTTTGGGCGTAGTCGCGCCGTGCCGGGTCGTATTCATTGCCGCGAGGGATGGGTTCGGTGGCGGTCAGCGACAGGCCGAGGGCTGCCAGGATGGCCAGGGTTTTGCCGAGTTCGGCGCGTTCGTGGCCGGCTTCGAGGTCCATGAGGAATTTCCGTGACACCCCAGCCCTGTGGGCGAGGGCCTGCTGCGACAGTCCGCGATCGTGGCGACGGGCACGGATGATTGCCCCGACTGCCGCGGGCGTGTTGATGCTGGTTCCAGATGTCATGGCGTCCTCCCTTGCTGTCCCCCATTATGTCACCGAACGGTGACATAAGGCATTATTGCTGGCTCAGCCCTTGGGTCGGGTGAGTCGGTCATGTCCTGCGCCGTCGTATGCGCAATTAATGGCGAGACAGGACACCGCCGGATGGAAGGGGGTGTAGGTGGATGCTGGATTCGCACTCGAGAATCTTGCCCCGGCGAAATCCGCACTGGTATCTCCTGACTCGCTTGGTGCCGGCCAGAGGCTTGTATCTCAGCCACTTCAGACGCGTTCCGTTGCCGCCGCAGGGCCCAAAAAGGAATGTGCACAATGTGCACACTCCTGGCTTCGGACTCCGCCGTATCGGTGCCCGATCGGGCCGGATTCCGTATGTTTTCGGGGGAGTGCAGTGTTTGCAGGTGCTGGAGTCCGGTTCGAGTCCCACCTCGGGCACAGCATGACCCCTCGTCAGAGGGGTCCTTTGCTTTAGTATTCTGCCCAGGATTTGGCTCCGCTCCCGTCGGATGCGCAGTGCACTGCCAATGCGCATAGCCGAGCTGAGCTGAACACAGACATCGCGACATTCGGCTAACTCCTGGTCGTGAGGA
>DIZT01000080.1:7127-7300 GCA_002427975.1 Micrococcaceae bacterium UBA6021 | reverse complement strand
GTCTTCGGGTTCGGCATCAGGTTACGGGGACCCAGGACCTTACCAAGACGGCCAACCTTGCCCATGAGGTCAGGGGTGGCTACGGCTGCATCGAAGTCGGTCCAGCCGGCTGCGATCTTTTCGATCAGGTCATCGGAACCAACGAAGTCGGCGCCGGCAGCGATTGCTGCCTC
>DIZT01000080.1:5440-6967 GCA_002427975.1 Micrococcaceae bacterium UBA6021 | reverse complement strand
GCGTCGAACTTGGACGGGTTGGTGTCCTTGGCGAGCGTCACTGCCTCGAACGGCGCGTAGAACTTCTCCGCGTCGATCTTGGCGGCTGCTGCCTCATATGCTTTGCTGCGCTTTGCCATGCTGCTTATTTCTCCTTGTGCAGTTGTGGTCTGCGGACCGCGCTGGGCCCTGCCACAGTTGGCCATCCGGCTGGTTTATCCGGTCCGGTTGCCAACATTTCAATGTTTCAGTGGTGCCGGTTACCCGGCGGTGAAGGCTATTAGCCTTCTACGGTGACACCCATGGAGCGGGCGGTACCGGCGATGATCTTCGCTGCGCCTTCGAGGCTGGTGGCGTTGAGGTCTTCCATCTTGGTGGTGGCGATCTCGTTGACCTGGGCCTGAGTCAGCTTGGCAACCTTGACGGTGTGCGGGGTCGGTGAACCCTTGGCAACGCCTGCAGCCTTCTTGATGAGCTCTGCAGCCGGCGGGGTCTTGGTGATGAACGTGAATGAACGGTCTTCGTAGACCGTGATTTCCACGGGGATGACGTTTCCGCGCTGGGCTTCTGTTGCAGCGTTGTACGCCTTGCAGAATTCCATGATGTTGACACCGTGCTGGCCAAGTGCAGGACCGATCGGCGGGGCCGGGTTAGCGGCACCTGCCTGGATCTGCAGCTTGATGAGGCCGGTGACCTTCTTCTTGGGAGCCAATGTAAGGTCCTTCTCTCAATATCTTCCTGGGACACAGGAGCGTGCCTCAGGTTTTTGGCCGCCATGGCGAGGCGGCCGACCGTTCCGGGGCTGCTAAGCGAGCAGTCCGGAACGAATTCTGTACGGGTAACTAGATCTTGCTGACCTGGTTGAATGCCAGCGTGACCGGGGTTTCGCGTTCGAAGATCGACACGAGGACCACGAGGGTCTGGGATTCCACCTTGATCTCGGAGATCGTGGCAGGGAGGGTCTCGAACGGACCTTCCTTGACGATGACCGATTCGCCGACCTCGAAGTCAACGTCGATCTGTGCCGCAGCGCGCTTGACCGGCTTGCCCTTTTCGGCCTGCTCTTCTTCGAAGACCGGGGCGAGCATGGAGAAGACCTCGTCGAGGCGAAGCGGCACCGGGTTGTGGGCGTTGCCCACGAAGCCGGTAACACCGGGAGTGTGGCGGACGGCGCCCCAGGAGGCATCCGTCAGGTCCATGCGGACCAGGACGTAGCCGGGGATGCGGACACGGTTGATGACCTTGCGCTGAGCGTTCTTGATCTCAACGACCTCTTCCATGGGCACCTGGATTTCGAAGATGTAATCTTCCATGTCCAGGGTCTGGATGCGGGTCTCAAGGTTGGCCTTGACGCGGTTTTCGTAGCCGGCGTAGGAGTGGATGACGTACCAGTCACCCTCCTGGCGGCGCAGCTTGGCTTTGAATTCGTCGGCGGGGTCAACCTCGGCCTTCGCGGCCGCGGCTGCCAGGGCGTCTGCCTCAGCGTCGTCGCCCTCAACCAGGTCGCCTTCAGCGGCGTCACCTTCCGAATCGGCATCCTCTGAATCG
>DIZT01000080.1:3077-5355 GCA_002427975.1 Micrococcaceae bacterium UBA6021 | reverse complement strand
TCGGCGGAATCGGCGTCGGCGGATTCGGGCGCAGCGGACTCAACCTCGGACTCTTCACCGGCTTCAGCCGTGGGGGCCGCCGTGTTGTCCGCGGACTCTTCCAGCTCAGTCTCGGTTACCTCGAGCTCCTGCTCAGACACTTGGTCTCCTGCTTCCTCATTGCCTAACATGCCTATTTAAATGGCTCAATTCCGCACACCGGCGTGGATTTCCTCCGGTTTCCCGGACAAAGCCACGCGGCCTGCGGACGATTCGCCCTAGCGGTTCGCGGGAGTGATCCCGCTAAAGACCCAGCTGACCGCGGTTCCAAAAGCGATATCCAGCACGCTGACGATCACCATCATGATGGCCACGAACACCAGCACCACGAGCGTGTAATTGATCAGTTCCTTGCGGGTTGGTGCAACAACCTTCTTCAGTTCGCCGATGACCTGGCGAATGAAGAGCGCAATACGAGCGAAGAAGTTTGCCTTGGCGTCCTTCTTAGCTGGGCGGCCCTTGGAGCTGCTGGCAGCTGTTTCGGTCACCTGGTCCTCGCTCATCTTTGCAATGTTGGATTGCCCGGTCCTGATCAGAACCATGGTTACTGCGCGTGCTCCGGCATTCCGCCGGAACAGCTTGCGCAGGGCAGACAGGACTCGAACCTGCAACCTGCGGTTTTGGAGACCGCTGCGCTACCAATTGCGCCACTACCCTATGGGAGAAAAACAGAACTTCGCCGCGCTTCCCAGCTTTTCACTGGGGCGCACGCCATCATCCGTGTTTTCAACACCGGAGAACCAGTCTACGCAACAACTTCGTCTACGTCGAACCAGCCTCATTCCGGACCGTCCAATCCGCCCTGGTGGGTGAGTTGACCTGCAGTCACATCCACGCCGGCAGCCCGGACGATCCGCTGAACAGCATAGAGTAGATCACGTCGAATTCCACCATTCAGCCTCCGGGCTGCAAGCGAAGAACGGACCCTGCCATGTCTGCCGCCCGCGTTTCCCAGCGCATTTCCGCTATTGCCGAATCCGCAACCCTGGCTGTTGATGCCAAGGCCAAGGCGCTGAAGGCAGCTGGCCGGCCGGTTATTGGCTTCGGGGCGGGAGAACCGGACTTCCCCACTCCGGACTACATCGTTCAGGCTTCCATCGAGGCCGCCGGCCAGCCCAAGTACCACCGCTACTCCCCCGCCGCCGGCCTGCCGGAGCTCAAGAAAGCCATCGCCGAGAAGACGCTCCGCGACTCCGGCTACACCGTGGACCCGTCGCAGGTGCTGGTGACCAACGGCGGCAAGCAGGCCGTCTACAACACGTTCGCCACGCTGGTGGATCCGGGCGACGAAGTGATTGTTCCCACACCGTTCTGGACCACGTACCCGGAAGCCATCAGGCTCGCCGGCGGCGTTCCCGTTGAGGTGTTTGCCGGGCCGGAGCAGGACTACCTGGTCACCGTTGAGCAGCTGGAGGCCGCTGTGACGGAGAAGAGCAAAATCCTGCTGTTTGTTTCGCCGTCCAACCCCACGGGCGCCGTCTACAGCCCGGAACAGGTGGCCGAGATCGGCAAGTGGGCCGCCGCCAAGGGCCTGTGGGTGGTCACCGACGAAATCTACGAGCACCTGACCTACGACGGCGTGCCCTTTACCTCGATCGCCACCGCCGCCCCTGAACTGGGTGACAAAGTGGTGATCCTCAACGGCGTGGCCAAGACGTACGCGATGACCGGCTGGCGCGTGGGCTGGATGATCGGTCCGGCCGATGTCATCAAGGCCGCCACCAACCTGCAGTCGCACGCCACCTCCAACGTTTCGAACATCATGCAGATCGCCGCCCTTGCCGCAGTCTCCGGACCGCTGACCGCCGTCGACAACATGAAGGTCGCGTTTGACCGCCGCCGCAAGGCGATCGTCGCCGGTCTGAACGCGATCGACGGCGTGCAATGCCCGACGCCGAAGGGTGCCTTCTACGTCTACGCGGACGTCCGCGCGCTGCTGGGGAAGGAATTCCCGACGGCGGCGGGCACCGCAACGCCGTCGACCTCCGCCGAGCTGGCTGCACTGATCCTCGACGAGGTTGAGGTGGCCGTGGTGCCGGGCGAGGCGTTCGGCCCTTCGGGCTTCCTGCGCCTCTCCTACGCCCTGGGCGACGAGGACCTGGCCACCGGCGTGGCCCGCCTCCAGGACTTCCTGGGCCAGGCCAAGTAGGCACGCTCTCTCACTTCCTGCAGGAAAAACGCAATCGCTCTCTCACCCGGTGAGAGAGCGATTGCGTTTAAGCCACAGGAAGTGAGAGAG
>DIZT01000080.1:0-3030 GCA_002427975.1 Micrococcaceae bacterium UBA6021 | reverse complement strand
CAGGAAGTGAGAGAGCGTCCGGGGGTGGGTGCGTCGGTCAGAGGAGGCGGCGTTCGGCGGCCCATTTGGTCAGTTCGTGCCGGCTGGAGAGCTGGAGTTTGCGCAGCACCGCCGAGACGTGGGTTTCCACGGTCTTGATGCTGATGAACAGCTCCTTGGCCACCTCCTTGTAGCTGTAGCCGCGGGCGATCAGGCGCATCACTTCAAGCTCACGGGCGGAAAGCCTGTCCAGTTCGTCGTCGGCGATGTCGGCGGGGGCCGTGCCGAAGGCGTCCAGCACGAAGCCCGCCAACCGGGGCGAAAACACAGCGTCTCCCCCGGCGACGCGGAACACGGCGTCGGTGATCTCAGCCCCGGAAATGGTCTTGGTGACATACCCGCGGGCACCGGCGCGAATGACCGCCACCACGTCCTCAGCGGCGTCAGAAACGCTGAGGGCCAGGAATTTAGTGGTGGCCAGGAGCGCCGCGGAGCCTGCAATGACTTCCCTGCCACCACCGCCGAGGCCGCCCGGCAAATGCACGTCCAGGAGCACCACCTCCGGACGTTCCTGCGCGATCACGGCGATGGCCTGCTCCACCGTGGCCGCCTCACCGACAACGTGGATGCTCGCATCGAGGTCGGCCTTGAGGCCTGAACGGAAAATGCCGTGGTCGTCCACGATCACCACGCGGACCGGCTGCGCGGGACGGCTGGGCCCGGTTCCTTGTGGCCCGGTTCCCTGGATGTTGGTCATGATTTGCCTTCCGCGTAGTCGGTTGGAATCGCCGGCAGGCCCAGACGCACTTCGGTGCCGTCCTCGGTACTGGTGATGGAGGCGGTTCCGCCGTGGCGCTTCATGCGTCCGATGATTGATTCCCGGACGCCGAGCCTGTCTTCAGGAACATCCTGCAGGTCAAAGCCTGGCCCCCTGTCCTTGATGAAGACTTCTGTGCGCCCGGCGGAGACTTCGAGATAGACGGAGACGGCCCCGCCGCCGTGCCGGGAGGCGTTCAGCATCGCCTCGCGGCTGGCCTGGACCAGGGCTTCGTGCGATTCGGTCATGGCCGTGTCCCCGACGCTCACCACTTCCACGGCGTTGCCCAGGGAGTCTTCGACCTCGGCGGCCACCGCCTTGATGCGGTCCGAGAGTTGGCCTGCGTCCTTGCCCGGATCCTGGAACAGCCAGTTCCGGAGTTCACGTTCCTGCGCCCTGGCAAGCCGGACCACATCGTGCTCGTTCGCGGCCCGCCGCTGGATCAGGGCAAGGGTCTGCAGCACGGAGTCGTGCAGGTGGGCAGCGATCTCGGCCCGCTCCGTTTCGCGGATCCTGCCGGCACGCTCCGTTTCCAGGTCACGCCAGAACTTCAAAGCCCACGGGAGCAGCACCAGTACCACGCCGCCGAGCACCGCCACCGAGGCCAGCAGCGCCAACCAGGTCTGTTCCCAGGACCCAGAGCCGGACACCATCACCAGCACGCCGGCCACCACGAGCGCCAGCCCTGCGGCGAGCCGCGCCCAGCCGCCAGCCTGATCTGCCTTGGTTTTGTCCAGCAGCCCGGCGCGGCGCGTCTCGTCCAGCTGCATCCAGGCAATGGAGGCACCGCCAAGGACTGCCGCAGCCGGGATCAGGGTGCCCAGCGGAACATTTACGCCCAGGAGCTGGGCAATCAGGATGCCCGCCACGAGAAGGAGGCCTGCGCCCAGGAGGATCTCCTTGCCATACCGTACGCCCCCAACCCTGAACCACGGCGGACGGACGGCGGCGGCGTCTCCCGTCGTCGTCGCCCCGGGCATAGCGCGCGGCACCGCAGGAGCAATGGGCGACGCCGGACGCCTGGCGTTGCGCCGCGCGCTTTCGTCAGCGGTGGGAACCATAATCCAGAGCCAGGCGTAGAACGCCAGGCCGGCACCGCCGGCAAGCGACGCCAGGACCATGCCGATCCGGACGCCCTTCACTGGCCAGCCCAGGTGCGCAGCAAGGCCGGCACAGACGCCGGCGATGATGCGGTCGCTGCTGCGGACCAGCGGCGGGCGCGTGAGGGCGGTTGTCATGAGTCAATCCAAGCACGGATCAGGGTTCCCCGGACCCGTTTCCGGCCTGAACCGGGGGTATCTCAGGGGCCGCTCAGGGTGTTCCCCAGTAGAGCGGGACGGGCATCAGCGGAAGGATCGAGGTATGAACTCGCAAACCCCCACCCCCGATGACGGCCAGCCCACGGAACCGCTCCCCCGGCCGGGAACGGATCAGCCTCCCGAGCCGCCCCTGCCGCCTCCGTCCTCTGCACCCCCGGAACCACCCCACCAGGCGCACCCCGGCCCCTACACGGGTCCGTACCCAGGGCCCTACCCGGGCGCCAAGGCCCCAGGTCAGTCCCAGGATTTCTTCACCTGGATCCGCAGCCACGGCATCCAGCGCGGCAGGGAACGCTGGATCGGCGGCGTCTCCAGCGGCCTCGCCCACCGGTTGGGCATTGATCCGCTGATTGTCCGCGGCATCTTCGTCGTCCTCACCCTTTTCGCCGGCATCGGCGTCCTGCTCTACGGCCTGGCCTGGGCCTTCCTGCCCGAGCCCGACGGACGCATCCACGTCCAGGAAGCCGGCGCCGGGCGCTGGTCCAGCGGGATGACCGGCTCCCTGATCGCCACCGTGCTGGGGCTCACGGGCCTCGGCGGCGGTTTCTGGGGCTGGCGCAACAACGGCTTCGGCGGTTTCCTGTGGACCGTCTTCTGGGTAGGCGGCGCCATTTACCTCATCTACTACCTTGCCCAGCGCAACAAGACCCGGAACGGAGTTCCCATGGCCAGCACCCCACAATCGTCCGGACCGTACGGCGGCGCCGCCTTCGCGGCCGCTTCTCCCACGGATTCGTACACTTCGCCGTATCCCGGCACTGATTCCACGGCGGCTGGCACGGGTGGCGCCGCCGGCACTGGTGGCGCCACTGGGACCGGCAGCGCACCGTACTTGCCGGTTCCGCCCAGCGGGGTCAACCCGCCGTACGGCGGCGGCTCGTACGGTGGCGGCAGCGGCGGCTCCTACGGCGGGGG
>DIZT01000218.1:951-7425 GCA_002427975.1 Micrococcaceae bacterium UBA6021 | reverse complement strand
CACGGCTACTACATCGGCTACAAGTTCCAGAAGGGCTTGGAAGGCCTGTCCGAGGAGCGCAAGCAGGAGATCAAGGACTACACGTTCGAGCTGCTCTTCGAGCTCTACGAGAACGAAGTCCAGTACACGCACGACCTCTATGACTCCGTTGGCCTGGCCGAGGACGTCAAGAAGTTCCTGCACTACAACGCCAACAAGGCGCTGATGAACCTGGGCTATGAGGCCATGTTCCCGGCTTCCGTCACCGACGTAAACCCGGCCATCCTCTCGGCACTGTCCCCGAACGCGGACGAGAACCACGATTTCTTCAGTGGGTCCGGTTCGTCGTACGTTATCGGCAAGGCAGTCAATACTGAGGATGACGACTGGGACTTCTAGTCAAGTCATCTCAGGTCGGATGAGGACATTCTTGGCCGCCCGGTCCCGAGTACATCCATGAGTGCGGCCCCGCATGCTAAAGCGTGCGGGGCCGCACTTAGTTTTCGCCTCTTACTCCTACCACCAATAGGTCCTCGGCCTTGCCGGAACCTACTACTGGAATCAGGCGGGCGCCTCATTCTCCGTTGACGTTGTTGATGCCGCTTCATCAGCGGCGGCGAGGCTTGCCGCATTCAATTGCCCGATGAAGTCCCGTCCCTTGGCAACTGCCTCGCCTCTAAGGCCGCACGAAGCGATGTAACCTTCGAAGGCTTCCTGAGCGGTCACCACGGCCAATTTCACATCTACGCCGTTTGGCAAGTTGTCACGTTTCGCAATGGCCTTGAGCGATCCCAGCGAATCGACGGTCCTTCCGGCCATGATTGTCGTCAACGCAGTCAACGCGTGGAAACGAAGATTGTTCCGAGTCGCCCTATCTTGAATCTTGGCTGCCAGCTCACGATCGACGGCCGCTTGGCTTTCAACTACCCACAAGTACAGTTCGAGTGGGATGCCAGCGTCAAAAATGCTGCGGTAGACCTCATCTTTTTTAATTACGCTTCCCGGACGCGCCCTCGCGTCATCCGGTCGGTTGAGGCCTGCCGCCATAAGTGATTGTGCCAGCGACAGAATTCCGACAATCCGGCTTACTTTCTTACCAGCATTTTTATAGAAGTTTTTGCGTCGATCGTAATACCAATCCGCACCAAGGAGGAACTGCTCGATATCGCGCTGGATAGTCTCCGTGGCATACAGCGATGCATCCGTTACAGCCGTCTGACGATTAGTCGCACGGATGACTTGGTCCCTGCGATCTTCGTCATCCGTCATGAGGATGCGAATGAGGATTTTCTGGCCGAATGCCGGATGGTCATTCGATAAATCTTTCAGAGTTTCAAATATGGTGTTAGAAGTCTGAAGACCATTAACAACTTGAGGATCTACGACTGAGACTGTCTTATCCACGAGATTGACTCGTGTCGCGACGATGGTAACGCCGTTGTTCTTCCACCAAAAAGGCGCGCTTTCCTGACTTACCAGGGATTCGCGAATCTCCTTATTGACGGCTACTTCACCCTGATAGTCTCTAACATTCCATTCAAATATCCGGCTAAGAAGCTTTGGTTCCCCGTCCGTGCCGTCAGCTCCGGTAGGCTCCTCAGATTCGTTAAGGAAATTGAAATAGTCCCTCAATGACGCTAGAACAACAAGGCCGTCTCCACTCTTCGACGCCTCATCCACCCTCAACTCAAACGCCGTTTTAGGGCGTTCCCGATACAGTTCCAAGAGCTCCGTAGCCCCCAGCAGTGACACCTTCCCTGAGGCGCCAGAAACAACGGAGGTAAAATCCTGTTCGAGGAGTTTAGCTTTGTTGGAAATCTGAGCGTAGATGTTCTCAGTAGATCCAAGGGTTGTGAACTTGAACTCAATGCTAACGGTTGGAATCTGCGCGGCTAAATTACGAAGCAGCCTGCGAAAAATGTCGATTTGCTCCACAACATCGTCATTGAAGTGAACGGCCAGATCATCCGCGGACTTCGACAGATCAAGAAAAGCCCGACACGAGGACACGACTTTGTCAATAGCAACCTCCTCGAAGCCTTTCTTTTGCTTTGCCTGTATGAGAACAAGTGTAATCTTTGGTTGCTCAAAGCTCCGTGCATTCTTTCGGTCCAGCGCACGGTGGTCTATCCCGACAAGTTCTTTATCTAGGAACGTGTATACGGCGTCCATACCGCCGTCGTTACCGCCACCAACAATTCCCTGGATAACGTCACCAATGCTTAAGTCCCACTGCTTCATCACCAGTTCAGAGCAAAATATCTCGAAAGCGTCGCCCTTCCCTTCTTCGGGATAGTTGTCCTCATGCCAAGCACTAAATATGTCGCCAACTAAGATCAGATCATTTGCGTACGCCAACCGATTTCCCCTTTACGTTCTGTTATTCGATGCAATCATAGTCATTTTTTGAAAGTCCTGGCCTCCGGCTATGGCTTCATGACCAACAAAGTGCTGGTCTCCAGTTCAAGCCCGTGCCGCGGCAAACCGCGGTGCCATGGACTCCATCTGTTCCATGACAAGTTTGATGGCCTCGGGCTGCTTGTCCGGCGGATATCCGAACCGAACCAAAAGCCTCTTGATCGAGGAGCGGAGCTTCGCCCGCACGTCGTCGCGGACGGTCCAGTCCGTCCGGACATCACGCCGCATCACCGATACCAGTTCGCGGGCAATGTCAGCCAGGACGCCTTCGCCCTGGATCTCTACCGCTGCCTCGTTCTGTGCCACGGCATCGTAGAACGCCAGTTCATCGGAATTCAGCGGGGGAGTGAACAGCTCACCACGTTTGCCTTCAGCGGCGACTTCCCGCGCCAGTTCCACCAGCTCCGCAATGACCTCCGCCGACGTCAGCTGCTGGTTCGTGTATTTCTTCATGAGCTCGGTGACCCGCTCAGAGAACGCCCGCTGCCGGATCACGTTATTCCGCGTGGATGCCGCAGACTCGTCGGCAATCAGCTTCCGCAACGCCTCTATGGCCGGTTGCGGGTTCCGCGCCTTTTGAGTCTTGGCGATGAACTCCGGAGTCAAGTCATCCAGAGACGGCTTGGGCATGCCGGCTGCCTCGTAGATGTCGAGCACTTCGCCGGAGGACGTCGCCGAAGCAATCAGGTTCCCCAGCAGGCGCTGAATCTCTTCAGGAACAGGCTCGCCGCTGGCCTGCCGGTCGGCCGCGTCGTACTTCGCCATCCAGACGCGGATCTCTTCGTACACCTGGATCTCCGGACGCAGTTCAGCCAGAGTTTCGGAGCCCGAGCACAGCGCCCACGCACGGGACAACTGGCTGGAGAACTTGCGGTACTTCGCGGCAAGCGATTCTTCGCCATCGTCTCCGCTGTGCGGACCGACGCGGTGACCACCAATGCCTTTGCCTCGCCGCCGAAGAACGGAACGTACCTGCTCCTGGACGTGCTGTGGGAGACCGAGGCGGGAAAGACGAGCTCGAATCCCTTCTACTTCTCGGCCAAGGATGCCAGTGGCAGGAAGGCAGACCTCAGTATGTTTGCCGACAACCAGCTGGGCTCCGGTGACGTCCTGCCGGGCGACAAGTCCCGTGGGTTTATCGCGTTCGACATCGCACCAGGGGCGGCCACCGTGATGATCTCCGATCCGCTGATGCAGGAAGCGGCGCGGATCCAGATCCCGGGGTAGGCATCGGGGGAAGGTTGAGAAGGCCGTCTACGCCTAAAAAGAACGGCCTTGCACGGATTACCGTGTAGGGCAGTTTCATCTTCGCGGACAGCCGTCAGAGCTGGAATCTGAAGGACGGGCTCAGTCGTAGTCGCTGTCGGGATCGTCGTCCATGAGCCGGCGGAAGTCCCGCGAGAGGTACAGGGCAATGGCCGCCGAGTTGGTATCGTCCACCGTCACGGTCACCGTGGCGTGATCCAGTTCGTGCAGGACGTGGAGAGCCTGCCGGAGCAGTTCTTCGGCCAGGCCTTGCCGGCGATGATCAGGGTGTGTGAACAGCTCCGTAATGACTGCTCCGCCATCCTGTTCGGTGACGATGATGGCGGCGGTGATCTGCCCGTCCGGGCCTGACGATAACAGCGAGGCCGCCTCGACGGTCCGGCCAAGGACCTCGTCCCTGGTGGTGCCCGTCCACGGGCTGTCAACGTTGCCGGGCTGCACTGGCCCCTCGAGGTAGGCATGCTGTTGAACACGGCGGAGCTCGGGAAGGTCAGCGGGTTCCAAAACCCGGAGAGGGACGAGAGCGGGCCGGTCGCCTTTGGGCCCGGTCAATGCCACCAGAGTGATCGGATCGTTCATGAGGGGCCTACTTTCCCGGCGTGCGGAGCACACCGTTGACCTAGTATCCGATGTCAGACCCGCGCATGGAAGATTAGTGACCAATGCTTCGCGGAGATTTTACCGAACGGACACCCTTATCCTCCCGGCGCCGGCTGACAGGAAGCCTTCAGCGAGCTGGGGGTCAGCTGTGACTCATCCACTGCACCATCAAGCGCACGTCTTCGTCCCTCAGTCTTGAGGCCCTTCGATGATCCGACGGGCATCCTCGTGTGCCTCAAGGGCTGCTTCGCTGACCGACTCACCCGTCAGGTGGCCTGAGGTGGCGATGACGTTCCGCAATTCCGAGACTGTACGCGGGGTGCTCACGCCAAGATGGGCCATGGCATGGCAATTGGCGCACAGAGGCACAAGGTCTGCCACAGGGTCCAGCTGGTAGCCGCTCCCCAGCATGGACGCAGGCACTGTGTGGTGGACGTCCATGAACCCCTTTCCGAGCTCCCCGTAGGAGGTCTCAAAAGAGAAGCCGCAGGCCGCACAGGATGTGCCATGAAATGCCAGGCAGATGCGCCGTCCGTCGCGGTTTCGCTCGTACCGGTTCACCTCAATCCCGGTAACGGCCTCCGCCGGGTAGGTCCCGGGCACCAGTCCGGCGGGATCGACGGCCGCCGGCCCGCGGTCCCGCCAGAGCCGACGAAGATCAGGCTCCGCCAACAACGGGACAGGAATTACAGGGCGGCGGACCGCACCGCCCCAACGGATGCCGGGGACCGCGTCGACCAGGATGTCCGGACGTATCTGCTCACCGAGGGGAAGAAGTGCATCGAACGCGACGCTGATGTACCGTCCGACGGCGCCCGGTTCAGCCGGGTTTCCACTTTCGTAGGCTTCGGACAACACCACGCCGTGGCCAAGCAGACCCTTGCCGGCGTCACCGCCTCCCTGGAGAAGAAGCCAGGCCTCTGCTCCTGCCTTAATTTTCCGACGGCGACCAACACTCCAGCGGTCCAGGAACCGTCCGGACTCCGCAACCTGCTCGACGACGGCGCGGTAGTTCCAGCGCTTCTCCCGGTCCGGGTCCCATCCCAGAATGACTGCTGCCACCATGTACCTCCTGTGCATTCTGAGACTAGCCCCTGCTCGAGACGGATCTGGGGACGCGGCTCTTTGAGCGCAACACCGTTGATGCACGAAGCGGCGTCCGGGCCAGGGACCGTACCCGCCGGCCGCGGACATTCCCGGGCAGCCACCCGTCATCTAGGAAATAAGCCAAAAGGGGGCAGACACCACGGGTGGCTGCCCCCTTCATGTGTGCAATGATGTTGCGTTTTCGTGCAGCGAACAATCCGAGGCTGAGCGTTATCTTCGTACTGGGTCGTGTGACGCTGAGGTCATCAGGGCGAAGCGAAATTCGACAGTGGCACTAGTCCTGGACTGCTCGGCCAGCGATGGCGAGGGAGATGCGTCGGGGGAGGCGCTGGGCCATCCCGGCAAGCAAACGATTTCCCCGGCCGGAGACGACGCTTACGGGTGTAGTGCGGCGATCGAGAGCGCGCAGGGCAGTGTCGATGACCTCGCTGGCGCTCTGCAGCCGGCCGACCGCTGCGGCCTGGCTCCCGAGCACATCGAAGAACTCGGTGCGGGTGGCTCCCGGGCAGAGCGCGAGCACCCGAAGGCCCGAATCCTTCGTCTCATGTGCCAGCGCTTCCGTGAAGCTCAGGACAAAGGCCTTGCTTGCTCCGTAAACCGCCATTCCAGGCACCGGCTGAAATGCTGCAGTGCTGGCCACGTTGATGAGTGCGCCCTTTCCTGTGGAGAGCATGTCCGGGAGGAATGCCCGCGTAGTGTCGACGAGGGAAGCCACGTTGAGGGAGATCTCGGAGGCGATGACCGCTGGGTCTTCCTCGACCAATGGGCCGCGCGTGCCGAAGCCTGCGTTGTTGATCAGGGTGTCGATGCGGATGCTCCGGCCGGTGAGCTCGTCGCGGACTTCCGTTCCGGCTCCGGAACGGCTCAGGTCCTTCGAGAGTGTAGTCACTGAAATGCCGTGGGCGTCGCGCAGCTTCCGGGCGAGATCCTCAAGCCTGTCGGTCCGCCGTGCGACCAGTACGAGGTTGGCCCCGCGCGCTGCAAATCGTGCGGCGAACTCGGAGCCGAGCCCGGAGCTCGCTCCGGTGATGAGTGCCGTCGTTCCGGCGTAGGTCATGGTCATGTCGAATCCAATCTGTGTCGAGGCCGCTTATGTAGCCAATG
>DIZT01000218.1:0-923 GCA_002427975.1 Micrococcaceae bacterium UBA6021 | reverse complement strand
TACCATCACGGCAAGCTCCGCGAGGCGTTGCTCGCCCGTGCAACGGAAATCATCGAAGATGCAGGAGTCGAGGGACTTTCCCTGCGGCAACTCGCGCGTGACCTCGGCGTGAGCCACGCGGCGCCCGGCAAGCACTTCCGGGACAAGCAGGCGCTTCTCGATGCCCTGGCCCTTGACGGCTTCCGTGGAATGAACGCCAGGATAATGGGAGCGTCAGAAGCTGCCGGAGATCACCGTTCACGTTTTGTCCGGATCGCGAGGGCCTACGTGGACTTCGCGGTCTCCCACCCGGTCCTGTTGGCCGTGATGCACTCCACCAAGCACCATCCCGATGCCAGCGATGAACTGGGCAACATCGGCGAAGACGGCATCCGGATCGCCAGGGCGCTCATCGCAGAAGCCCAGGACGCCGGGGAGTTGGCCTCAGGCGACCGCGAGAGGCTCGCGCTCGTATGCTTCGTGAGCCTCCACGGAGCCGCGATGCTGGCCGCGGGCAACCTCCTCGATGGAGCATCCGTGGACGACTTGACCCTTGCGACAACCGACCTGTTGTGGGCGGGAATGGTCGCAGGCGTGCCCGCGCCGCAGGGCGCCTCGGGAATCGGCGCATAGACCACGCCTGCCCGCTGAGCGGTTGCTGCACGGGAGACGCTCTTGCGCTCACCAGCGACTTGAACGCGGTCTGGGTCTTTGGGCGCCGACGGAAGACGCAGGGTCTGACGGTCGAGAACACGTTGCCCGACCCAGGAGTGCCATGTTGACGGCAACCACGATGCGCGTCACGAATGTCCGGCCCGGCCGTTGAACTGAATTTTGAGGCGGCGCCGGCACTGCCGGCAATACACCGACAGTCAGCACATAACACCTCAGTCAAAACTTAACCGCGCCGAAACAATGCCGTGACAAGGCTGTCGTTCCGCGTG
>DIZT01000063.1:13832-14149 GCA_002427975.1 Micrococcaceae bacterium UBA6021 | reverse complement strand
AGCGGGGTCCGGACATAGCCCGGGTTGACGCAGTTGGACGTGACCCCGTGCTCCCCGCCCTCTAGCGCCGTCACCTTGCTCAGCCCTTCCAGGCCGTGCTTGGCGGAAACGTACGCGCTTTTGAACGGGGAGGCCCGGATTCCGTGCACGGATGACACGTTGATGATGCGGCCGAAGCCGTTGGCATACATGTGCGGCAGCGCGGCCCGGATCAGCAGGAACGGGGCCTCAAGCATGAGCGCGATAATCCGGCGGAAGTCCGCCGGATCGAACGCTTCGATGGGGCTGATGCGCTGGATCCCGGCGTTGTTCACCAG
>DIZT01000063.1:4675-13688 GCA_002427975.1 Micrococcaceae bacterium UBA6021 | reverse complement strand
AGTGCGGCAGCGCCGGCGGAGTCGACGTCGGCAACCACCACCTTTGCCCCGCGGGCGGCGAGCTCCCGGACACAGGCGGCGCCGATCCCGCTGGCACCGCCGGTCACCAGGGCCTTGCGGCCGTTCAGTGTGTATTCCATTGCAATTCCCATCGTCTGCCTAGTCTTCAAGTGGCTCAAGCAGCTCAGCGTGAGCCCGCCGGGAGCAATCCCTCGCGGGCGGCGTCGGCCTTGTCCACATCCTGCAGCGCGATGCCCTTGGTTTCCTTCAGGCTCAACACGGCCACAGTGGTGATGGCGCAGGCAACCACGAGGTAGATGGCGGTGGGCAGCCAGGAACCGGTGTCCTTGAGCCACTGGGTCGCCAGCAGCGGGGCCAGCGAACCGGCAAAGATCGAGGTGACCTGCGAGCCCAGCGATACGCCCGAGTAGCGCATCCGGGTGGGGAAGAGCTCGGCCATGATGGCCGGCTGGCCGGCATACATAAACGCGTGCAGGCACAGGCCGATGGTCACGGCCAGGACGATCACCACGGCGTTGCGGGTGTCAAACATGGGGAAGGCGAAGAACGGCCAGGCCGCACCGGCGATGGCGCCGAAGAGATAGACCGGCTTCCGGCCCACGGTGTCCACAAGCCGGCCCACCTGCGGGATGACCAGGAAGTGGATGACGTGGGCGATCAGGAGCGCCAGCAGGAGCGAGGAGGTGTCGTACTTGTGCACGCTTTTGAGGTAGACGATCGCGAAGCTGACCACGAGGTAGTACATGATGTTCTCCGCGAAGCGCAGCCCCATGGCCTGCAGGATGCCCCTGGGGTACTTGCGGACCACTTCGAAGACGCCGTAGCTGACAGCCTGTTCCTTCTCCAGCAACGCCTTGGCTTCCAGGAAGATGGGTGCCTCGGTAACGTGGGTGCGGATGTAGTAGCCCACGAAGACGATCACGGCGGAAAGCCAGAAGGCCACGCGCCAGCCCCAGCCGAGGAACGCCTCGGGGCTCAGGGTGGTGGACATAACGAACAGCACCAGCGTTGCCAGCAGGTTGCCCACCGGCACTGCGGCCTGCGGCCAGCTGGACCAGAAACCGCGGGACTTGTTGGGGCTGTGTTCGGCAACCAGGAGCACCGCGCCGCCCCATTCACCGCCGAGGGCGAAGCCCTGGATGAAGCGGAGGGCCACCAGCAGGGCCGGGGCGAGGTAGCCGATGTCGGCGAAGCCGGGGAGGCAGCCCATCAGGAAGGTGGCCACCCCCACGATCACGATGGTCAGCTGCAGCGTGGGCTTGCGGCCCAGCTTGTCGCCGATCTGGCCGAAGACGATTCCGCCGAGGGGGCGTGCCACGAAGCCCACCGCATAGGTGAGGAACGCCTGGATGATGCCGTCCAGTTCGTTGCCGGTGGCGGGGAAGAAGTACTTCCCGAAGACCAGGGTGGCGGCGGTGGCGTAGAGGAAGAATTCGTACCATTCCACTACCGTGCCCACCATCGAGGCGGCCACAATCTTCTTCAGTCCGGATCCCTTGGGTGCGGATCCGGCGGCATTGTCTGCCGAGCGCTGCTCTACGCTCATGAGTTTCTCCTTAGTGTCCACTTTGACACGTGCTGTGATCCCCAGCACTAATGGCTCCATTGAGTATTACTGCACAAACATGCACCCTCAATGCCCAATCCGGCACCACCTGTGTGCACAATTGCAGATATGAAGGCGAATCCCGATGACCTCCTGGTCCTGCTCGCGGTATCCCGCTCAGCAAAATTTACGACGGCGGCGCAAGTGTTAGGACTGAACCACACCACCGTTTCACGCCGGATAGCCGCCCTGGAGAAGGTGTTGGGCGGCCGCGTCCTTGCCCGCGCGGCCGGCGGCTGGGAACTGACGGAGCTCGGGACGGAGGCCGTCCGGGTCGCCGAACAGGTGGAGGCGGCGGTGGGCGCGCTGGGTCCGGCAGGAAAGGCACCCGACCCGATTACCGGCGTCGTGCGCATGACGGCGACTGACGGCTTCAGCGCCTACATCGCAGCACCCGCGGTGGCGCAACTGCGCCGGAAACACCCAGGGCTGAGCGTGGAAGTGGTGACCATGACCCGCCGGGCACTGCAACAGCGTTCCGGGCTGGACATCGAGGTGGTGGTGGGCGAACCGCAGGTCCACCGGGCCGAAGCCGTCCGGCTGGGCGAGTACATGCTGGGGATGTACGCCTCGCGTGCCTACCTCGCAGAGAACGGGACGCCCGCGAGCGTTGCCGAACTGACGGAGCACCCGCTGGTGTACTTTGTGGATTCCATGCTGCAGGTGGACGACCTGGACGCACCCCGGCGGCTGGTGCCGGCGATGCGCGAGGGGCTCACCTCCACCAACGTGTTCGTCCATGTGGAGGCCACCCGCGCCGGCGCCGGCATCGGCTTCCTGCCGTGCTTCATGGGCAATCTGCACAAAGACCTGGTCAGGCTGCTGCCCGATGACTTCGCCGAACTGCTCCCTTATTGGATGGTGCTGCGACCGGATTCGATGCGCCGCCCTGCCGTGGCCGCCGTCGTGCAGGCACTACGCGACCAGACAGCCGCGCACCGGGATGCCCTGCTGGGATTGGGGGAACGGTGATTGAGCCTGTCCCGGGATTTCGACAGACTCAATCACAGGCGGACAGGCTCGCTCGACAGGGCAGCCGGGTCGTGACGCACCGGGGAGTTGGCGGCGAAGGCGCGCACCTGGGCGTCGTTCCAGATATGGGCCGGGACGGCACCGCCCAATAGCCGGCGGGCCAGTTGCGGGTCACCGTCCAGCGGGGCGTCACTGCCGGCCATCACCATGTTTCCGTAGCGGCGGCCTTTGAGCATGGCGGGGTCGGCGATGATGACGGTATGTTCGAACGAGGCGGCGATGGTAGCGGCGTCTTCCCGCGCGTTTTTCAGGTCCGGAGCGTCACCGGAGTTCACCACATACATGCCGCCAGGCGCCAGGACCCGCTTGATGTGGCCATTGAACTCCGCGGTGGTGAGCGGCCGCGGGGTCAGCGATCCGGCAAAGACGTCGCGGATGATGAAGTCGCGGGTGTCCGGCGTGAGTGTCTCAGTGACCTCGCGGGCCTCCCCAACGCGCAGCCGCAGCAACGGTGCCTTGGGCAGGTCGAACCAGCCGCGGACGTACTCTGCCAGCTTGCCGTCGAGCTCCACCACCACCTGCCGTGCGTCCGGGTAGGCGGCGTGGAAATACCGGGCCAGGGAGCAGGCCCCGCCGCCCAGATGCAGCCCGCGCAGCCGCTCGGTACCGCCCGCCATGGACGCACTGGTTGTGGACCCGCCCCTTGCGGACTTCGGCGGCCAGCGTGATTCGATCAGCGCCGCCATCCAGCGCATGTACTCAAAATCGAGGAAGAGCGGATCTGCGAGGTCGATGTGGGAGCTCATCACACCGTTGATCTTCAGGAGCCAGCCGTTGGAGTTGTCCTGGTCCGCAATGAGTTCGCAGTCACCGGTATCAATATAGTAGACACCCTCCACCGGGCCGTCAGGGCGGGTTCCCTTCGGCACGTCGATGACACCCGCCGTCGGACGCTGGCTGTTCCGGCCGCCTGACTTGCCGCGTTTTGCCATTACCCGTGTGCCGCTTCAGTCATGGCTCAACCCTAGTTGACCGCCCTGCGTCAGCGGTTCAGCCCCGGCACAGCCACTGAGCCCGCGGCCGGGACCCTCTCTAGCTTGAAATCGGTTTTTCCCGATCTGCCCGCCCGGTGTCCGGCGCAAGTTCCTCAGAGCGGGTGGCATCCGCGCGAACCTCGCCGTCCGGATGCGTATCCGGGTCCGGATGCGTGTCGGGGGCCGGGTGCGTGTCCGGGTCTAGTGCGTCGGCTTTCTGCGTGCGCTCGGCCACGTCCTCCCGGAGAGACCTGGCGTCGCCGGCCTTCTGTTCGGCTTCCTGCTTCAGCCGCGAGGCATCGACCTGAGCCTGCTCGGCGTCGGCGCGTGCGCGGCTCGCCCGGGCTTCGTTTTCACGCGCATCGAGCTCGACATCCCCGGCATTCCGACGTATCTCGGCGGCCTTTTCGCGGTGCGATTCGTCCCGCTTCTGCTGTATGGCCCGACGGCGACTCCCGGTCACCAGCAGCAGCACAATCAGAACCACCACGACGATGGCAACAATCACCCACACCCACGTTGTTGTGTCCAAAACCATCCACTTCTTTCCACTTCGTTGTGACGGGGCCTCAGCGATGCTGCAGTGACAGGCGCTTCGGACCTGTTTGCATCCCAGTTGACCTCGGTACCCGACTCCTAATAGTAACCGTACTTACTATCTTGCGGCCAGAGTCGCTGCGGAGTGGGACTAGGCAGGGCCCGCCACTTGGAGGAAAATCAATATCAGCAGATTCCTTCACGTTTCCCGGGTCCTTGACGTCCCGGGTGTCAGGCGGGGTCGGCGGCGAGGTGGCCTCATCTGAGACCGAGGCCAGTCCCCCCAGTCGTCGTCGGCCCCCTCACGTTGTGAGTTGGTCAGCGAACGCGTGCCAGTGCGAACCCGTCCCAGCCTTTGGAGCCGACCGTCTGGATCACTGTGGCGTCGAGCTGCGGATGGTGGCCCAGCAGTTCCAGTGCGCTGATGATCCCGGGCGCGTTGACCTGGTCCATGGAAGGATCCAGCACCGCGCCCTCCCACACGGCATTGTCCAGCACCACGGTGGTTCCCGGCCTGCCCAGGCGGACGGCCCATTCAAGGTAGGCGGCGTCGTTTTCCTTGTCCGCATCGATGAACACAAAATCGAAGGGTTCCTGGCCCTCCGCCTGCAGCGCGGCCAGGGTGTCCAGTGCGGCACCCACCCGGACCTCAACTTTGTCCCCCAACCCGGCAGCCTCCACATTTGCCTTGGCGATGTCCGCATGTTTGGTGAGGAATTCGCACGTGACCAGCCGGCCGTCGTCGGGAAGCCCCTGCGCCATCCAGATGGTGCTGAACCCGGCCAGCGTGCCGATTTCCAGCACCCGCCGGGCGCCGGACAACTGGACCAGGAGCTTGAGCAGCTTGCCGGCGTTGGGCGTCACTTCGATGGGCGGCATCCCGGCGTCGACGGCGGAGCGCACCGCCTGCTTGAGCGCATCGTCGGGATGCACCACGGTTGTTGCGAGGAAGTCTTCCACTGCCACCCACCCTGGCTGGGTCCTGTGCTCAAACATGGCCACAGTCTGGCACGCAGGCACGCGCCGGTCCAGGACCGCGGGCCAGGAACCGTAGGTGCGGCGTCACGCGGCGCAGGCTTTTGGCCCGGCCTACGGATCACATTCTTGAATTGACGCAGGGGCGGAGCTTGGCAGGCGCCAAAAGAATGCGTGGCGTGACAGGGTTGGCGGGGTAGGCCCCTTCAGCTGTCAGGACCCGTCTGAGAGGGCCTCTTCGAGGCGGTCAACCTTGGCGCTGAGCTCACCGGAATAGCCAGGCCGGATATCTGCCTTGATGACCAGTGAGACACGGCTGCCAAACTTGCCCACGGCTTCGGTGGCGCGCTTGACGACGTCGAACACCTCGTCCCATTCGCCCTCGATGGTGGTGAACATTGAATCCGTCTGGTTGGGCAGTCCCGACTCCCGGACGATCCGCACGGCGGCCGCGACGGCGTCGTGCACTGAAGCGTCGGTGGGACGCGATCCCCCGGCGGGCGTACCGGACGGGGCGACTGAAAATGCAAGCAACATAGGGCAATTCTGTCATGCTGCCGGCCACGTAGTGCGGCCCCGGGGGACGGCAAAACGTCACATAGCCGCCTACCCTCCGGTAACCATGATGGCTGCCTGCCGCGTTGCTAACCTGAACGAATGAGCATTGCTGTCGTCCGCAAGCCACTACGCGCAGACGCTGCCCGGAACGTGGACAAGATCATCCTGGCCGCGCGCCAATGTTTCCGCGAGCATGGCCCCGAGGTTCCCCTCCAGACCATCGCAATGACCGCGGGCGTTGGCCCGGCCACCCTGTTCCGGAACTTCGCTGACAAGGAGGAGCTGGTCCTGGCCGCCCTCAACCGGCAACTCCGGGAGACCGTGGACCCCGTGATGGCGGACGCGTTGGCAGACATCGATGCAACGGCTGGGCTGCTGCGCGTCCTTGAAGCCATCATGGCCGCCGCCAGCGCTGATGCCAATCTGCTGGACGCCGTAGCGGGCCGCCGCGAGCTCCTCACCGGGATCACCGGCTCTCTCATGGATTCCATCAGCGTCCTGCTGGCCCGCGGCCAAGGTCAAGGCACGCTGCGTTCCGATATTTCCATGACTGACATGTTCCGCCTGCTCGCCATGCTGATCGGCGTGGTGGACACCATGGAACCTGGCTCTGATGCCTGGCGCCGCCCTCTGGCACTGATCGAAGACGCCATCCGCACTGAGCGGCCCCGCCGTCCCCTGCCCGCGCACGTGCCGCTGCCCGCCCCGCAGTTACAGGGGCCCCAGTTCGCCTGACGCCGGGCGTCAACGCCGAAAACACCACCGTGCCGCGCCATTGTGAGCGTCAAAACGTTGGATTAGACTCAGGTGGGGTTAGGCAGCCAGCCTCTGCTTTATCAGAGGAGCATTAATGAACCACGTCCTGCGCATTCAATCCGGCCCCGTCATTCTTCGATGAACCACGCGAAGCTGGCCCAGGTCATCCGGGACCCCCGCGGGCCGGAGAAGATCCTTCCCTCGCTGGCAGCCGAAGAGCTGGCCGACCTGCTGGATGCCCTCTACCAAAACCTCGACACGCCCGCTCCGGAATTCGGCGCGCAGGCGTGGTACGAGTTTGCCGTCGAAGAAAGCACCCGCCGGTCCGGGGCGCCAGAGGCTGAACAAACGGCCTGACCTACAGCCTGACCGGACCCTGTCTGCCCGGGCCCTGAGGGGCACCGCTGAACCGACGTTGAATAGCCGCGTTCAGCCTGCGTGGCCTTCGGGGCCTTTTTCTTGAGTCGCGGCGTCTTGGGGACCGGCGTTGTCCTTCCCATCCGCGCCCGCCCCCGCATCCGCAGTCCGGTGCTCCTGGTCGTGCTTGTGCAGCTCATGATCGTAGTGATGAGGCACGTGCTCCTTTGCCTCCGTGAGGTGCTGCTGCAGCTTCTCCTCGGAGTCACGGCGGCGGCGGGAAGTATCCCGCAACTCCCGGGTCGATTCGGAGACAGTTGTGTCGTACACCGGCCGCGGCTTCGGGTCCGCCCCCTGGGGGTCGGTTCCGTTGTCCGGATCCGGTTCGTTGGGCTCTGGCAGTTCGTTCATCTTAGGTGGCTCCTTTGGGCGGTGCGGCCCGCATCACGCCGACATTCGCACCGGCCATTATTCGTCTGGTTCCGTTTCCCGGCTTCGAAGTTCGGCGCGTACCGCCGCGTGCAGGGCGGTGATGTTCGCTTCCCGACTCACGTCCAGAGCCAGTTTTATCCGCTCGGAGAGTGCGTCCAGGTCCTCCGGCGGCAGGTCGGCCAAGGACCGAAACCGGGTAAAGAAGCGTTTGATCGGCAACCCGGCACGCCATCCATAGGGTGCCGGACGGCGAGTTCTGCCGGGTGTCGCAACGGCTACGTGCAGTCTTGTGTCCATGGTCAGCGCTCTCACGGGTTTCCACGGCCAACTGCATAGCCAGCACCATGCTACAGCGCATGTGAGCCGCCCCACCAGTGGTCCGGCGTCGGCTTCATCAGGGAGTCGGTCAGTTCCAACCGATCAGCCGCAGCAGTGCTGCGGTACCGGCGCCCACCACAACGACCACCAGGAAGGGGGCCCGGAAAGCCAACGCGACGGCGCCAGCAGCGAGGGCCCCCAGCCGCGCGTCGGCGGCCAGGGTTTGGCCGGATGCCACAGTGTTGACGATGGTCAGGGATGCCAGAAGTCCGATGGTCATGGTGCCGGCAACACGCGACATCCGGGGGTCCTTCAGCAGCTTCGCGGGGACAAAATAGCCCACCAGCTTCCACGCATAGGCAAGGGCACACGCCAGCAATAGCCAGATCCAGAGGTTCATGTGCCCGCCCGCCCTGTCCGGTCATGGCCGTTCCGATGCGTGTCCCGGCGGCCGTGGTGCTCCTTGTAGGGATCAACATCCGGTTCCAGACCTTCGTCACTGCGCCCGTGGCTGAACCAGCCGATCAGCGCGGCTACGACGGCGGCAATCAGGATGGGTACGCCTGCGGGAACGAACGGCACGGCCATCACCGTGGCCAGGGCGCACACCACGGCAATTGCCGCCGGCTCCCGGCCTTTGAGCCGCGGCCACAGCAGCCCCAGGAAGGCGGCTACTGCGGCACCGTCCAGGCCCCATTGTTTGGGATCACCCAACCCGCTTCCCGCGAGGGCCCCTATGGCAGTGAAAAGGTTCCAGAGCACGTAGATGCCTATGCCCGCTGTCCAGAAACCGCGCCGTTGTTCATCAGGATCGCTCTGCCCGCTGCTAGTGGCTGTCGACTCGTCAATGGTGACCTGCGCGGCAACATACCGCCGCCAGCCGGTCGGATGCAGGAGAGCGTTCAACTGCATGCCGTAGATGCCGTTACGCATGCCCAGGAGCGTGGCTGCACTCATGGCCGCAATTCCGGAACCTCCGCCTGCGACCACACCGATAAACGCGAATTGGGAACCACCGCTGAACAGCAGGAGGCTGAGCGCCATGGTCTGCCAGAAATCAAGCCCCGACGTGACGGAGAGTGCGCCGAAGGAAATCCCGTAAAGCCCGGTTGCAATACTGATCGAGATTCCCACCCGGACGGCGGGGGACTGGAGCAGCTTCACTGCCGTCGTCCAGGTTTCCGCAGGCTCCAGGCCCACAGGATCAGCGGCAGCTGAAGCGGCAGCCTGACGGTGTGCACCTTGTGCTGCGCCGGAGAGCCCATGGGGCCATAGGCGCGGCGAAGGGCGTCCACGTGGCCTGCCAGGAATACGGTGAACATTGCAGTCACCGCGGTGGCAGTGGCACGGCGCGTGCCCGGGATCAGAAGTCCGACGGCGGCACCCGCCTCCAGCAGTCCGCTCACCGCGATCCATTCCTCCCGTGACATCACCGCCAGGGGCCGCT
>DIZT01000063.1:0-4547 GCA_002427975.1 Micrococcaceae bacterium UBA6021 | reverse complement strand
GGCGCCTCGCGGCAAAGGTAATCAGGAACGACTTGTTCGAAGAACCGTGGCTCACGGAAGTGCTTCATGGCGCTGGTCATCAGCAGCGCGCTCATGGCCGCCGCGGAGACTGTATGGGTGGCCCGGGCGGACCAGCGAAAAGGCATGTGTCCACTCAATCACAGCGGCGCCCCGGGGGCTAAACAGCAGCGTCGGGCCGACTGGGCGGGCCGCGGCTCAGGACGGTAGCTGGACCTGTTGCCCGGTCGATTGGAGCTGCGCCAGCACCCCGGCCGGTTTGTTGGTGGTGATTTCGTGGATTCCCAACCCCTGGCAGAGGGCCACGTCGCGCTCCGAATCCACGGTCCAGACGCGGAAGCGGCGGCCGGACTCCAGCCAGCGCTGCACGGTCCGGGCGTGTTCGCGGACATACATGATTCCCGGTCCGGCGAGTCCTGCCTCACACTCATCCAGAATGCGTTCGCCTTCCAGCTGCGCGGCCTTCATCACGTTGGCGATCGCGCCGCCCGCCAACGGGCCCAGGATCAGCTCATCGCGGAGTTCATCGACGTCGATGTCATCCACCAACTGGCAGATAAATTCGGCCGGCACGCTCCGAAGCAGGTGCTTGACCGAATCCGGGCTGAAGCTCATGAACGTCACCCGGACGTTGTCCACCGTGGAGGTTTCGGCGTCCCAGCCTTCGCCCCGGAGCACGTCAAGCACACGGTCTTCCAGCTTCAGCTGGTAGGGACTGGGATGTTTGAGCTCTATCGCCAGCCCGATCGGCCTGCCGGCATCCCGCAGGATGTCCAGGAGTTCCGGGAGCGTGAGGAACTGCTCAGACCGGGCGCCGTATTCCTCCGGGATCCGGACGCCTTTCCAGGACGAGAAGTCCAGCAGCCGCAACTCGGCCAGCGTTCGGTCCGCAACGGGCCCGGTCCCGTCCGAGGTCCGGTCAAGGTTGGCGTCGTGGAGCAGCACGGCGTGTTGGTCGCGGGTGAGGTGGACGTCGCATTCCACCCCGTCCGCGCCGTCGGCAATCGCCTGGAGGTAAGCGGCGCGCGTGTGTTCGGCAAATGCCGCGCTGGCGCCCCGGTGGGCAAACACCAGTGGCCGGTCCGGTACAGACTCCTCGAATATCATGAGGACACGCTAGCGGACGCTGCCCGACGGCGCGGGGCTAGGCTGGGCACATGCAGGTGAACTCTGAGCCAACTACCCGCCAGGACCCGCCCCGGCCCGCAGGTCCAGCGCCGAGGTCCCCCAAGGCGAGCGCCGCCGTCGTCGGTCATCAACTCAGTGCGGGGGACGCCGAAAAGGCGGCCGCGCTGCGGAAAATGAAGCTTGTGGCACTGGGACTGCTCATTGCCATGGCCATCATTTTTGTGTTCGCGTTCGCCCTGCAGAAGGACTATCCGTGGCTGCAGTACCTCCGGGCGGCGGCGGAGGGCGGAATGGTGGGTGCCCTGGCCGACTGGTTCGCTGTCACCGCGCTCTTCAAGTACCCCATGGGCATCAAGATCCCGCACACCGCCATCATTCCGCGCCGCAAGGACCAGATCGGGGCGTCACTGGGTGAGTTTGTGGAGACCAACTTCCTGTCCGAGCAGGTGGTCCACGACAAGCTGGCCAGCGTGAACGTCGCCCGGAAGGCCGGCCAATGGCTCGCCGGGCCCGGTGGCGCCGAACGCGTGGCGAAGGAGGGTGCGACGGTCATCCGCGGCGCATTCAAGGTATTGAACGACGACGACGTCCAGGCGGTCATCGAGGCAATGGTACGTAAGCATCTGCTGGCTCCGCCGTGGGGACCGCCGGTGGGCAGGATGGCGGAGCGGATTTTTGCCGACGGGCACCACCACAACCTGGTGGACCTGCTGGTGGACCGCGCCGCGGACTGGGTGGACGACAATCACGAGACCGTCAGCCGGCTGGTCTCGGACCGCTCCCCCTCCTGGGTCCCGCAGTTCGTGGACGGGCTGGTGGGCGACAAGGTGTACGTGGAGATCCTCAAGTTCGTGCGAGCCGTGCAGTCCGATCCGAACCACCAGGTGCGGCAGTCGATCGACAAGTACCTCAACGACCTCGCGCAGGACCTCCAGCACGATCCCGCGATGATCGCCCGGGCCGAGGACCTCAAGGCGCAGGTGCTGGGAGATCCCGAAGTCCGCGAACTGGCCTCCCGCACCTGGGGAACCGTGAAGAACGCCCTGCTCAGCGCCGTGGACGATCCGGACAGTGAGCTGACGGTTCGGTTCAAGGCGACAGTGCGGGACTTCGGCTTACGCCTGGTTACCGACGCCGAACTTGCCGGCAAGGTCAATGCCTGGATCGGCGACGCCGCCGGCTACCTGGTGCGGACCTACCGCTCGGACATCGCCGGCGTCATCACCGATACCGTGGCGCGCTGGGATGCCGAAGAGACGTCGCAAAAGATCGAACTCCAGGTGGGCAAGGACCTGCAGTTCATCCGGATCAACGGCACCGTGGTGGGTTCACTGGCCGGGCTGGTCATCTTCAGCGCGGCGCACCTGGTCTTCGGCTGACTCACCCCTCACACAGCAACGCGGGGTCACTTACGGCCCATGTTGGCGCGCGGCATGGGCCGTAAGTGACCCCGTGTTGCAGTAGGCGGGACTACGCGAAAGATTCCAGCTCCACGCCGGCCGCTTCGAGCCCGGCGCGGACACCGGCGGCCATCTCCACAGCCCCAGGGGTATCGCCATGAATGCACAGTGAATCGGGCCTGACCTGAACCACAGTTCCGTCCACGGCCACAACTTCCCCCATCGTCGCGAGGCGCACTGCGCGCTCAACGATCGAGTCGACGTCGTGCAGGACGGCGCCTTCCTGCGAGCGAGGCACCAGGGTGCCGTCCGCCTGGTAGGCGCGGTCCACAAAGGCCTCAACAAACACCGGGTGGCCAGCCTCCCTGGCCTGGATCAGCAGCTGCGAACCCGGCAGCCCAAGAATCGGAAGGCCGGGGTCGTAGGCCTGGATGGCGGCAACGACGGCGGAAGCCTGCTCGGCATCGTGGACAAGGCGGTTGTACAGGGCACCGTGCGGCTTGACATAGTCAACGGAGGCACCGACGGCGTGCGCCACGCCGTCGAGTGCGCCCAGCTGGTACAGGACTTCGCCGAAAAGCTCATCGAAAGACATGTCCAGGGACCGGCGGCCGAAGCCGGCCAGATCCCGATATCCCACGTGCGCCCCGACGGTCACATCGAGCTCAAAGGCGGCGCGGCAACTGTCCAGCATGGTGATGGGATCCCCCGCATGGAAGCCGCAGGCCACGTTGGCGCTGGTCACCAACCGGAACATCGCAGCGTCGTCCCCCATGTTCCACGAGCCGAACGATTCGCCGAGGTCAGCGTTAAGATCCAAGGTTGTTGCCTTCCAGAGTAAGTTTTTCCGGTTCCGCCGCCGTGGCCATGAGCTCACCGGGGACAGTGTCCGGCATGGGGCCGAAAGCTTCTTTGGCGTTCGCCGCCACGGCGCGGCCCATTATGAGGTTACCGGCACCGCCCACCACCGCGCCGATGCCGAACGGAAGCGCCCGGCCAAGCAGCGCCGTGCCCTGCCTTTTGAGCAGGTTTTTGAGGAAAGCCTGCTGGATCTTGTTCCGAATGGCGCCGAACCCTGAGGGCATGGACTTGGTCAGCACGCTGCCCCACGCCTGGGTGGCACTGGCACCCTTGCCCAGGGCCTGGCCGCTCAGCGTTCCCAACAGGGCAGTCCCCTCTTCGCCCAGCATGATGGCCATAACCATGGTGCTGGCCTTTTCCGGGTTGGTCAGGCGGATGCCATGAAGTTCAGCCAGCGAGGTGGCATAAAGGGCCGTGGCCTCGAGGAAGCCGACGGTAGCCGCGGCGGAGAGCCCCAGCGAGGCTACGGTTCCGACGCCGGGAACCACAGCAGTTGCCCCAACGATCGCGCCGCCGCCGGTCACCGCCCGAAGGTAGTCGCGTTCCAGGATTTCCGCGAGCTTCGCGGCGCTTGCGCGCGGGTGTTTGCGTTGCAGCCGGCGGACGTAGGCGAGGACCAGCGGCCGCTGGATTCCGACTGCCCGGAGGAGCATATTGTGGACTCCGGGTTTCGGCTTGCCGTCGGCGTCGAACACCGCGTTGTGGGCGGTTTCCTGGGCGATTCGTACTGCCGGGTTTGTGCGCTTGGCCATGGTCACCTCTGCTTTCGTGCTGGGTGCTTAAACAGTAGGCCACCTGGCCCACCTGCTGGACAACGCGGGGTCACTTAGCGCCCATGTCCGGGGGGATCATGGGCGTTAAGTGACCCCGCGTTGCTTTGGCGGTGGCTCTGGGGGGTCACCTCACGATGGGCAGGCTCGCCGTCGGAGGTCCGCTTGGGAAGACAGTACGTTCCGGGACCTCCACCGGATCCAGGGCAATCCGGACCGGTTCCGCGCCGACGCTGAGCACCTGGCCGCGGACATCCACGTCCAGCGATCCGCCGCCGCGGACGCTGAGGGTGAGTGCACCGGCGTCGAGCTCCACCAGCAGCAGCCGGCCCTGGATCTTCAGGTGGAAGGACAGCGCCTCCCACTCCGC
>DIZT01000280.1 GCA_002427975.1 Micrococcaceae bacterium UBA6021 | reverse complement strand
CACCGTTAACTTGACAGGCCCGGTCAAGGAAGGCTTTCGTCCACGCCGGGTAACAGCCCAGATCGCACGTCAGGTCCTACGTGCCGCCATAGACGATCTGGCGACCCGACGCCCGAGCAGGTCGCCCGGAGCCGATATCTAGTCAGCCACACGACCGCCGCCGTCAGCGAGATAGCGGTGCAGAGCTTGTACCAAGCGGTCGGTGTTCGCTGGCTTCCAGTGTCAAGGGCCATGAGGAACTGCCCAGTGGCGGTCATGAAAACTGCCCGCTGGTGGCCATGGGATCTGCCCAGTGGCGGCCACCAACGGCGTTCGGTTAGGTGTTGGGCATTGGGGTCTCCTTGGTTGGGTGGGTCAGGTCAGGTCGGTTTGAGCGACGGGCTCGTCGCAGTGGGGGCATGAGCCGCCCGGGCCGATGCGGCGGGTGAAGAGGTTGCAGTCCGGGCAGCGGCGCTCGTCGACGTAGCGGGTTTCGCATTCGGGGCATTCGTAGATGACGCTGGAGCGGGCAGCGGTGTTGGTGCTCATCGGGTGCCGCCCAGAGGTGTGACGCCGTCGCCGGCCAGGGCCTGGGACAGGCGCACGCTCTCGCCGCTGGTCTGACAGACGTGGGCATGGTGTAGGAGCCGGTCGACCGTGGCCGTGGCTAGTGTTTTGGGCATCAGCTCGTCGAACGAGGCCGGGTGCAAGTTTGACGAGATCGCCACCGAGCGTTTCTCGTACGCGGCATCGACCAAGCGGTACAGGCCCTCGGCTGCGTCCTGAGAAACCGGCAACAGGCCTATGTCATCGACCACGACCAGATCGGCTCGCAGGACGCGGGCGATGGCCCTGGTGACGGTGTCGTCGGCGCGGTGGCGGCGTAGGAGAACCCCGAGGTCTTCGAGGGTGAACCACGCCACGCGTAGTCCTTGCTCGACGGCGTGTTGTCCGAGGGCCTCGAGCAGGAACGTCTTGCCGGTCCCCGATGGCCCACAGACGACGAGGTTCTCCCGGCGGTGGACCCATTCCAGGGTGCGTAGGGCCTGCTGGGTCGGGGCCGGGATCGAGGACGCGTCAGCCGACCAGGCCGCGAAGGTCTTGCCGGTGGGGAACCCGGCGGTGGCGCGGCGGGTGGCCAGGGCTGAGCGTTCCCGCCCGGCGGACTCCTCTTTGAACAGGGCGCGTAGGACTTCGACTGGTTCCCAGCGTTGGGCTTTGGCGGTAGCTACGACCTCGGGGGCGTGCCGGCGGATGTGGGGCAGCCGCAACCTGCGCAGTAGTGCTTCGAGGTCCTCGGGCAGTGGTGGGGCGGTGGGGATTCCGAGGGTCGGGATCGGCGTGGTCTGAGCCGGTGAAGCCGCGCTCACAGCGCCGCCTCCTGCTCTTCATCGCAGGGCAGTTCGGCGGCGGGCGTCGTGCCGAACGCGGCCCAGCTGCTGGTGCCCTGGGTCAGGGACCCGTCCTCACCGGCGCGGTGGGTCGGGCCGGCGGTGGTAGTCGCCGCATGGTGGTCCAGGATCGAGGCGAGGTCCCCATGACCGAACCGGGCATGGACCGCCGCGTGCCCGAGCGCCCAGTCGACTTCGGCCGCGCCGAACAGCTTGGACAGCGTGACGGCCTGGGCCATCTTGACGCGTACTTTGGTCGTTCCTGCGGCGGCGGCCTCGGTCAACCACAACCGGGCACCGTCGCCCAACACCAGGAAAGCGGCCTCGGACTCGTTACGGGCCTTGGGGATTCGCCCCAAAGCCCCCGCCGGGGCCGGCGGGAAATGTGCGTCGTCCAGGCGGGGACTACCCGGCATCGCCCGCCTATGCCGGGCGACCTCGAGCGGCCCGGTGGGCCCGACGTGGACGATGATGACCTGCTCGTCGGCGCCGGCGCCATGGACCCGGACCCACACGACCTGGCCGAGCAGGTGGGCTGGGACGGAGTACTGCCCACCGTCGTAGGCCACCATCGGGGTTTTGGAGGCGACGGTCCTGGTGACCCCGAACGCGACCGTGTGAGGGACCAACGGCACCGGATGCAACTGGGCCACCTCTTCGGCGAGCATGTCGGCCGGGGCGCGGCGGGTGACCCGGTGGACCCGGGCATTGACCTCACGGCAGAACGCCTCGCAAGCTGCTTCCAGCTGCGCGAACGAGTCGTAGGCCTCGAGCAGGTTGGTGTCCTTGGGGACCAGGTCGGCCTTGGCGACCTTGACCGTCGACTCACTGCCACCCTTACTGGCCGGGTCGCACGGCTCACAGGTGAGAATCGTGACCGCGTAATGCCTTGCGAAGGCAACTATCGCCGCGTTGCGGACCGCGATCCCGGCGATGTGCCCGGTGGTCACGGTTTTCTCGTTATCGGTCAGTAGGTACGTGGGTGCCCCGCCCAGGCGGCGCAGGGTCACGTCCAGGGCCGCCATCACGCTCGGAGCGGTCTTGTCCCGGATCGCCAACACCACCCGGAACCGCGACCACGCCAGCCACGCACAGAACAACGTCGTCTTCACCCCGTCGATGACCGGACCATCACCGAAATCGTACTGAAGCCACATCCCAGGCTCGGTGACCCACGGGCGGTGTACCCGCACCCGACCCAGACGGTAGTTCTTCTTCACCGCCGCGACCGCCCGGCGGGTCGTCCGCTCCGACCCGGTGAAGCCCAAAGCGACGAGCTTGTCGTGGGCGACGTCGGCGCGGACTTTGCCGTTGGAGCGTTCGATCCACTCCTCGACCTTGGGCAGAAACTCATCAATCAACATCGGTCGGGTCACCCCGCAAACAGCCAGGCCGCTATCTCGGACGGCGACGTACCGGGCGACGGTGTGATGTGAGACCCCGGCGAGCTCGCCGGCATCACGCAACGACCCGGTCAAATCAAACGCATCTAACATATTCATGATCTCCTCGGCAGACTTCACGGTGTCCCTCCTGGGGGCGGTAGGCGCTTCAGCACCGCAACCGCACCTCAGGAGGGGCCTCAACCGCGGGACGCGGCGAGGCAGACGGAATCGTGTCGGGCAGATCTCATGGCCGTCAGCGGGCAGTTTTCATGTCCGCCACCGGGCAGCTTCGTGGCCGTCTCTGGGCAGCTTCGTGGCCGTCTCTGGGCAG